>JAJZLV010000049.1 GCA_021803215.1 Actinomycetes bacterium | reverse complement strand
CCGTCCAGGCGACGTCAGCGACTGCTCGATCTCCTCGAGCACCCCGGGGCTCTGGACCGTCACCTTGAAGGACAGCACCGACGGCCAGAGCTTCACCAAGACGGCTCCGTACGCCTTTGACGAGTCGACCGCCGAGTGGACCAAGGAGACGCCGACCGAGACCGGAACCTCGGGCGCCTCGCTCGCAGCCCTTGCGAACCTGTCGACGGTGCAGCTCCACAAGGCCACGGTGAACGGCGCCGACGCCGACCTCGCCCCGGCCGAGGCGCTCCAGCTGGTCGAGCCGAACGGCAACCCACTCGCCACCGCCTCGCTCCCCGTCGGCGGGAACGAGTTCGAGGACTGCGCCTACGCAGCCAGCTGCCCGGCTCCCTGAGCGCCGGGGCGGGCCGGCCACGGTCAGGCGCCGGGCTCGATCCCGGAGCGGCCGTCGGCTGCTCGCCGAAGGCTCTGGGCCCCAGCTTGGCTCCTCGAGCGGCTGCCTCCAGGCAAAGCCGTCGCGGGGCGGCGAGCAGGAGAGGAGGACGGGCCGAGCGCCGAGGCCTTTGCCAGAGCGGCTAGCCTGAGAGGGCCGTTTGCCGATCGCTTCGGCGGCGATTATCCTGTTTGAGCTGCGTGAGGCTGCTTTTGCGCTGCCTCGCGCCGCAAGGACACTTTCTGATAAGGACGACCGTGCGCACCTATTCCCCCAAGGCGAGCGAGATCGAACGCGTCTGGTACGTGGTCGACGCCGAGGACGTCGTTCTCGGGCGCCTGGCGACCGAGGTGGCCCGCGTGCTGCGGGGCAAGCACCGCCCGATCTTCGCTCCCCATGTCGACACCGGCGACCACGTCATCGTGGTGAACGCCGCCAAGGTGGTCCTCACCGCCAACAAGGCCGACCAGTCCTTCCACTACCGTCACAGCGGCTACCCGGGCCACCTGACGGCCACCAGCTACGCGGTCCTGCTGCGCGAGAAGCCGCAGGAGCTGGTCCGCAACGCGGTCCGCGGCATGCTCCCGAAGGGGCGCCTCGGCCGCAAGATGATCAACAAGCTCAAGGTCTACGCCGGCCCCGAGCACCCGCATGCCGCCCAGATGCCGACGCCGCTCCCGCTGCCCGAGAGCGCCCGCCGGGCCTCTTGAGCCAGATCGAGCAGATGAGAAGGAGCCCCCGCTGATGCCGAAGCCGCTCGTGCAGACGACCGGTCGTCGCAAGGAGTCCGTCGCCAGGGTCCGCTTCCGGCCCGGCCAGGGGACCATCACGGTCAACAAGCGCTCCTTCGAGGACTACTTCCCTTCCGCCTCCCACCGGATGCTGGCGAGCGAGCCGCTCCGCCTCGTCGAGCGGGCCGAGGACTACGACGTCGACGTCACCATCGACGGTGGCGGCATCTCCGGCCAGTCCGGGGCGCTCCGCCTCGGCATCGCCCGGGCTCTCGCCGAGATCGACCCGGAGCTTCGCACCAGGCTGAAGCGAGCCGGGATGCTCACCCGGGACGCCCGCGAGAAGGAGAGCAAGAAGTACGGGCTCAAGAAGGCTCGCAAGGCTCCGCAGTACTCCAAGCGCTGATCGGAGAGCTTCGTTGCCCCCTCGGTTCGGCACCGACGGGATCCGGGGCGTCGCCAACTCGGAGCTGACGCCCGAGATCGCCCTGGCGCTCGGTCGGGCGGCCGCTCGCACCCTTTCCGCCGGCCCCTTTTTGATCGGGCGCGACACCCGGATCTCCGGTCCCCTGCTGCAGGCGGCCCTCTCGGCCGGCCTCTCATCGGAGGGGCGGGAGGTGGTGGACCTCGGAGTCATCCCGACCCCCGGCGTCGCCTGGGCGGCCCGGGAGCGCCAGGCGCCGGCCGCCGTCATCTCGGCCTCGCACAACCCCTACCGCGACAACGGCATCAAGCTCTTCTCGCCCGAGGGCTCGAAGCTCTCGCTCGAAGCCGAGGCGGCCGTCCAGGCCGAGCTCGAGAAGCTGCTGGAGTGGGGGGCGGGAGGCTCCGACCCCGATGCGGTCGGGCCGATCGAGTCGGACCGCCAGACCCTCTCCCGCTACGCCGAGGCCCTGGCGGGGCTGTTCGGAGGAAAGAGGCCGGCCGGCGAGGTCGTGATCGACTGTGCCAACGGGGCGGCTTTCGAGGTGGCCCGGCAGGTCTTCGAGCGGCTCGAGCTCAGCCACCGGCTCCTTCATGCCAGCCCAGACGGGCGGAACATCAACGCCGGCTGCGGTTCGACGCACCCCGAGGCTCTGCAGCGGGAGGTCTTGCGCCGGGGCGCCACCTTGGGGATCGCCTTCGACGGCGACGCCGACAGGATGCTGGCCGTCGACGAGGAGGGACGGCTCGTCGACGGCGACCAGCTCATAGCTCTGTTCGCGGCCGACATGCTGGGCGCCAAGGAGCTCGACAACGAGACGGTCGTGGTGACGGTGATGAGCAACCTCGGGCTTCACCGGGCGCTCGGCGGGCTCGGTATCAAGACGGTCGAGACGCCCCTCGGGGACCGGCACGTGGCCGACGCCCTCGAGGCCGGCAGCTACTCCCTCGGAGGCGAGCAGTCCGGCCACATCATCTTCCGGCGCCACTCGCCGACCGGGGACGGCCTGCTCACCGCCGTCAAGCTCATCGACCTGCTCGGCCGGGCCCAAGAGCCTCTCGGGCAGCTGGCCGCCTCGGCCATGGTGCGCCTCCCGCAGGTTCTCTTGAACGTCCCGGTGCCAGACACCGACCGCCTCTCGGATGCCGACCGGGTGTGGCGAGAGACCGACGCCGTGCGAGAAGAGCTCGGGAGCTCGGGCAGGGTGCTGCTCCGCTCGAGCGGCACCGAGTCGTGCGTCCGGGTGATGGTCGAGGCGACGAGCGACGAGAAGGCGAGCGCCATGGCCGAACGGCTGGCGGCCGTCGTACGAGACGAGCTCGGCTGAGCCCGCCTCGTACGAGAGCCTCCAGCTCTCAGGAGCCGTACTCGGCGGTGTTCTCCTCCGACACCACCACGCAGCTCGAGGCGCTGCACGACACGAGCGACCAGTAGTCGCCGGGAGCTCCGACCGATTCAGGCGTCTGGTTGAAGGCGTAGCTGCCGCCCGTCTCTTGCACGTAGTAGACGCCGCCTTGCCCTGAGATCACGCAGTCGCCGGCTGTCGCGTTGCAAGCGACCTCGCCGAGCGCGCCGCCGCCGGCGAGCTGGGTCGGGCTCGACCAGCTGCCGCCTTGCAGGATCTCGGCGTTCCCGTCTTGGTCAACGGCCACGCAGACCCCGGCGGTGATGCAAGAGATGCTGGCCAAGTAGTAGGGCTGCGCCGCCGAGTCGATGCTGCTCGGGGAGCCCCAGGTGCCGTTGTAGGTGAGGACCGCCCCGCTCGCGTCGAGCGCCACGCAGTAGGTGGTGCTCGTGCAGGAGACGCTCGCAAGGTCGCCGTTGGTCGAGTCGATGCTGCTCGGGGAGGCCCAGGTGCCGTTGTCGTAGATCGATGCCTGGGAGCCCGAGACGGCCACGCAGAAGCTGGAGCTGGTACAGCTCACCCCGCCCTGGCCAACTGGGCTGGGGGTAATGGCGAGGCTGCTCACGGTCCAGCTCCCAGAGCTCGAGCTCCAGGTGGCGAGTGCACCGGAGATGACAGCGGCGCAGAAGGTGGCGCTCGGACAGCTGATCCCTCCGAAGTCTCCGCTGGCCACCGGCCCGGCTACAGGAGAGCTCCAGGTGCCGTTAGTGCCGTCGTAGGTCTCGAAGTCCCCCCCGGAGTCGCCGGCCATGCAGAAGCTGGCCGTCGGACAGGAGATGGCCGTGACGGTGTTCTGCCAACCGAGGGTCGCCGAGGTCCAGGCGCCTTGTTGCAGCACCTCGCCCATACCACCGGACACGCCGCCGCAGAACGAGCTCGACACACACGAGAGGCCGCTTCCGCTCGCGGTGAGCGGCGGTGTCCCGTCGGCAAGGGCGCCCCAAGAGGTGGTGCTGGCGCTGTACTGCCAGACGCCTTGGGCTCCTGTGGTCGGGTCGACCTCGGAGCTGAAGCACTGGCTGGCCGAGGTGCAGTTGAGCGTGAGCAGCTCGACACCGCTCGGGTTCTCGGCCGTCCAGGAGTTGCCGTTGTAGACGAAGAAGTCGGGGTTCGAACCTGAGGAAGCGGCGGTCAGGGCGCAGAAAATGGCCGTCCCGCACGAGAAGTTGAAGACGATGGTCCCACTCGGGAGGCTGGGGCCGGGGGTCCAGCCCGCCGTCGGGGTGAAGGTGTCGAACGAGAGCGAGCCCGAGGACTGGCTGACCAAGAGGGCGTCACAGGCCGTCGAGGAGGGGCAACTGAGGTAGTCGGGGTTGTAGCCCGACGGGAGCGACGCCTCGGCCTGCCAGTTGCTCCCGTTCGTGGTGCTCTCCACGGCGCCCCCGCTCGCGGTGCTGCCCCCGATCACCGTGCAATCGCCCCCTGGGGCGCACGAGATCTGATCGATGTAGCTCCCGAGCGCGCTGGGTGGGGTGGTGGCCGACCAGCTCGTCCCGTTGTACAGCCAGAGAGTCGAGCCGTCGCTCGCCAGGCAGAGCAAGCTGCTGGCACACGAGAGCGTGATGATCTGGTTGCCGGTCGTCTTCTCGATCTGGGTCGGGCGCGACCAGGAGGACCCGGAGACGGTGACGACGTTCCCGGCCGAGGTGTCGGCGGCGGCGCAAAAGCCCGTGGTCGGACAGGAGATCAGCGTGTAGTCGACCGGCGGCGGCTCGGGCGAGCTCCCCGAGGACCAGGCGAGGGAGAACTCGGCCGCCTCGGTGACGGTGGCCGACTGCGAGGAGCCGGTCGTCCCGCCCGAGTTCGTCGCCGTCAGCGAGAAGACGTAGCTGACCGCGCTCCCCGTCGGGTTGGCCGGGACGGCGACCGACAACTGTGCCGTGCCCGACGAGCACGAGGTGGCGCCCGAGAAGCCCGTGATCGCCGGCGAGACCGAGTAGGTGCAACTGCTGGCGTTCGACACGCTCGTCGTGAGAGAGACAGAGCCGCCGGCGTAGGCGAGAGCCGTCGGGCTCGCCGTCACCGCTCCGACCGTCGGTGCCGGCGGTTCGACCGCGACGTTGGCGGGGCTGAGCGAGGAGGTCGTGCCGCCCGGCCCGCTGGCAACAAGCGAGAAGGTGTAGCTCTCCGTGCTCCCCGTCGTGTTGGACGGCAGGGTGACCGACAACGAGGCGGTCCCCGAGGCGCAGGAGACGGTGCCCGAGAAGCCCGTGATCGCCGGCGAGACCGAGTAGGTGCAACTGCTGGCGTTCGACACGCTCGTCGTGAGAGAGACAGAGCCGCCGCTCGAGGCGAGCGTGCTCGGCTTCGCCTCGACCGCTCCGACCGTCGGCGGCGCGGCCGCCTCGGTGACGGTGGCCGACTGCGAGGAGCCGGTCGTCCCGCCCGAGCCGGTTGCCGTCAGCGAGAAGACGTAGCTGACCGCGCTTGCCGTCGGGTTGGCCGGGACGGCGACCGACAACTGTGCCGTGCCCGACGAGCACGGCGTGGTGCCCGAGAAGCCCGTGATCGCAGGCGAGACCGAGTAGGTGCAGCTGGTGGCGCTCGTGACCGGGGTCGAGAGGGAGATCGAACCGCCGCCGGCTGCCAGGGTGGCCGGGCTGGCGGTGACAGCACCGACCGTCGGGAGAGGGGCGGCCACGGTCACCTTGGCGGAACCGGCAGATGAGGTCGTGCCGCCCGGCCCGCTGGCGGTGAGAGTAAAGGAGTAGGTCTCGGCGTTCGCCGTCTGGTTGGCCGGGATGCTGACCGACAAGGCCGCCGTGCCCGACGAGCACGGAGCGCTGCCCGAGAAGCCTGCGATCGCCGGCGAGACCGAGTAGGTGCAACTGGTGGCGTCCGTGACGGCCGTCGAGAGGGCGACCGAGCCGCCCGAGACGCCGAGTGCAGTCGGATCAGCTGTCACCGTTCCGACGAGAGGAGCCGCCGGTCCCGACTGATCGGCCGCCGTCGTGCGAGAGAGGCTTCCGCCCGGCCCGCTCACCTCGAGCGCGAACTGGTAGCTCGTCGCCTTCGTGCTGGCCGGGATAGAGACTCTGAGGCTGACGGTACCGCTCTTGCAGGCGACCGTCTTCGGGAGGCCGCTCAGTGACGGCGAGGAGGAGAAGCGGCAGCTATGCGCCCGGGAGACATGGTCGGAAAGAAGGATGCTCCCGCCGCCCGAGGCGAGGGTCGAGGGCTGGGCGACGAGGCCCCCTGCTGTCGGCGGAGCCGGTCGTTCGAGCACGGCTGTCGTCTTGGATCCTGCGAGACGGCCGTTCACCGCCTTCAGGGTGAAAGAGAACTTCCGCCCGGTCGCGAGCGAGCTGGCGGGCAGCTTCAGCCTCGTCCGCACGATGCCGTTCGAGCACTTCAAGTGCCGCGGGAAGCCGCCCAGGTGCGGCGTTGCGGTGACGATGCAGCCGGAGGCATGGAGGACGCGGCCGGTGAGGGTGACGAACCCCCCCTTGGCGCCGAGCCTCGAGGGGTGAGCGGAGAACGACGAGACGACCGGCTTGATGGCCCGGCGGGGCTTGCTGTGGCCTTCCGGGAGCCGGTGCGGGGCCGGGTGATGGCGGCGGGCCACCACGCTGGCGGAGGGGCTGCTCGGGGCGGCCGAGGCCGCCGCCATCCCACCGGTCATCAGCATGGTGGAGAGAGCTGTGACGAGTCCGACCGCCAGCCGGCTCATGAAGCCGAGCCCTCGCTTGCCAGGTGCGCACGACGCCATCTTGCTGTCCCCCTCTTCACAGGCTGCTCCAGCCTCAAGCGAACTCTCAGCAAAGGGGCCGGTCGATGGGGGAGTTCCGCCACCGATGCCGACAACTCCGCCTGGTTCTGACACTGTTGGTGCTTGTTCGGGCCCTCACAGTGGTCTTCGGCCGGTCGTGCTATAAGACGGCCCGTCACGCTCGGGCGCATCTGAGTACGCTCCGGGGCGTGGGCGGCCGCGCGACGGACCTTCCGGACGAAGCGGGGTTGGCCGAGCGCGTTCGCCACCTCCGCCAGGCGCTCGGCCTGACCCAGGAGCAGCTCGCCCGGGAGATCGGTGTCTCGTTCGTCACCGTCAACCGCTGGGAGAGCGGCAAGGCGAGGATCTCGGCCGGTGGGCTGAAGCGCCTGGCGGAGCTCGAGCGGAGCCGGCCGGCCGGGCGGCCGGCCAGGCTCGAGAGCCGCTTTCTCACGAGCTTCGTCGGGCGCCAGGCGGAGATGGCCGAGCTCGAGCGGTTGCTCGACGAGAACCGGCTCGTCACCGTCGTCGGCCCGGGCGGAGTCGGAAAGACGAGGCTGGCGACCGAGGTGGTCCGGTGCGGCGATGGCGCCAGGCCGGCATTCGTGGCGCTCGAGCCCGTTCCCGAGGAGGAGGGGCTGCTGAGCGCCGTCGCCGCCGAGCTGAAGGTGCGAGACCGGCCCGGGGCCGAGCCGTTCGAGGCGGTGGCGCTCGCAGTGGAGGGGGCCGGTTCCGTCCTCGTCCTCGACGGGGCGGAGCGCTGGCGCGACGCAGTCGCCGAGCTCGTCTCGCGACTTTTGCGGGAGACGACCGAGTGCCGCATCGTCGTCACCTCTCGCCGGGTGCTCGAGGTGGCAGGCGAGGTCGTCTTCCCCCTCGGCCCCCTCTCCTGTCCGGACCCCGGGGCTCCGGTGAATGCCGTGCTCTCCTCGGAGGCGGTCCGGCTCTTTCTCGCCCGCGCCCGGGAGCGCCTTCCCCGTCTCGAGCCGACCGACCTCGAAGCCGGCAAGCTGGCAGCTCTCTGCCACCGCCTCGACGGCCTCCCGCTCGCCATCGAGCTGATGGCCGGCTGGGCCGGCACCCTGTCTGTCAACGAGATCCTGGAGCGGGCCAGCCTCCTGCTCGAGGCGGAGCCGTCCGGCCAAGCGAGCGGGCTTCGCGAGGTTCTCGCCCAGAGCTGGCAGCTGCTCACCTTTGAGCAGCAGGACTTCATCGCCCAGCTCTCGGTCATCCGGGGCTCGTTCGAGCTGGACGACGCCGCGGCGATCACCGCCTCGGAGCCGGTCGAGGCGGCCCGGTTGCTCCGCCAGATGGTCGACTCCTCCTTTCTCGTCGTCCGCCCGGGTGTGGCGGCCAACCGCTTCCAGATGCTCGAGACGATGCGAGCGTTCGTCTCCTCCCAGATGGACGAGGCCCTCTCCAAGGCGGCCAGCACCCGGCACGCCGGGCACTTCGCCGCCATCGCCCGGTCAGGCGGCCAGGCGATGCTCGCGCCGGGCGCCCTCTCGCGGGCCGAGCACCTCTCCCTCGCCTGGCCGGACATCGAGGTGGCCCTCCACCACCTGGCGGCCGAGCGCCGGCTCGAAGAGGGGCTCGAGGCGGCGACCGCCCTCTGGCCCTGGTGGCTGGCGAGCGGCCGGCTGGTGCTCGGGCGGGCAGAGCTCGGGTCCTTCCTCTCGCTGGCGGGCGGGCGGGACGACGAGCTCGTGGCCCGGGCGAATTGCGCCGCCGCCGTGCTGGCGGCCGAGCACGGCGCCTATCACGAGGCCCGCTCGCGGGCGGCGCGGGCCAAGCGGACCTTCGAGCGCCACGGCCGGCTGGCCGACACGGCCATGGCGGCCACGGTCATAGGCTCCGCCTGCCGCTACCTGGACGACGTCGAGGGCTCGCGGGCGGCCTTCTCGGAGGCCCTGGCGCTCAGGCGCAAGCTGGCCGACGAGCGGGGGATCGCCGTGGCGCTCAACAACCTCGCCCTGCTCGCCCTCGACGCCGCCTCGTATGAGGAGGCGGCCCGGCTCTTCTCCGACTCGATCTCGGCCAAGCGCCGTCTCAAGAGCAAGGGCTCGCTCGCCGTCGGCCTTTCCAACTACGCCACCGTGCTGGTCCGCCAGGGCCGCCTCGACGAGGCCGAGGGGGTGCTCGAGGAGGCGAGCGCCATGGCCGGCGAGCTCGGGAACCCGCAGCTCGACGGTTCGCTCGCAGCCAATTTCGGCGAGCTGGCGGCCGCGAGAGGCGACCAGGATGCGGCCCTCTCGCACTTCGAGGCCTCGCTCGAGGCCATCCGCAAGGGGGGCAACCCCCACGACGAGGTGGTGGCGCTGATCGGGATGGGTCGTGCCCTCTCCCGTCTCGGGCGGCGGGCCGCGGCGCTCGATCGCCTGCGGGAGGCAGAGGCCCTGGCAGCCGCCACCGGGAACCTGACCGGGCTCAACAAGAGCCGGGCCGCCCTCGCCGAGACCGGGGAGGCTGCCCGCTCCCCGCTCCCGGGCGGCCTCACGGAGCGGGAGGCCGAGGTGCTGAGGTTGCTGGCTCTCGGCTCGTCGACCAAGGAGATCGCCGGATCGCTCGGGCTCAAGGTGCGCACGGTCGAGCACCACCTGGAGAGCATCTACCGCAAGCTGGGAGCGAGCGGCCGGGTCGCAGCGGCCAGGTGGGCTCTCTCCCACGGCCTGGTCGGGGCAGGCGCCTGAGCCGGCGACAGCGAAGAAGGAGGGCGAGAGCCTTCTTCCTCGCCGGCAGGCGGCGAGGCGGGGCCCGGGATCAGCCCCGGCTCCCGGGGGAGGTTGGCTGCCTGCGTGAGAGGTACGCGAGAACGCCGGTGCGAGGGCGCTCCTCGGTAGCCTTTGGCCCATGTGCGGGATCATCGGCTTCACCGGCAGCGACGATCCGTTCGGCGCCCTCCTCGACGGCCTCACGCTCCTCGAGTACCGAGGCTACGACTCGGCCGGGGTGGCGCTCGTCAACCCGAGCGAGTCCGGCGGCATCTGGCGCTCCCGGGCCGCCGTGCGAGCCCAGTCGATCCCAGAGCTCAAGGCCGCCGCCGACCCGCCGGCCGCCCGGGCGGGGATCGGGCACACCCGCTGGGCCACCCACGGGGCTCCGACCGAGAAGAACGCCCATCCCCACCTCGACTGCCGGGGAGAGGTCGCCGTCGTCCACAACGGCATCATCGAGAATTACAGGGAGCTCTCGGCCTCCCTGGTCGCTGGCGGCCACACTCTCAGCTCGCAGACCGACACCGAGGTGGTGGCCCACCTCGTCGAAGAGGAGCTCGCCGGGGGCGCCGGCCTGTTCGAGGCGGTGCAGCGCTGCTCTCGGAGGCTGCGGGGCGACTTCGCCCTGGCGATCGTCTCTGCCGGCGAGCCCGACCTCATCGTCGCCACCCGGCAGACCTCACCTCTCATAGTCGGGCGGGCCGAAGGGCTCGGGGTGGTGGCCTCCGACATCTCGGCGCTCCTCGAGACCACCCGGGAGCTCTACGCCCTCGAAGACGGCCAGGTGGCCGCCGTCGGGCCCGGCTCGGTCGAGGTGGTCGACCGCGACGGCCAGCCGCTCGAGCCGACGCCGATCAGGGTCTCGTGGGGCGTCCAGGCGGCCCGGCGCGAGGGCTACGAGGACTTCATGTCGAAAGAGATCCACGAGCAGCCCCGGGCTCTCGCCGACACGCTCATCGGGCGGGTCCACGACGGCCTCACCGAGTTCGAGGAGCTGGCTCTCAGCGACGAGGAGCTGGCCTCGATCGAGCGGGTGGTCGTGATCGCCTGCGGCTCGAGCTACCACGCCGGCTACATCGGGGCGGCCTCGCTCGAGCAGTGGGCCCGCATCCCCGCCCACGCCGAGATCGCCAGCGAGTTCCGGTACCGCTCGCCCGTCCTCGACGGCTCGACGCTCGTAGTCGCGATCAGCCAGTCTGGCGAGACGGTCGACACCTACCATGCTCTGAGGGAGGCGAGAAGAAGGGGCGGGCGCACCCTGGTGATCACGAACGTCGTCGACTCGCTCATGGCGAGAGAGGCAGACGGCGTCCTCTACACCCGGGCCGGGCCGGAGATCGGCGTCGCCTCGACCAAGTGCCACGTCGCCCAGATCCTGCTCGTCCAGCTCTTCGCTCTCCACCTGGCGCGGATCCGCCGGGCGCTCCCGCCCGAGGAGGCGGCCCGGCTGGCCGGTGCCATCGAGGCCCTCCCCGGCCTCGTCGAAGAGGCCCTCGGGAAGGCGGAGCGCTACGAGAAGGTGGCCGAAGAGCTCTCGGGCGTGAACGACGTCTTCTTCCTCGGCCGCAACATCGGCTACCCGATCGCCCTCGAGGGCGCCCTCAAGCTGAAGGAGCTCGCCTACGTCCGGGCCGAGGCCTACGCGGCGGGCGAGATGAAGCACGGCCCGATCTCGCTCATCGACCGCCACTCCGTGGCGGTCGTGGTCGCCACCCGGGGACCGCTCTGGCCCAAGCTGCTCGCCAACATCGAAGAGCTGCGGGCGCGCGGGGCGACGGTCGTGGCGGTGACCGACGAGGGCGACGCCGAGACGGCCGGCCTGGTCGAGCTGGTCCTCGAGGTGCCGCCGACCGAGGAGCTCCTGACGCCGGTCGTGGCAGTCGTCCCGCTCCAGCTGCTCGCCTACGCGGTCGCCCGGGAGCGCGGCAACGACGTCGACCGGCCGCGCAACCTGGCAAAGGTGGTAACGGTCGAGTGATCCGGGTCGGCATCGACCTCGTAGAGGTCGACCGCTTCCGCCGCCTGCTGGAGCGCCGCCCGAAGGTGCGAGAGCGCCTCTTCACCGAGTACGAGCGGCTCTCGCTCTCAGGCCGCCACGACCCGGTGCCCGGGCTTGCGGCCCGCTTCGCGGCTAAGGAGGCCACCATGAAGGCTCTCGGCGTCGGGCTCGGTGCCTTCGGCTTCGGCGACGTCGAGGTTCGCCGGCTGGCAAGCGGCGCCCCGGAGCTGAGCCTCGGCGGCCGGGCGGCCGTGCTGGCGAGAGAGCAGGGGGTGGCCGCTTTCGCCCTCTCGCTCACCCACACCGCCGAGACGGCCTCGGCGGTCGTCATAGCCAGCTAGGAGCTCTCGATGCGCCCGGTGCTCGGTCCAGCCGAGATGAGAGAGGTGGACGCCAAGGCAGCCTCCTCGGGCGTGCCGGTCGAGCGTCTCATCGAGCGGGCCGGCACGGCCGTCGCCCAGGCGGCCGTCGCCATGCTCGGCGGCGCCTACGGCGCCCACGTGGCGGTCGTGGCCGGCCGGGGCAACAACGGCAACGACGGCAAGGTGGCCGGTCGGCTCCTCGCCCGCCGGGGTGCCCGGGTGGTGGCCTTCCCGGCCGGCGAGGCCCCGGCCCGCCTCGAGGGCTTCGACCTCGTGATCGACGCCGCCTACGGGACCGGCTTTCGAGGCGAGTACCGGGCGCCCGACCCGTGCGGGGCAAAGGTGCTGGCGGTCGACGTGCCGAGCGGGCTCGACGCCCTCACCGGCGAGGCGGGCGGCGAGACCGTCTGGGCGGACGCCACGGTCACCTTCGGCAGCTACAAGCCGGGCCTGCTCCTCGGGGAGGGAAGGCGCCGGTCGGGCCGGCTCCTCCTGGCCCCGATCGGCCTGCCGGTGCCCGAGCCGCAGGACTGCGAGATGGCTCTCATGGACGACGGCGACATGGCGCTTTTGCCGGCCCGCCCGCTCGAGGCCCACAAGTGGCAGAGCGCTCTTGCGGTCGTGGCCGGCTCGCCCGGCATGTACGGCGCCCCGGCCTTCGTCTCGCGGGCGGCCGGCCGGGCCGGCGCCGGCATGGTCCGCCTCGGCATCCCGGGGGCGGGCCCGGGTGATCTCCCGGTGACAGAGGCCGTCAGCCGGGCACTTCCCGCCGCCGGCTTCGACGAGGCCGCCTTGAACGGTCTCGAGCGGTGCCGGGCGCTCGTCATCGGGCCGGGACTCGGGACCGAGCGCCCGACGCGAGCCTCGGTGCGCCGGATCGTCTCGTCGGCCCCCGTCCCAGTCGTGATCGACGCCGACGGGTTGACCGCGCTCGGGGAGTCGGACTCGGTCGCCGAGCTGATCGTCCCGCGAGTCGCCCCGACCATCCTCACCCCCCATGCCGGCGAGTTCGCCCGCCTGGCGGGGGGCCCGCCCGAGGCCGACCGGATCGGGGCTGCCCGCCGGCTGGCGGCGGCCAGCGGGGCCGTCGTCCTGCTGAAGGGCTCCACCACCGTCGTGGCCGAGCCGGGGGGGCGGGTCCTCCTCTCCTGCTCGGGCTCCTCCCGCCTCGCCACCGCCGGGACGGGCGACGTGCTCTCGGGGGTAATCGGAGCCTTCCTCGCCCGCGGCCTCCCGCCGACAGAGGCCGCCGCCCTGGCGGCCCACGTGCACGGCCGGGCCGCCGAGCTCGGCCGTCGCGTCGGCTTGCTGGCGGGCGACCTGCCCGAGCTCGTGGCCGAGGTGCTCTCGGGCGGCGAGAGGCGCGGGAGCGATGCCGGCTGAGGGGGCGCGGCGCCCGGCCTGGGTCGAGATCGACCTCGAAGCGCTCCGCCACAACGCCGCCGCCCTGGCGGCCATCGCGGCGCCGGCCCGCCTCTGTGCGGTGGTGAAGGCAGACGCCTACGGGCATTCGGCCGTGCCGGTCGCCCGGGCCGCCCTCGAGGGAGGAGCCTCGGCGCTGGCCGTCGCCCTGGTCGACGAGGGCGTCGAGCTCCGCAGGGGCGGACTGACCGCCCCGATCCTTGTCCTCTCCGAGCCGGCGCCGGAGGCGATGGACGAGGTCGTCGCCCACCACCTCTCGCCGGCCCTCTACACCCTCGAGGGTGTGGCGGCGGCCCGGCGGGCCGTCGCCGGGGCGGGCCTCGAAGCCCCCCTCGAGGTCGAGGTGAAGGTGGACACCGGGATGCACCGGGTCGGCGCCTCGCCCGAGCAGGTGGGAGAGATCGTCGAGGCGGTCGTGGCGGCCGACGAGCTCGCCTACGCCGGGCTCTTCACCCACTTCGCCGTCGCCGACGAGCGCGGGGACGGCTTCACGGCCGAGCAGGTGGCCCGCTTCGAAAAGGTGCGCGCCGAGCTGAAGGCGAGCGGCCTGCCCGAGCCGGACCACGTGCACGCCGCCAACTCGGCCGGCACCATCGCCTGGCCGGAGGCCCGCTACGACATGGTCCGCTGCGGCATCGCCCTTTACGGCTACGCCCCGGCACCCGAGCTGGGCCCCGTCCTCGCGGCCGAGCTGGCCCGGGTCGGCCACGACCGGCTGCGGCCCGTCCTCTCCTGGAAGGCGCGGGTCACCCTCACCAGGCAGTACGAGGCGGGAGAGCGCCTCTCTTACGGGCGGAGGCTTGCCCTCCCGAGCCGCTCAGTTGTCGCCGTCGTCCCGCTCGGGTATGCCGATGGCGTGCAGCGGAGCTACTTCCAGGCCGGGGGAGAGGTGCTGATAGGCGGGCGGCGCTGCCCGCTCGCAGGCTCGGTGACCATGGACCAGATCGTGGTCTCCTGCGGTCCTGAGGCCGCGGTGCGCCCGGGAGACCTGGCCGTCCTCATCGGGAGCGACGGCGAGGAGGAGATAACGGCCGAGGAGTGGGCGCAGCGGCTCGACACAATCCCCTACGAGATCGTCACCCGCATCGGGCCGCGGGTTCCGCGCCGCTTCGTCGACAGCTTGGAGGTGAGATGAGCCCACAGGCGGGCGAGAAGCCCCGTACCAACCTGGGCCTCGCCGTCGGACTGGGAGCCGCCGGCGCCGCTCTGGCAGCCGCCGGCGCCGGCTACGCCCTCGCCCGGTCGCGGCGGGCGGCCCGACAAGCGAGGTTCGTCATGCCGACCGACCTCGACCTCCCCGCCGGGACGAGGCACCTCGACATCCCGGTGAGGGACGGCGGGAGCATCCACCTGGCCGACTGGGGCGAGGGCCGGCCGGTCCTCTTCCTGCACGGGGTGACGCTCAGCTCGGAGGTCTGGGCCTACCAGTTCCACGACCTCGGCGGCTCGCACCGCACCATCGCCCTCGACCTGCGGGGCCACGGCCACTCCCAGCCGGGCGAGTCGGGCACGAGCATCGCCGCCATGGCAGACGACCTGGCCGACGTCCTCGAGGCCCTCGACCTGCGCAAGGTGACGCTCGTCGGCCACTCGATGGGCGGCATGACCGTCCTCCGCTTCGCCCGCCGCCACCCCGGGCCGCTCTCCTCCAGGGTCGGGGCGGTGGCCCTCGTGGCGACGAGCGGCGGGATCCGGCCGCCTCTTTCCAACTGGCACAACTTCGCCCCCGGGGCGGCCGCCCTGGCAGTCGCCGGCCACCGGGTCTTCAACCGCAGCAACCGCCCCTTCCTCCCCGCCTCCGGCGTCGGCGAGAGGATGATGCGGGTTGCCTTCGGGGCCGCCCCAGACCCCCTGGCGCTCCGCCGCTCGGCCGACATCGTGCGGGCGATGGACCCCGCAACCCTGGTGGAGCTGCTGCCCGAGCTGGCCGGCTTCGACGAGCGGGCCGCCTTCGAGGAGCTCGGCATGCCGGTCGCCATCGCCGTCGGCGACCGGGACCGCCTGACGCCGCCGGCGAGCGCCGAGGCGCTCGCGGCCAGCCTGCCCGGCTCGCGCCTCGTCACCTGGGCGGGGGCGGGCCACATGCTCATGTACGAGCGGCGGGCGGAGCTCGACTCGCTCATCGAGAAGCTGAGCCGGGCGGCGGCCGGCACCGGGGCGGCTCGCTGAGCCCAGCTACCATCGCCGCCTGTGCCCACCCTCTTTGAGGTTGCGACGACGGCGGCGGCCTGCACGAGGTGCCGGCTGGCCGAGACCCGCACGAGCGTCGTCTTCGGGACCGGAGACGAGAAGGCCGACCTCATGTTCATCGGCGAGGGTCCGGGAGCCGAGGAGGACCGCCAGGGCCTCCCCTTCGTCGGGCGCTCCGGCCAGCTGCTCGACCGCCTGATCGAAGAGGAGCTCGGCATCACCCGGGCGAGCTGTTACATCGCCAACGTCGTCAAGTGCCGGGCGCCCGGCAACCGGGACCCCCTGCCGGACGAGATCGAGGCCTGCCGGCCCTACCTCGCCTCCCAGATCGAGCTCGTCGACCCGAGGGTGATCGTCACCCTCGGGAACTTCTCCACCCGCTGGCTCCTGCAGCGAAGCGAGGGGATCACGGCGTTGCGGGGACAGGCCTACCCGCTCGGGCGAGCCTCCGTCGTGCCCACCTTCCACCCGGCCGCCGCGCTGCGGGGCGGCGGCCTCGTCACTGCCCAGATGCGGGCCGATCTCGTCCGGGCCAAGCAGCTTCTGGCCGCCTCGTCGTGATACCGCGGACCGCCACCACCACCTCGCCCGAGGAGACCCGCCGTCTCGGCGCCTCTATGGCGGCCGGGCTCGAGCCGGGAGACGTCGTCCTGCTGGTGGGCGGCCTCGGGGCCGGCAAGACCACCTTCGTGCAAGGCGTGGCCGAGGCGCTCGAGGTGACCGACGACGTCACGAGCCCCACCTTCACCCTCTGCCAGATCTACCGGGGCCGGCTCACCCTCCTGCATGCCGACCTCTGGCGCCTCGAGCGCCTGGCCGAGGTGATCGATCTCGCCCTCGACGAAGGCCTCGAGGAAGGAGGCGTCCTCCTCGTCGAGTGGGGCGAGGGGGCCGAGCCGCTCTTCGGGAAGGACTGCCTCGTGGTCACCTTCGAACCGGGCGCCGCCCAGAGCGAGCGGCGGGTCACTTTCTCGGCCCGGGGCGAGCGCTTTGCGGCAAGGATGGAAGTCGCATGAGGCTGCTCGCCCTGGAGAGCGCCACCGGGGCGGTCGCCGTCGCCGTCGCCTCCGAGGAGGGCGTCCTCGTCGAGCTGACGGTGCGCGCCGCCCGGCGCCATCTCGAGCTCGTCCATCCCCTCGTTGCCGAGGCGCTCTCGCTCGCCGGCATCACGGTCGCCGAGCTCGACGGGGTGGCGGCCGACGTCGGCCCGGGACTGTTCAGCGGCATCCGGGTCGGGGTCTCGGCCGCCAAGGCGCTGGCGGCCGCCCGCGGTCTCGAGGTGGCCGGGATAACGAGCCTCGAGGCTCTCGCCCACGGGGCCGTGGCCGCCGGCGCCGAGCCGGCGGAGGTCGTCCCGGTGGTCGACCTCCGCCGGGGCGAGGTGGCCTGGCAGGTGGGCGGCGAGGTCGGCCACGGGCCGGTGGCGCGGCTCTTGGAGGAGCTGGCGGGCCGTCGCGGCCTGCTCTTTTGCGGCGACGGCGCCCGAAGGTACGCCGCCGAGCTCTCGGGCCGGGCCGGGCGGGTGGCCGGCGAGGCGCTCGCCACTCCGCCGGTAGCCTCGCTCTCCGTGCTCGGGGTGGCGGCTCTTTGCGGGGGGCGGGGCATAGACCCGGTCGAGCTGGCGCCCCTCTATCTGCGCGAGGCCGACGCCCGCATCAACTGGACCACCCGGCACGACTCGCCGGCCCGAAGGGGGCTCTGAGATGGCCCTCAGGCGAGCGGCCCACCGCCGGAGCCACCGCCCGGTCCCGACAGACGGCATAAGCATCGTCCCGATGCGCCGGCGCCACGTGAAGCAGGTGGTCGCGATCGAGCAGCAGATCTTCCCGACGCCCTGGTCCCTCTCGCTCTACCTCTCCGAGCTCACGATGGGCTCCAACCGGGCCTACTACGTGGCCCTGGCCGGGAGCGAGGTGGTCGGCTACGGCGGCATGATGATCGCCGTCGGGGAGGCGCACGTGACGACGCTCGGCGTCTCTCCCCGCTGGCAGCGCCGCGGCATCGGCCGGCGGCTTTTGCTCGAGCTGGCCGACACGGCCCGAGAGCGGGGGGCCGACGACCTCACCTTGGAGGTGCGGGTCTCGAACACCGGCGCCCAGCAGCTCTACCACTCCTTCGGCTTCGTGCCGGCCGGCATCCGGAAGAACTACTACGCCGAGGTGCACGAGGACGCCATCGTGATGTGGGCGCACGACATCCAGTCAGAGGAGTACGGGCGGCGCCTCGACCTTCTGGCCGGCCGGGCGCCGGGAGGAGAGGGCGATGGGTGAGAGCTCGGCCGGCGCCGCCTTCGCCGGCCGGCGGGTGCTCGCCCTCGAGACCTCCTGTGACGAGACGGCGGCCGCCGTCGTCGACGACGGGCACGTCGTCGTCTCCTCCGTCGTCTCGAGCCAGGTCGACCTGCACGCCAGATACGGCGGCGTCGTGCCCGAAGTGGCCAGCCGGGCCCACACCGAGCTCATCGTCCCCGTCGTGACCGAGGCGCTCGCAGCTGCCGGCCTCGACGCCACAGGCAGGGGTGCAGGCCCGGTCGACGCCGTGGCGGCCACGGTCGGTCCCGGCCTCGTCGGCGCCCTCCTCGTCGGGGTCTCGGCGGCCAAGAGCTACGCCATGGCCTGGGGGGTCCCCTTCGTCGGCGTCAACCATCTCGAGGGCCACCTCTACGCCTCGCTGCTCGAGGACCCAGAGCTCGCCTACCCGGTGGTGGTGCTGCTCGTCTCGGGCGGCCACACCCTGCTCGTGCGGATGGGCGGGCCGGGCCGCTACGCGGTCCTCGGCCGGACGAAGGACGACGCGGCCGGGGAGGCCTTCGACAAGGTCTCGCGCTACCTCGGCCTCGGCTACCCGGGCGGGCCGGCCATCGACAAGGCGGCCGAGCGGGGAGAGCCGGACGCGGTCGCCTTCCCCCGTGCCAGGCTGCCCGGAACCTTCGACTTCTCCTTCTCGGGGCTCAAGACCGCAGTCGTCAACTACGTCCGGGCCCACCCGGAGGTCTCGAGCGAGGACGTGGCGGCGAGCTTCCAGCGGGCGGTCACCGACGCCTTGCTGGAGAAGACCTTCGAGGCGGCCGAGGCGACCAGAGCCGTCGGCCTCTGCCTGGCGGGCGGCGTGGCGGCCAACTCCGAGCTGCGGAGAAGAGCGGCCGAGAAGGGCGAGGCGGCCGGGCTGAGGGTCTTCCTCCCCTCGCGCGCCATGTGCACCGACAACGCCGCCATGATCGCCTCGGCCGGCTACTTCCGCCTGCGATCGAAGGGGCCGACGGCCCTCGACGCCGGCGCCGAGCCGAGCCTCGGGTTCAATGAGCCGGGCAGCAGCCTCTCCCGCTCGTGAGAGCAGCGGGCCGAGCGGGCAGCCGGCTCGGCGATGGCCGCTCGGCCGGGCCGGCCGGTGGTGAGGCGGCCCGCCGCCTGTCGAGGACGAAGCGCCAGGGCGAATAGGCCCCGAGAGCTCCCGCCGCAGCTCGGGCGGGCCGCCGCCCAGCCGGGGGGAGAGCCCTCCGAGATCGCCGATGTGCAGCTTTGACCGCTGCAACCGCAGCTCCGACCGCCGTGAGCAGCCCAACTAGCACTCTCACCCCTCGGTTGCCAGATTGGCCCGGACTTGCTATCGTTGGCACTCAGAACGTGAGAGTGCTAACGGAAGCCATAGGAGGCCCCGAATGAACCTGCAGCCCCTGGACGACCGGATCGTGGTCCGACCGAGCGAGTCCGAGGAGACGACCGCCTCCGGCCTCGTCATCCCCGACACGGCCAAGGAGAAGCCCCAGCAGGGCGAGGTCCTGGCCGTCGGCCCGGGCCGTCGGGCCGACAACACCGGCGAGCTCATCCCCCTCGACGTCGCCGTCGGCGACAAGGTCGTCTACTCGAAGTACGGCGGCACCGAGATAACCATCGACGGTGAGGACCTCCTCATCCTTACGGGCCGCGACGTCCTCGCCAAGGTGGGCAAGTAATGGCAAAGCAGCTCAGCTTCGACGAGACTGCCCGGCGCCACCTCGAGGCCGGCGTCGACAAGCTCGCCAACACCGTCAAGGTCACCCTCGGCCCGAAGGGCCGCAACGTCGTGCTCGAGAAGAAGTTCGGCGCCCCGACCATCACCAACGACGGGGTCACGATCGCCCGCGAGATCGAGCTCGAGGACCCCTACGAGAACATGGGTGCCCAGCTCGTGAAGGAGGTGGCGACCAAGACCAACGACGTCGCCGGCGACGGCACGACGACGGCCACGGTCCTCGCCCAGGCGCTCGTGCACGAGGGCCTTCGCAACGTGGCGGCCGGCGCCAACCCGATGGCCCTCAAGCGAGGCATCGAGGCGGCAGTCGCCGCCGCGGTCGAGTCGATCCGCAACCAGGCCCGTGAGATCGAGGGTCGCAAGGAGATCGCCCAGGTGGCCGCCATCTCGGCTGCCGACGACTCGATCGGCGAGGTGCTCGCCGAGGCGATCGACAGGGTCGGCAAGGACGGCACCGTCACGGTGGAGGAGTCGAACACCTTCGGCCTCGAGCTCGAGTTCACCGAGGGCATGCAGTTCGACAAGGGCTACCTGTCGCCCTACTTCGTGACCGACGCCGAGCGCCAGGAGGCCATCCTCGAGGACCCCTACATCCTCGTCGTCAACTCGAAGATCAGCGCCGTCCACGACCTCGTGCCGGTGCTCGAGCGGGTGATGCAGTCGGGCAAGCAGCTCCTCGTCATCGCCGAGGACGTCGAGGGCGAGGCTCTTGCCACCCTCGTCGTGAACAAGATCCGCGGCCTGTTCCAGTCCGTCGCCGTGAAGGCCCCCGGCTTCGGCGAGCGCCGCAAGGCCATGCTGGGCGACATCGCCATCCTGACCGGCGCCCAGGTGATCTCCGAGGAGGTCGGCCTCAAGCTCGAGAACACCACCTTGGACCTGCTCGGCTCGGCCCGCCGGGTCGTCGTCACCAAGGACGACACGACGATCGTCGACGGGGCCGGCTCGCCCGAGGACGTGAAGGGCCGGGTCGCCCAGATCAAGCGTGAGATCGAGGAGACCGACTCGGACTGGGACCGGGAGAAGCTGCAGGAGCGCCTCGCCAAGCTGGCCGGCGGCGTGGCGGTCGTCAAGGTCGGCGCAGCCACCGAGATCGAGCTGAAGGAGAAGAAGCACCGCATCGAGGACGCCCTCTCGGCGACCCGGGCGGCTCTCGAGGAGGGCATCGTCGCCGGTGGCGGCACCGCTCTTCTTCGGAGCCGGCAGGCTCTCTCCAAGGTCATCGAGTCCCTCACCGGCGACGAGGCGACCGGTGCCCGGGCGGTCTACCGGGCTCTCGAGGAGCCGCTCAAGTGGATCGCCATCAACGCCGGTCTCGAAGGGGCCGTCGAGGTGCGCCAGGTAGAGCAGGCCGAGGGCTCCATCGGGCTCAATGCGGTCACCGGCAAGCACGAGGACCTCGTGAAGGCAGGTGTCGCCGACCCGGCCAAGGTGACCCGGTCCGCGTTGCAGAACGCGGCCTCCATCGCCGCCTTGCTGCTCACCACCGAGGCTCTCATCGCCGACAAGCCGGAGAAGAACCCCCCGGCTGCCGCCCCGAACCCGGGCGCCGGCATGGGGATGATGTAAAAGAGCATCGACCGACAAAGGGCCGGGGCCAGATGGCCCCGGCCCTTTGTCTTTGTCCCGCCAGCCCGCGAGCACCGTCGGGTCGGGCCTCTCCCGGCCTGCCGGGCCGCCGGGTGGCAGAGTGGGGCCGCCGGGCTCGGGCGGGACGACGGGCGAACTGGCGACAGCTCCAATGACATGGCCCTTTAGCGCTCGCTACGATGCGCCTCGTGGTCGAGGTGGCGCCATTTTCGCCGGCGCCCCGAGGATGACTCGGGCCGGGCGCCGGGCTCGAGGCTGACGGCGGTGGGCGAGGCTCGCGCGACTCCGGCCGCTCTCGGCATCGAGACTGCCCCGCGGCCGCAGCGCTCGCAGGAAGGGCCCGGACGCCTCGGGGAGAGCGACTTCGTCGGTCGACAGGTGGAGCTGGCAGCCCTGTCAGAGGAGCTGGCCCATGCCCGCCTCGTGACGGTGACCGGCCCGGGCGGGGTGGGCAAGAGCCGGCTGGCGCGCCAGACTGCCAGGCGAGTCTCGGAGCGGCTCGCCCGGCGGGTGGTGCTGGTCGACTTGGAGGGCCTGGGAGAGCCCGCTCTGGCGCTCGAGGCCCTGGCGGGGGCCGTGCTCGGCCAGCACGCCGCCACCGATCTGCACTCGGCCGTGGTGCGCGCCCTCTCGGAGGGCGAGACGCTGCTCCTCCTCGACGGCTGCGAGCGCCTGGTGGCCGGCGTGAAGGGGCTCGTCGAGGCCCTGCTGCGCGCCTGTCCAGGCCTGCGGGTGCTCGCCACCAGCCAGCGGGTTCTCGGCCTTGCCTCCGAGCACGTCTTTCGTCTCGGCCCGCTGGCGGTGCCTGAGGCGGGAGAGCTCGGCCGCGAGAGCCTGCTCGCCTACGGGGCCGTGGAGCTCTTCGCCGCCCAGGCACGAGCCGCCTGTCCCGGCCTGGCGATCGACGACTCGGGGGCGGCGGCGATCGCCCGCATCTGCCGCCATGTCGACGGGCTTCCCCTCGCGCTGGAGCTCGTCGCCCCGAGCGCCAAGAGGCTCAGCCTGGAGCAGCTGGCCGACGCAGTCGAGGAGGGGGTCGCCCCCGCCGGCTCCGGCGGCCGGCCGGCCGGTCCGGCCCGCCATCGGAGCCTGGAGACCGCCTTGGAGTGGAGCTTTGGGCTCCTCTCGGAGAGGGAGCGCCGGCTGCTCGAGGTGCTGTCGGTCTTCGTCGGGGGGGCCGACCTGGCGGCGCTGGCCAGCCTGCCGGCTCGGGTCGGTGTGCGACCCGGGCTGGTCGAGTGCCTTGCCGGGCTGGTCGAGAAGTCGGTCGTCTCGATGAGCGTCGCGCACGGTGTCGCCCGCTACGACCTGCTCGGGGTGGTGCGCCGCCACGTCCAGGCTGGCCTCGAGCGGAAGGGTCGCCTCGAGGGGCTCGCCCGGCTGCAGCTCGCCTGGTGCTCGGAGCTGGTCGCCGGGGCCGAAGAGGCCCTTATCAGCGGGCCCCATCAGGCGAGGTTCCTCGAGCTCGTGGCTGGTGAGCAGGCCAACCTGCGGGCCGCCCTCGGCTTCGCGCTCGAGGCCGGCGACGAGAAGGCGGCCGGGGCCCTCGCCTGCCAGCTGTGGCGGTTTTGGGAGCTGCGAGGACAGCTCTCAGAGGGCCGCCACTGGCTGGAGCGGGTGCTGGCGCAGGGCTCGCTCCCGGCCGGGCTGCGGGCCCACCTGCTCGACGGCCTGGGGATGCTCGCCTGGCGCCAGGGCGACCACCTCGTCGCGACCGCGGCCCTCGAGGAGGCGCTGGTGCTCGCCAGGAGCTCCGGAGAGGCCCGCGAGGCGGCGCGCCTCGGCAACCATCTCGGTCTGGTGGCGCTCTTCGCCGGGGAGGTCGCCCTGGCGGGGCGGCGCTTCGAGCACAGCCGGGCCGAGCTGGAGCGGCTCGGCTCACCTGGCGAGGTGGCCGCCATCTCGGCGAACCTGGCCCTGGTCGCCATCGAGGAGGGGCGCCTCGAGGAGGCCTGCCAGCTTCTCGGGGCTGCTGTGGCCGCCCAGGTGGCGCTCGGCGATCGCCACGGCCGGGCCACGAGCCTCTTGCACCGCGCCATCGCCCGCTACTACTTAGAAGACCACCACTGCGGCCGCGACGACGCCTGCGAGGCAGCCGCAGTCTTCCTCGAGCTGGGCGACGAGCGCAGCCTGGCCTTCTGCCTCTTGGTCCTCTCCGCCACGCTGGCCGGCCAGCTCCCGGTGGTGGCGCTGGAGCTGGCCGGGTTGGCCGCCGCCCTCGAGGAGAGGGTCGGGATCAGGCTCCCGGTGGGCTGGGACGCCCGTGTCGAGCTGGCCCTGGCGCCGGCGAGAGAGGCGCTCGGGGCGAAGGCGGACGAGATCGAGCGGCGCGGCGCCGCCCTCGAGCCGGCCGTGGCGGTGGCGAGGGCAAGCGCCGGGCAGCTGGGCGAGCCGGCCGGCCCGGAGAAGGAGCCGTGGGCCTCGGTCGAGACGCTCGGCCGCTTCGAGGTACGCCGCCGGGGCCAGCGGGTGCACCTGGCCCCGCAGGTCGCCCTCCTTCTCAAGCTGGTGGTGGCCGAAGGCGGCCTCCTCCACGTGGAGCAGGCCGTGGAGGAGCTCTGGCCGGGAGTGGGGAGCGAGCGGGGCCGACGCCGGCTGCGCAACGTGCTCGCTCGGTTGCATCGCTCCGCCGGGCCGATCGTGGTCCGAGCCGGCCAGGAGCTGGTGCTGGCCGGCGGGGTGGGCCTCGATTCAGAGCGTTTCGAGGCCGCGGCCCGTCAGGCCGTGCTGGCGCTCACGGCCGGCGAGGACGGCCCGGCCGCCCGGCGCCAGGCCAGGGCGGCCGCCCGCCTCTACGGGGGGGAGTTCCTGCCGGAGGAGCGCTACGAGCTGTGGGCCGCCAGCGCCCGCGAGCGCCTGCGACGCTTCCGGCTGCGCCTGCTCGACGCCTGGGCCGCCGCGGCGCGCGCCGAGGGGGTCGAGGCCGAGGCCGAGGCCTGCCTGCGGGTCGGCATCGAGTCCGACCCGACCGACGAGGGGCGCTACCTCTCCCTGGCCGGACTGCTCGCCGGCGCCGGGCGGCCTGCGGCCGCCGCGGCGGTCCTGTCGAGAGCCCGAGCCATGGCCGAGGAGCTCGGCCTGCCTTTCTCCCCCGCCGTGGCAGCCCTGGAGTCGACGCTCACGAAGAGCTCCGCCGGGAGCTGATCTGCCGGCCTCTGGCAGCCCCAGCTCGCTCTGTCCGGCCCCGTGGGCGGCCTCTTTTATGACCGTCGGTCTTGGATGCGCCACGGAGGCGGTCCGGGCGCATCCTTGGTGGATGGGCCTCGATCTCGGTCTGCCGGCAAGCGGCCGGGGCGGTCCCGGGTCGGGGTCCTCTGAGCTGGGAGGTGGAGCTCTTGGAGAGCGGGGGCGGCTCGATGCCGCCAGAGGCGACCGGGCCGGCGCCGCTCGGGCGGGCCGGGCTCGACGGTTGCAAGGAGCCAAGGCCGCTCCTGGGATATCGTGATGAGAAGAGCTGGCGCTCGACGAGCAGACGAGCACCACCGGAGCCGCTCGGCGGCCCGGTGGTGGGAGGCCTGCGCCGTCGGCCGGAGCCGGACTGGCTCTGGGTGAGGGGGCTCACGGCGCCTGCGACGAGAGGAGTGGCCGTCGCCCGAGTTCTCGGGTCCACGGGCGGCGCCGCTGCAAGAGGGGAGAGATCACCGTGACAGAGTTGAGCACGAGGTTGCCAGCAGCACCGATGAGCGTGCCGGTGATGGAGGCGCCGCCGCCGCGCACCTTCCAGATAGTGCCGCTGCGGGGCCTGCCGTTCGTCGGGCTGGTCCTTGTCGGTCTTGTCGTCACGATCGCCACCAACCGGCTGTGGGCGATCGACTTCTTCCACGTGGTCGGCGGGGCGATCTGGACCTCGCTCGATCTCTTCCTCGGGTTCGTGCTCGGCCCCATCCTGGGCCGGCTGTCGATCCCGGCGCGCAGCGAGTTCACCACCCGGTTGATGCCGAAGATGCTCCTCATCATGCCCACCGTCGTCGTCTGCAACCTTGCGGCCGGGTGGCAGCTCGCCCGTCACCTCGGCTACCTCGACTCCAGCTACTCGCACCACGGCTGGATAGTGGCCTCGTTCATCGTGGTGGCGGTCATGGCCGTCATCGCCCTCGGGGTCCTCGAGCCGGCCAACATCGCGGTCCTTTTCGAGCTGAAAAAGCCGCAGCCGAACGGCCAGATCATCGGCCGGCTGATGAGGCGGTTCATCTTCACCGCCGGCATCACCGGCGCCATGCAGGTCGCCACGCTCGTGATCATGACGAGGATCGCCACCACATGAGAGCCGACAAGAACCCATCTCCCCCTGACGGTCTGGTCGAGCAGGGCACGAATGAGCCGGAGCCTTCCTCGGCGCTCCTCGAGCGCCGGCTGCCTCCGGTGGCCGAGCTGGCTGTCACCTCGGTGGCGCTCGTTCTCGCGGGCGGGGTCTACCTGGCCGCTCACCTCCCCAAGCCCCCTCCGCTGGCGCCGGCCATCGGGCTGCTGGCCGGAGGTGGGGTGCTCACCCTCTGCGCCCTTGTCATGCTGAGCCGCATCCGACCCTTCGCCTGGGGCGCCTTCTTCCTCGTGGCTCGCTGGGCGTTCCTCGCCTACCTGGTGATCGCCGGGCTCCTCGGCTTCGTCTTCGTCTACGACCACACCCGAGGAGCCGTCCTGGCCGTCCTCGTCATGACTCTCGTGGTCTTCGCCTTGGACGTGCCGATGATCATGTCGTTCACGGTGGCGCGCTACCAGCCGACCGGCCCGAGCACCGGGTCGTGATCGGCCGCGGCCGAGAGCTGACCGGAGCTCTTTAGACCGAGAGCCCGCCGGGGCGAGAGGACGCGACGCGCGATCGCTGATCTTGCTCCGGGCGCCTGCCAGGTGGTGGACGACAACGCGGCGGCCGGCCCCGCCCGCTCGATGGGTGGGATCGTCGGCTCTGGCGCCCGGGAGGCGCGCCGGCCGCTCCCGAGCGTCTCTCGGTCAGGAGCGCGCTCGGAGGTTCTCGGGGTCAAAGAGCGGCTCGGCGACCACCTCGGCGCCGACGTTGCGCCCGAAGATCCCGACCTCGGCCCGTCGCCCGAGCTCCGCCTCGGCGGCCGGCAGGTAGGCGTAGGCGATGGAGCGCCCGATCGTGTAGCCGTAGCCTCCACTCGTAACCCGGCCGACGGCGCGGCCATCCAGCCGGACCGGCTCCGATCCGAGCACGACGGCCTTGTCGTCTTCGAGCAGCAGGCAGGCGAGCCGGCGTTCTGGCTGCTCGGCTCCCTGCAGCGCGGCGCGGCCGATGAACTCGGTCTCCTTGTCGGCCTTGACCGCGAAGCCGAGACCCGCCTCATATGGGGTGTCGGCGGAGGTGACGTCGCTTCCCCAGACCCGGTAGCCCTTCTCGAGGCGCATCGATTCGATCGCCTTGTAGCCGCCGGGCACGAGGCCGAACGGCTCTCCGGCCCTCATCAGGGCGTCCCAGAGCGCCAGGCTGTACTCGGCCGGGCAGTACAGCTCCCAGCCGAGCTCGCCCACGAAGGTGACCCGCATGCCGAGGCAGGGGACGGGCCCGACTGTCATCTGGCGGGCGTGCATGTAGGGGAAGGAGCCCTTCGAGAGGTCCTGGTCTGTGAGGGGCTGCAGGAGCTCACGGGCCGCCGGCCCCCACAGCGCCAGACAGCCGTAACGGGAGGTGACGTCTTCGATCTCGACCGAGCCGTCCGCGGGCAGATGGGCCGCCAGCCAGGCGAGGTCGTGGTTGCCCGTCGCGGTTCCGGTCACTATCCGGAAGCGCTCCTCGGCGAGCCGTGTCACCGTCAGATCGCACTCGACGCCTCCCGCCTCGTTGAGGAGCTGGGTGTAGGTGATCGCTCCGACTCCGCGCGCCACCCTGTTGGCCGCCAGCCGCTCGAGGAAGTCGGCCGCCCCGGCGCCTCGCACCTCGAGCTTGGAGAAAGAGCTCTCGTCGAAGAGGGCGGCCCGCTCGCGACAGGCCCGATGCTCGGCCCCGACCGCCGGCGACCAGAGCCGGCCGGCCCAGCCCGAGGGTCGGAGGCCCTCGTCCCCGGCGGCCGCGTTGGACTCGAACCAGTTGGCCCTCTCCCAGCCGCCCTTCTCGCCGAAGACGGCTCCGAGCTCCAAGAGCCGCTGGTAGGCGCCCGATACCTTGAGCGGGCGGCCCGCCTGCCGCTCGTGGCCCGGGTAGCGCACGTCGTAGTAGGTGGCATAGACCTCCTCGGTGCGCGCCAGGGCGTACTGGCGGCTCTTGTACTGCGGGCCGAAGCGCCTGGTGTCCATCTCCCAGGCGTCGAGGCCCGGGCGACCATCGACGATCCACTCGGCGACGAGACGGCCCATCCCCCCCGAGCCGGCTATCCCGTGGGCGCAGAAGCCGGCCGCGACGAACAGCCCCTTCACCTCGCTCGGCCCGAGGATGAACTCGCCGTCGGGCGTGAAGGCCTCCGGTCCGTTCACGACCTGGATGATCTCCGCCTCGGCCAAGCCCGGCACCCGGAAGGCGGCCGCCTCGAAGAGGGGAGCGAAGCGCTCCCAGTCGGGCGGGAGGAGCTGGTTGTTGAAGCGCGGAGGGATCCCGTCAAGTCCCCAGGCGGCGGGGTTGCGCTCGTAGCCACCGGCGATGAGTCCACCGCTCTCGGGGCGGAAGTAGACGAGCAGCGACGGGTCCCGCAGCGTCGGCATCTCACGCGAGAGCCCGGACGGCTTGGTGATGGCGTACTGGTGCGCCATCGGCACGACGGGCACGTTGACCCCGGCCAGACGGCCGATCTCGTAGGCGTAGATGCCGCCGGCGTCGACCACCACCTCGCACTCGATCCGGCCCTTGTCGGTGAGGACGCCCTGCACGGAGCCCCGAGCCACCTCGATGCCGGTCACCCTCGTCTCGGTCAGCACGCTCGCACCCCGCTGGCGGGCTCCCTTGGCGAGGGCCAGCGTCAGCTGGCTCGGGTCGAGGTAGCCGTCGGTCGGAAGGTAGGCGGCCCCGAGCACCCCCTCTGTCGACATCGGGGGGAAGAGCTCGGCCGCCTCTCCTGCCGAGATGAGCTGGAGCGGCAGGCCGAAGGTCTCGGCCCAGGCGGCCTGGCGCTCGAGCTCTTCCATCCTCTCTTGCGACGAGGCGAGCCGGAGCGAGCCGACCTCTCTCCAGCCGGTCTCGAGCGAGGTCTCCCGCCCGAGCTCGCGGTAGAGCTCGACGGAGTTCATCATCATCCGGGTGAGGGGCAGCGACGAGCGGAGCTGGCCGACGAGACCGGCCGAGTGGAAGGTCGAGCCGCTCGTCAGCTGGGCCCGCTCGACGAGGACGGCATCGGACCAGCCGAGGCGGCCGAGCCAGTAGAGGATCGAGCAACCGCCCACCCCGCCCCCGATGACGACGGCCCGTGCTCGCTCGATCATCTGCCCATCTCCTTGGTCTTCGTCAAATCATCTATACCAAATCATCTATACCATAGACAGGGCGAGCCCCGCCCGGCTGTCCCGCCAGGCCTCGCTCGTAGGAGAATCGGCGGAGCGAGAACGGGAGATCACTATGCCAAGCCGCCAGAAGGACGCCGGGCGCGAGATGCTCTTCGAGGCGCCCTCGTGGGTGGCGGCTCCTCGCAGCGCGGCCGGCCCCCTCTACGCCCAGATCACAGAGGTGCTGGCGGCGGCCGTCGAGGACGGCTTCTTGCAGCCGGGCGACCGGCTGCCGCCCGAGCGCCAGCTGGCCGCCTGGTTCGGCGTGAACCGCCTCACCCTCCGACAGAGCCTCGCCGAGCTGGAGCGGCGCCGGCTCATCCGCCGGAGCGTCGGCCGGCGGGGCGGCACCTTCGTGGCCGAGCCGAAGCTCGAGCGCGATCTCTCGAGCTTCGCCGGCTTCTCCGAGCACGCCCGCCGGATCGGGCTCACGGCCACAGCCGTCGTGCTGCGGGCCCGCAGCCTGCCGGCTTCTCCCGAGGCTGCCGCCGCCCTCGAGCTCGAGACCGGGGCGGAGCTCTACGAGATCCGGCGGCTCCGCCTGGCGAACGGTCGCCCGGTCCTCCTCGAGTGCTCGAGCTTCCCGGCCGCCCGCTTTCCCGGCCTGCTGGCCGGTCCCCTCGAGGGCTCCCTTTACGACCTGCTCGCCGAGGGCTACGGCGCCCGCCCCGTCCGGGGCGTCGAGACCATCGAGCCGGTCACCGCCGGCAAGGAGACCGCCCGGCTGCTCGAGGTCGGGGTCGGGGACCCGCTGCTCGCGGTGGAGCGGATCGCCTTCGACGGGCTCGGAGCCCCGGTCGAGCTCGCCCGGGACCTCTTTCGGGGCGACCGGACCCGCATGGTCGTGTGGAGCTTCCACCTCTCCGGGCAGTGAGTCAGGCGAGCTCCTCGGGCGGGACGGACTCGGCGGGGACGGTCACGGGGCCGACCTCGGGCGGCACGACGACCACGAGCTTCTTGCGGGACTCGAAGACGCCGTAGTAAAAGGCGCCGACGACGACGACGAACAAGAGCACGGTGTAAAGGATCGGCACCCGGTTCAAAAAGCCGACCCCGAGGCTCAAGGCGCCGGCCGTCTGGTTCGGCGTCGGGTTGCTGGCGGCTCGCGGCCAGGCGAAGTTGACCAGCATGCCACCCCCGTAGGCCAAAGCGAGGAAGTTGATGATGGGCCCGGCCGCCCCGAGGCGGAAGGGAGTCCTCTCCTTCGGCCACTTGGCGCGCAGCCGGGCCTTCATGATGGCCAGGTTCCCTAGGAAGTACGACAGATAGATCATGCCGGTGGCGGCGATCGCCACGATGCCTGCCCCGGCGTACTTGAACAGCGGGATGGCCGCCACGACGGCCACCGCGACGCAAGCCCAGATGGGGGTGTGGAGCCGGGAGTGGACCTTGGCGAGCGGCTTGGAGAGCGGCAGGCGGTTGTCCCTCGCCATCGAGAAGCAGAGCCGCACCGTGGCCGTCATGATGCAAAGGCAGCAGACGAAGATGGCGGCCGAGACGACGAGCAGGTAGACCGTCGCCCAGAACTTCGAGAAGTTGGCGTCGATGATCTGGGCCGGGCCCCAGCCGGCGCTGACCGCCTTTTTCAGGTTCGGTATCGCCATGAGGGTGGCGAGGAGGAAGATGCCGCCGATGGCGAAGGCGCCCCCGACCGAGGCGAGCACTGCCTGCGGTGCCTTGCGCCGCGGGTCGTTGGTCTCCTCGGCGAGGGTCGAGGCGGTGTCGAAGCCGTAGATGACGAAGAGGCTCATGAACATGGCGGCGAAGAAGGGGCCGAACCCGACGTGGATGCCGGCGCTGTTGGTGACGACCGAGATGGGCTGGTGGCGGTGGACGATGAGCATGACGATGGCGAAGATCACCATGCCGACGATCTCGAAGAAGACGCCCGTGTTGTTGATGACAGAGACGAGCTTCACCGAGTAGATGTTGAGGATCGTGATCAGCACCAGGGTGATCGCCGCCACCACCACCTGGTCGTGCAGGCTGGCGGCGTCGAGGTGCCAGCCCATGTTCTGGAGTGCTGGCAGGATCGTGAGCGGCAGCGTCACGACGACCGCCGTCACGGTGAGGATCCCGGCGATCAGGTAGATCCAGCCCGTGAACCAGGCATAGGTCCGCCCGGCCAGGTACTTGGTCCACTGGAAGACCGAGCCGGCGATGGGGAAGTGGCTCGACACCTCGGCGAAGTTGAGGGCCACGATGAACTGGCCGACGGCGACGAGCGGCCAGCTCCAGATGAAGACGCCGCCGACGGTGGCGAGCCCGAGGGCGAAGAGGGTGAAGATCCCCGTCGAGGGCGATATGTAGCTGAAGGCGGCTGCGAACGAGCTGAAGAGCCCGAGCGTGCGGTGCAGCTCCTGTCGGTAGCCAAAACGGGCAAGGTCCTTGCTGTCAACAGACTCGGTCATCGCTCCGACGTTGTCGACTCGTGCCATGTCAGCGGCTCCTCTGGCCATCGCAGCCCGCAGAGCAGAAAGAGCAGAACCGGATCTCACTCACAAGCGACCAGCCTCGTGCAGGCCACGGACTGGGCCCTTGCGGCTGAAGAGTTCTGAGGCTCTTCCCTCCCCCGAGTGCGCTTTCGTGACCACGCTTGCGGTCGAGCGCGAAGGTAGCGCCACCAAGTCTTATTGTCTAGACCTAATTCTTGCGAGCTCGGACAGGCTGGGCCGGGCGGCGGGCCTCCCGGTCCGAGGCGGAGCGGGAGGCCCGAAAAGCGAGCTCGCCCCGCTCGGGTTGGCTGCCGAGCAAGCCCGGTTCCCACCGCCGGCCGGCAGATGGCCGTGCGGGAGACCGTCCGGGCGCCCGGGCCGCTCTCAGCGGGCGGCGGCGCTCAAAAGCGAGCCGAGGTCGAGCCGCTCGGCCAGGGCGAAGAAGCGCTCTGCCCGCTCGGCTCCGTAGCTGGCGAAGTCCATCTCGAGGTCGGAAATGACGTGCTGCAGGGCGCCCCACATCGCCTCTCGTGCCTCCGAGACGAGCTTCATGAGCCGCAGCTTGGCGATCGACTGGGAGCTCGCCTGGCCGAAGTAGTGCCGGAGGATGGCTTCGTCGCGCTCGTCTCCGAGCTCGTTGTTGGACGAGAAGTTGGCGAGGTCGAAAAAGGGATCGGTCATGCCGGCGTACTCCCAGTCGAGGATGCGGACCGTCCCGTCGTAGATGAGGTTCGAGTTCAACAAGTCGTTGTGGCCGAGCGCGGAGGGCTCGACGGGACAGACCTTCGCCACCTGGTCGAGGAGGGCCGCCATCTTCTCGTAGGCGAAGGGTTCACGGCCGCCGCGTGAGGTGATCTCCCGGTGGTAGCCGGCGACCACGGCAAAGGGGTCGAACAGCGCTTTGACATGACCGGCTCCGTGGACCCGGTGAAGGGCCGCCACCACCTCGCCGAGCATCGGCTCGGCCCCGAGATCGTCGGTTCCCACCGGCCGCCCCTCGACAAAGAGGGTGACAATGCAGCCGGTCGCCTCGTCGAAGGCCACGATCTCGGGCGCCACCCCGATGCCGGCAGCCAGGGCGTTGGCGCTGGCCTCGGCGTGCCGGTCGATGCCGAGCAGCTCGGTCCGCCCGCCGGGCACTCGGACGACGACGCTCCGGTCCTCGAGGAACACCCGGAAGTTGAAGTTCGTGATGCCGCCCGAGAGCGGCTCGGAGCGAAGCTGCTCGCCTGGCCAGAGCCGGCAGAGCACCTCGGTGAGCACCTCGCCGGGCGCAGTTGGCATAGGGGAAAGGTAACAACCCGCCACGACGAGGGCCATCTCCCGAGCTGCCGGCGAGAGCCCCCAGCTGCTCGTTGCCGCCTCGGCCCCTTGCAGGCGGAGGCGGGCTTTCACGAGCGGGGCGGCCCGGGCCGCCCCGCTCTGACCTACCCTCGCTTGGATGGAGAAACGACCGGGCGGCCCCTTCTCGACGGTGGGCCGGTTTCGCCAGGGCCTCCCCCGCCCGGCCGAGGCGAGGCGGCTCGAGGGGCCGGCCGCCGCCTTCGTGGGCCTCTCTGCAGCCGAGCGCCAGCTGGTCGCCACCTCCGCCCGCATCGAGTCGGCCCTCTCCCGCCTCTCGGCCGGCCTGCCGGGAGAGAGGGAGCCTGCTGCCCGTGCCGCCGTGCTGCTGGCGCTCGGCTGGCAGGAGGAGGGGTCCGGCGTCAAGCTCCTCGTGATCCGCCGGGCCGTCGGGCTCAGGAGCAACCCCGGGGACAACGGCTTTCCGGGCGGTGCCCGCGAGCCGCACGAGGGCATCGTCGAGGCGGCCCTGCGGGAGGCGCATGAGGAGGTGGGCCTCGACCCGGCGGCCGTCCGCCTCGTCGGCCGGCTCCCGGCCGTCTCGCAGCACTCGCGGCCGGGCGAGATCGCTCCCGTGGTCGGGCTCGTCGCGGGCTCGCCGCGCCTGCTCGTCAACCGGGCCGAGGTCGAAGAGACCTTCCTCATAGAGCTCGCCCAGCTCTTCGACCCGCACCTGTACTGGGAGGAGGAGTGGGCCCCGGGCGAGGAGGAGAGCTGGCGGATGCACTTTTTCGACCGGGGGGAGGACGTCATCTGGGGCCTCAGCGCCCGGATCCTCGTGAGCTTCCTGGAGGCCCTCGCCGTCGAGGCCAGGTACGCTCGCTCGCCGGGAAAGAGCAGGGAGAGCTGAGTGGCTGAGATCGAGATCGGCATCTCCAAGTCGGCTCGGCGCGGCTACGAGCTGGACGAGATAGCCGTGGTGCCGAGCCGACGGACCCGAGACCCGAGAGATGTCGACCTCTCGTGGGCGATCGAGGGATACGTCCACGAGCTGCCCTTTCTCACCTCGCCTCTCGACGCGGTGGTGAGCCCGTCGAGAGCGGTCGAGGTCGCCCAGCTGGGCGGCATCGCAGTGCTCAACCTGGAGGGCCTCTGGACCCGCTACGAGGACCCCACCCCGGCCTACGAGCAGATCGCGGCGGCCCCGGAGGAGGAGGCCCATGAGGTCCTCCGGCGGGTCTACGCCGAGCCGGTGAAGGCCGAGCTCGTGACCGAGCGGATCCGCCAGATCGGCTCGGCCGGCGCCCTCACCTGCGGCGCCCTCACCCCGCAACGGACTCTCGAGTTCGCCAGGGCGGTGGTGCAGGCCGAGCTCGACCTGCTCGTGATCCAGGGCGTGGTGGTCTCTGCCGAGCACGTCTCCAAGACGAACGAGCCGCTCAACTTGAAGAGGTTCATCCGCGAGTACGACATCCCGGTCATGGTGGGCGGCTGCACCTCCTACCAGGCGGCGCTCCATCTGATGCGGACCGGAGCGGTCGGCGTCCTCGTCGGCGTCGGCTCGGGCGACGGCGCCAGCACCGCCGATGTGCTCGGCCTCGGTGCCCCGCAGGCCACGGCCATCGCCGATGCGGCTGCGGCTCGCTCACGGCATCTGGAAGAGAGCGGGGTCTACGTCCAGGTCATAGCCGACGGCCCTCTTCGCACCGGCGCCGATCTCGTGAAGGCGATCGCCTGCGGAGCTGATGCCGTGGCGCTCGGCACGGCCCTGGCGTCGACCGAGGAGGCACCCGGACGGGGCTTTTGCTGGGGCCCGGCCGCCTCCCATCCGACCCTGCCACGCGGCCCGCGGGTGAGTGTCGGGGTCGCCGGGACGCTCGAGGAGGTCCTCGTCGGCCCGGCCCGGGGGAGCGACGGCCGGGCCAATCTCTTCGGAGCTCTGCGCTCGGCCATGGCTATGTGCGGCTGCGAGAACCTGCGGGAGTTCCACAGGGTCGAGGTGGTCGCGACCGATCGCTGAGCCGCGCCCTCGGCCCGCTCGGCCCTGGGGCCGAGGGCTCGGGGCGGCCCTCTGAGCGCTGGCCGCCTCGAACTGCTCGACGGGCCGCCAGCTGGGTCTGCGGACCCGAGGCTCCGAGCGGCTCTTTGAGTACGGTTGGGAGATGACGAGCAGCTTCGACACGATCCTCGTCGTCGACTTCGGTGCCCAGTACGCCCAGCTCATCGCCCGGCGGGTGCGTGAGGCGCACGTCTACTCAGAGATCGTCCCTGCCTCGATGCCGGCCGAGGAGATGCTGGCCAGGCAGCCGAAGGGGATCATCTTCTCCGGCGGCCCTAAGTCGGTCTACGCCGAGAACGCCCCGAGCATCGACGAGAGCATCTACGACAGAGGCGTACCGGTGCTCGGCATCTGCTACGGCGCCCAGCTCCTCACCCGCCAGCTCGGCGGGGAGGTGGCCCGCACCGGCACCGGGGAGTACGGCCGCACCACCCTTCGCCGCCTCGGCGCCTCGGCCCTCTTGGAGGAGTGGCCCGAGGAGAGCGACGTCTGGATGAGCCATGGCGACTCGATGGTGGCCGCCCCGGCCGGCTTCAGCGTCGTGGCCGCCACCTCCGAGGTGCCCGTGGCGGCGCTCGAGGACCGGAAGCGCCAGATCTTCGGCGTGCAGTTCCACCCCGAGGTCGCTCACACCGAGCGCGGCCAGGAGCTGTTGAAGCGCTTCTTGTTCGATCTCTGCGACTGCCTTCCCACCTGGACGCCCAGCTCGGTCATCGAGTCGGCCGCCGAGGCGGTCCGGGCCACGGTCGGCTCCGAGCGGGTGCTCTGTGCCCTCTCGGGCGGGGTCGACTCGGCCGTGGCGGCGGCTCTCGTCCACAAGGCCGTCGGGGACCAGCTCACCTGCGTCTTCGTCGACACCGGCCTGATGCGCTCGGGCGAAGGGAGCCAGGTGGAGGCGACCTTCCGCCGCCAGTTCAACGTCGACCTCGTCCATGTGAAGGCCGAAGAGCGCTTCTACGAGGCCCTCGGCGGCGTGACCGATCCCGAGAGGAAGCGGAAGATAATCGGGGAGCTGTTCATCCGGGTCTTCGAGGAGGTCTCGAGGGAGCGAGAGGACATCTCCTACCTCGTGCAGGGCACCTTGTACCCCGACGTGGTCGAGTCGGGCACCAGCGCGGCGGCCACCATCAAGTCCCACCACAACGTGGGCGGGCTCCCCGCGGAGATGGACCTGGAGCTCGTCGAGCCGCTCCGCCTCCTTTTCAAAGACGAGGTGCGGGCGATCGGCATCGAGCTCGGGCTGCCCGAGGAGATCGTCTGGCGCCAGCCCTTCCCCGGCCCAGGGCTGGCGGTCCGCATCGTCGGGGAGGTGACCCCCGAGCGGGTCGAGATCCTCCGCAAGGCCGATGCCATCCTCTTGGAGGAGGTGCACAGGGCCGGGCTCGAGAGGGAGCTCTGGCAGTACTTCGCAGTCCTTCCGGCCATCCGATCGGTCGGGGTGATGGGCGACGAGCGGACCTACGCCTATCCCATCGTCATCCGGGCTGTCACCTCCGGCGACGCCATGACGGCCGACTGGGCGAGGCTCCCCTACGAGCTTTTGGAGACGCTCTCCTCCCGCATCATCGGCGAGGTGGCCGGTGTGAACCGGGTCGCCTACGACGTCACCTCCAAGCCGCCCGGCACGATCGAGTGGGAGTAGACCTCCAGGCGGCCTCCGCCGCTCAGCGCTCAAGGCTTGGCAGCATGACCGCCGGCAGAGCTGTTCCACTGCGCCTCGCGGGCGAGGGCCTCGTTGAGGCCAGCAGCTCTCGTCACGAGCAGCTTCGTCATGCTCGCCGCCTCTCGATCGAGGCTGCAGATAGAGCGGGCCAGCTCGAGCGCCTCGTGGTCAGGATCGTCGACCAAGCGGTCGAGGAGGCCGATCCTGAGCGCCTCATCTGAGCCGACCTCTCTCATGGTGAGAGCAAGATCGATCGCCCGGCCCCGCCCCACCGTGGCGGGCAGAGCCCAGGTGGCGACAGCCAAGCCGTGCTCGGGGCCGGGGAACCGGATCACGAGGTCAGGTGAGCCCACCCGGAGGTCGCTTGCCAGCAGCAGCTGCGCCCCGGCGCCGATCGCGTGGCCCCGGGCGGCGGCGATGATCGGGCGCTCATGGGTAACCATGACGCCGTAGAGCTCGTAGAGGCTCTCGCTCACGCTCCTTCTCGCCTTGGCAGGAAGCTTGAGGTCGAGACCGGCGGAGAAGCTGCCGTCGGCTCCAAGCACGATGGCCCCAGCTCGGCGGCCCTCTTTCTCGAGAGCTTTCCTGACTCCGTCGACCACCGCTTTATCTACGGCGTTGTGACGCTCGGGCCGGCAGAGGCGGATGCGCAGAACAGCAGGGAGTGGCCAGTCGAGTCTGACGTTGTCTTGCACTCCTCACCTCCGTCGCGGTCGAGGTGTCGTCATAGCACGCACCGAGAGCCCTACCGAGAAAGTGGCTCCCGCCGGCCCGGACAGGGCCGGCACAGGCCGTCCGGGCCCAGAGGCTGAGGCCGCCTGCTCTCGAGCTGCGTCAGGCCTCTTTGTCCATGGAGGCTGCCCAGGTTATGCCGTTGGCCGTCGTCGGACCGACGATCTCGACCCCGGCGGTCCTCAGGCGGTCGATCGCGCTCAGCGTGGTGCTGGTGGCCACTCCGGCCGTGTATCCGAGGAGCACGCGGACGGCGAGGCCCAGCTCGGCGGCGTCGAGGGCAGTGGCCCGGACGCAGTAGTCGGTCGCTAGACCGACAAGGTCGACCCGGTCCACATCTCTGGCCGAGAGCCATGGTCCGAGGGTGCTGCCCGAGGGTGCGGCGCCCTCGAACCCGGAGTAGGCAGCGTGGTAAGCGCCCTTGTCGAAGATTGCGTCGAACTCTGTCCTCACAGAGTCGAGGGCTTCGTGCAGCTCAGCCCCCGGGGTGCCTGCCAGGCAGTGGATCGGCCACGAATCGACGAAATCAGGCATCTCGGAGAAGTGATCCCCCGGTGCCACGTGCATGTCGCGGGTCGCCACCTTGTAGTCGTAGCCGGCTTCTTGGCCCAACAGATCGGCCGCGATGGCGGCGGCTACCTCGTCGCCCTTCTCCACCGCGAGCGCCCCCCCGGGACAGAAGTCCAGCTGCACGTCGATCACCAGCAAAGCGAGCTTGCCCATCGGGGCGTTTCTAGCGCACTTGGGCCGGCTCCGACTGCCTGGCCGGTACCGAGAGCCGCTATCGGACAGCTGGCCAGGCAGCCGCTGACGAGTTACTGAGTCGTCAGCCTGGCGAGAACCCGGCCGAGGTGGCCCATGCTGTGGCGACGGGTGGTAAGCGCTAGCCGACCATGCGATCATGTGTGCCACCGGCGATACGACGGCCCCAGGACGCCCAATCGGAGAGGACTTCATTGCAGGCCCGACAGCAGGAGGTGGCGATCTCGTCCCTCCTTGACGCGGAGGACCGGGTCACTGGCCGGACGCCCTTCGTCATGAACGAGGAACTGCCCGGCATGCAACATGGCCGGCTGGTGCGCTCGACCGCGGCACATGCCCGGCTGGTCGCCGTCGACACGAACCCAGCGCTTTGCCACCCGGGGGTCGTGAGCGTCCTCACGGGTGCCCAGCTCGTTGCCCGTGGCGACATGCAGGTCGAGTTCGGGCCGGTCGTGCGCGACCAACCGGTGCTGGCCTACGACACGGTCCGCTACATCGGCGAGCCGGTGGCCCTGGTGGTGGCCGACGACCCGTTTTCCGCCGAGGAGGCGGCCGATCTCGTGGAGGTCACCTACGACCATCTGCCGGCGGTGTTCGACGTCGACGAGGCGACGGCTCCCGGAGCGCCCCGGTTGTTCCCATCCGAGCCCGAGCGAGACCCCGCCTTCGTCGACGTCACGCTCCGGGCTGAGTACGAGCGCAACGTCTGCAACGTGTTCAGCGTCGTCCGGGGCGACGCCGCGGCCGCCTTCTCCTCGGCCGATCACGTGTTCGAGCACACTTTCGACAGCCCGGCGGCCGGTGCCGCTCCACTCGAGACCCACGTGGTGCTGGCCGACGCACGCGGTGACCGGATAACGGTGTGGAGCGCCACCCAGACACCTCACATCGTCCGCCGGCAGCTGGCCCTTCTCTTCGGCGTCCCGCTCAACCGCGTGAGGGTGGTGGTGACCGCGCTCGGGGGAGGGTTCGGGGCCAAGGCTTATGCCGCCATCGAGCCGGTGGCGGCCGTTGCGTCGCGCCTCGTCGGTGCGCCGGTGCGCATCCACCTGTCGCGCGACGAGGAGTTCGTCACCTCGACCAAGCACGCCATGCGGGTCCGGCTCCGCACCGCGGTGACGAAAGAGGGCCGGATCGTCGCCCGCCAGGCTCTCGCCCGGTACAACGCCGGCGCGTATGCCGGCATCAGCCCGCGCAAGGTGATGTTCGGTGCCTACGGCATCAACGGCCCGTACGCCATCCCGAACGTCGACATCCACGTCGAAGCGGTGTGCACCAACACGCCGCCTGCCGGCGCCTACCGGGGCTTTGCCATCAACCAGGCGGCCTGGGCCTACGAGCAGCAGATGGACATGATCGCGGAGGCCCTCCAGATCGATGCCGTCGAGCTCCGCCGGCGGAACCTGCTCAAAGACGGGAACACCTTCTGCACCGGCGAGAGGCTCGAGCACCTCCACTTCCACGAGCTGCTCGACACCGTGGCAGAGCGGATCGGCTGGGACCCGGCCGCCGGGGTCGAGCGTGACGGGGACATCGTCCGGGCCAAGGGCGTCTCATGCGTCATCGAAGGGACGATCACCCCGTCGACCTCGACGGCGGCGATCCGGCTCAACGCCGACGGCAGCCTGGACGTGCTCACGAGCTCGGTCGAGATGGGCCAGGGCATCCGCCCAGCCCTGGCGGCCAGGCGTCGACCCCCAGCTCGTCGCGGTCTCCTACGTCGACACCGATCTCACTCCCTACGACCAGCAGACCACCGCCAGCCGCTCTATGGCCTCCATGGGACGGGCGCTCGAGCTGGCAACGGAGGACCTCGTCGCGAAGGTGCGGGGCCTCGCAGCCGAGCTGCTCGAAGCCGAGCCAGCCGACATCGAGGTGACAGAGGGGCACGTCCAGGTGGCGGGGGTCCCGGCCAGCCGCCTCAGCCTGGCCGAGGTAGTTGGCCGCAGCCGGGTCGGCAACGTACACGGCGGCGGCACCCTCGTCACGAATGGGGGCCTCGATCCGTTCACGGGCCAGGGGGTCGGCTCGGCGCACTGGCACCAGTCCGTCGGTGCCGCCGAGGTCGCTGTAGACCTGGCTACCGGCCGGGTGCGAGTCCTCCGCTACGCAGGCGCCGTCTTCGCCGGCGAGATCGTCGACCCGATCGGCGCCGACCACCAGTGCGAGGGCTGCCTCGTCTTCGGGGTCGGCAACGCCCTGTTCGAAGAGCTTGTCTTTGACCGGGGCCAGCTGACGAACGCCAGCCTGGCGGACTACATGGTCCCGAGCCTGGAGGACATGCCCGAGCAGTACGGCTTCGATCTCGCCGAGGACGGCCGCGGCGAGATCCACGGTCTCGGTGAGCCGGCCCTGCCGCCCGTCGCTCCAGCCGTGGCCAACGCGGTCTACCGGGCGACCGGGGTACGGGTCCACTCATTGCCGATCAGCGCCGAGAAGGTCCTGCGCGGCCTGCGGGCTGAGGCTGCTGCCGCAGGTGCTGGTGGCGGCGGCGGCCCCGGAGCACCGGCATGAGAGAGGCTCTGTCGACCCCTCTCGGGCGGGGGGGAGCTCTTGACGAGGCTCCGGGTGCCGGCGGCTCCGGCCGGCGCGAGTCGATAGGCCCGGTTCCGCTTGGGGGGCGGGCCAAGCCGCAGGGCGTGGCCTGGCGAGCCGGACGGGCCTCATGGAGCTCGCCGGCCCCGGCCAGCTGCCCGCGCCCGGAGAGCGCCGACCGCGGGGCTGCGCTGTCGAGGAAGCGGTGGGGCCGTCGCTCGTCGTGGCAGCTCCCCCCTTGCTCCCGGGTGGTCGTCCCGGCGCGCCGCCATCTCGCGGCGGCGGATCAAGGGTCCGAGCCGCTCATGGTGATCGAGACCTCCGAGGCGGGCCATAGGTGCCTTCTCGGTCCCGTCCTTCCTCCTCGCCGGGACTTGCCGCCGGGCGGTGAGCTCGGGGCCGACCGGCACGGCCATCACCTCGGCCGGAGCGGGCTCTGCCATCGCAACGCCGCGGGCGAGTGCTGCCATCGACCCGCGCCGGCGATGGGCTCGCCGAGCCTCGATCACTCCCTAGCCGGGGCGACCGATGGCGAGGGGATGCAGCCCTTCGGCCCGGTCGAGGCCGATACCGGGCGAGTCGCCTCCTGGCGTCCCGAACCGACCGGGTCTCGGGCCGGGTGCCGTGGCGACGGACAGCTCCTGGCAGGACGACGCCGGCGGGGGTCCGAAGCCGTCGGAGCCTCCCTCTGGTGTCGCCCACTTGCGTCGGTCGTCGCAGGACAGGCGTCGGCCAGAACTCCTGGAGGTAGGTCCCATGGGTAGGGGTACACCGACCGGCGCCGCAGCAGACGAGGCTTCTCCGCTGGAGGCCGTCCCTCCCGCAGATGTGCTCGACAGCGTCAAACAGCCGGACGCCCTGGGGCGGGTCCAGGTCGAGCTCACGGTCAACGGCCGACCTTGTCGTCTTCAGGTGCGCACCACAGAGACGCTGCTTGAAGCGCTGCGGGGAGAACTGAAGCTCGTCGGCGCCCGCAACGGCTGCGCAGTGGGCATGTGCGGCGCCTGCACAGTCCTTCGAGATGGCCGGGCCGTCAGCGGCTGCTTGACGCTCGCCGTTCTCTGCGAAGGAGCCGACATCCGAACGGTGGAGGGGCTCCGCGGACCCGACGGCCGGCTGAGCGCTGTCCAGCAGGCCTTTCTCGAGCACCGGGCGTTCCAGTGCTCGTACTGCACCTCCGGTTTCATCCTCGCTCTCGAGGCTCTGCTCGCCACCCAGCCGCACCCGACCGAGAGCGCTATCCGCCGGGTCTTCAGTGGACATCTGTGCCGTTGTGGCAGCTATTCGCGCATCATGGCGGCCGCCCGGCAGGCGGCCGGGCTGCCGGGCGGCGCGACGGAGACGGGCCCGGAGGGGGCCGGCGGATGATCGCACCGTCTAAGACCGCAGAGATGGTCGCACGATGAGCGCACCGGTGGTGCTCTTCCCCACCACCGTGGCGGAGGCGGTCGAGATGCTCGACGGCTATGACGGGGAGGCGAAGCTGATCGCCGGCGGCACGGCCATGAGCCTGTTGCTCCAGTACCGCCTTATCCGCCCGGCAGCTCTGGTCTCGCTGCAGCGGGTGGCAGACCTGCGCGCAGTGCGCCGGACGGAAGACGGGAGAGGAGTCCGCCTCGGTGCCCTCGTCACCCATGCGGAGGCGGCGGAGAACGCCATGCTGGTGTCGGCGGCACCTCTCGTCGCCGAGTCGTTCTCGGTCGTGGGAAACCCCCAGGTGCGCACCGCGGCCACCGTGGGCGGCGTCCTCGCCGAAGCCGACTATGCCTCTGACCCGCCCGCAGCGCTCCGGGCGGCTGACGCCGTGGCGACCGTCGAAGGCCCGACGGGCCGGCGCTGCATCCCGGTGGCAGACCTCCTGCTCGGGTTTTACGAGACGGCGCTCTCGCCGGCCGAGGTGATCGTCGAGGTCATCGTCCCGTCGCTCCCGCCAGACGCCGGTAGCGCCTATCTCAAGTACTCCTCCCGCTCGAGCGAGGATCGACCCTGCGTCGGTGTGGCCGCAGTCGTCCGCCAAACCCAGGACGGGAGATGCGCTGAGGTGCGGATAGCGGTCGGTGCCACGACCGCGGCGCCGGTGCGCCTGCCCGCGCTGGAGGCATCCGCTGTCGGGCTGCCTCTCGATCCGGCAGCCCTCGGGGGCTCCTACGCCGAGGCAGTCAAGCCTTTGGAGGACGCACGTGGCTCGTCCTGGTACCGACGGGAGATGGTGCGGGTGTGGGTGGAGCGCGCCCTGACGGCTGCTCGGCTTCGATGCCGCGACGGCGCCCCAGAGGTACCGCTGCGGCGCGTCTAGTCCTAAAACAAGCGATTCCGACGGTACAGGCCTGTCTCAACCGATCCGAACGGGTGCGCCGACACGTCGAAGCGGCTTGGTGGGTCCTGACGGCC
>JAJZLV010000022.1 GCA_021803215.1 Actinomycetes bacterium | reverse complement strand
GAGCTCGAGGCGCTCGTGCGTCGCCGGCTGCGTGAGAACGTCTCGCCCCGGCACGTACCGGACCGCATCATCGCCCTCCCGGCCCTCCCCCACACCCTCAACGGCAAGAAGGTGGAGGTGCCGATCCGCCGAATCATCCTCGGGACCCCGGTCGAGCGGGCCCTCTCGGCCGACTCGCTCTCGGACCCGGCCGCCCTCGAGCACCTCCTGGCAGCGCTGAGGGAGCGGGGGCTCATCTGAGCCATCCGGCGGCCCAGGAATATTTTTACTCTCGAAACGTTCGGGTATCGTGATGTTGGTGGCTCAAAGGATCGATCGTTGAGCGGGCAGGCCCGCCAGGAGCTCTTAAAGCGCCTCCTCGACCTCAGGCCCCAGCTGCAGCGGCGCTTCAACGAAGAGGTGGATCGCAGCCTGCACGAGGAGCTCGAGAACGTCACCATCCGCCAGCTGCACGTCATGCAGTGCCTCGAGCACGGCCCGCTCTCCATGGGCGAGCTGGCCCACCGGCTCGGCGTGAGCGAGAGCTCGGCCACCTCGGCGGTGGACCGCCTCGTGAAGGCCGGCCTCGCCGAGCGGGCAAGCGACGCCAGCGACCGCCGCCTCGTCCTCGTCGGCCTCTCGACCGAGGGCACGCGGGTGGTGGCCCGGGTGCAGAAGGCCGCCCGGCAGCGCATCGGCCAGATGCTCGCCGTCCTGTCCGACGCCCAGGTGGCAGCGCTCGTCCAGATCTACGAGGCGGTCGTCCGAGGTCCCTCGAAGAGCAACAGAGCCAGGTCCACCCGGTGAGCGCCCCGACAAGCGAGCTGGCGGCCGCGGCGGCCCCGGCCGAGATACCGATGACCCATCGCCAGGTCCTCGTCGTCTTCTCCGGGCTCATGCTGGGCATGCTGCTCGCCGCCCTCGACCAGTCGGTAGTCGCCACCGCCCTTCCCACCATCGCCGGCGACTTCCACGGCCTCAACCGCCTCACCTGGGTGGTGACGGCCTACCTCCTCACCTCGACCGCCTCGGCACCCCTGTACGGCAAGATCTCTGACCTCTACGGGCGCAAGAGGATCTTCCAGTTCGCGATCGTCATCTTCCTTGCCGCCTCGGCGCTGGCGGGGCTCAGCCAGAACATGAACGAGCTGATCATCTTCCGAGGTCTGCAGGGCCTCGGTGCCGGCGGCCTCATGGTGCTCGCCATGTCGATCATCGGCGACGTCGTCTCGCCGGCCGAGCGGGGCCGCTACCAGGGCTACTTCGGGGCGGTCTTCGGCGTTGCGAGCATCGCCGGCCCGCTGCTCGGAGGCTTCCTGGTCGAGTCGATCTCGTGGCGCTGGATCTTCTACATCAACCTCCCGATCGGGGCGGCCGCCCTCGTGGTGACGAGCATCGTCTTGAAGGACAGGGCCGAGCGCCGCAAGCACTCGATCGACTACCTCGGCTCGCTCCTGCTCGTCGGAGGCGTCTCCGCCCTCCTGCTCGTCACGAGCCTCGGCGGCTCACCTGACGGCTACGGCTTCCCGTGGGCCTCCTGGCAGCTCATCTCGATGATCGTGGCCGGTGCCCTCCTCATCGGCCTTTTCGTGTTGCGCCAGTTCAAGACGGCCGAGCCGATAGTACCGATGTACCTGTTCAAAAAGCGGGTATTCACCGCCTCCAACGCCGCCGGCTTCATCATCGGCCTCGCCATGTTCGGCGCCATCATCTACCTGCCCGTCTACCTGCAGGTGGTGAAGGGCGTCTCCCCCACCATCTCGGGCCTCGAGTTGCTCCCGCTCATGGTTGGGCTGCTCGGAGCCTCCATCTGGAGCGGGCGGGCCATCACCAAACGGGGCCGCTACAGGATCTTCCCGATCATCGGCACCGCCCTCACGACGGTCGCCATGGCGCTGCTGTCGCTGCTCAGCCCGCACTCGAGCGAGCTCGAGATCTCCGCTTTCCTGCTGCTTCTCGGCATAGGGATAGGCCTCGTCATGCAGGTGCTGGTGCTCGCCGTCCAGAACGGGGTCGACTACAAGGACCTCGGGACGGCTACCTCGCTCTCGAGCTTCTTCCGGTCGATGGGCGGAGCCTTCGGCACCGCCATCCTCGGGGCCGTGCTGACCGACCGGCTGGACGGGAACCTGCTGGCGGCTCTCCCGCCGGCGGCCCGGCCCCACATCCACCAGCTCGCTCAGGCGATCGTCGGGAGCCCGGCCGCCCTGAAGCGGCTGCCCGCGCCGATCCACGCGGCCGCCATCCAGGCCTACGTGCACTCGATAGACACGGTCTTCGTCGTGGCCGCCCCCATAACATTCGTCGCCTTCCTCTTCTCGCTGCTGCTTCCTGAGATAAAGCTGCGGCGGACGGTGCGGACCGAGAAGGCCCACGGATCTGACGGACAAGCGCCAGAAGGGGCCGGCCTGGCCGAAGGCTTGATGATCTGAGCCCATCTCTCGGAAGATGGGCGGCTCGGAGCGGCTCGCCGACCGGAAAGCGCCGGCTCGGCTGTAAAGTCGAGGAGCTGACCCGTTTTGGGGGGTCCCCGAGTCGACTGCGCAGGTTCGAAGCGGGGCGAGCGGTTTCGGCGCCCCACAGGTGCTCGCGAGGAGATGATTCCAACGCCTGCCGAACATGCGACAGAAGACGAGATGAGCAAGACCGACGGGCGGCGCCAGCGGGCTGCCCGCAACCGAGAAGCTGTCGTGGCAGCCCTTCTCGAGATCATCAAGGAGCAAGACGGCGGCCCGATCCCGGGGGCGGCCGAGGTGGCCGCCCGGGCCGGGGTCTCCGAGCGCACGGTCTTTCGCCACTTCGCCGACCTCGAGTCGCTCTTCCTCGCCGGGGCGGCTCATCAGCGCCCGGTCGTCGTGCCGTTCCTCCTCGCTCGCCCGGACGACAAGGAGCTCGGCAAGCGGATCGCTGCCCTCGCTCGCCTCCGCGCGAAATTGTGGGAAGAGGTCGGACCTGTCCGCCGGGTGGCGATGCGGGGCATCGCCATCGACCCCTCCCTCGGCCGCACTCTGACCGAGATCAACAAGATGAGCCGCGAGCAGCTGAGCGAGGTCTTCGCGCCGGAGTTCGGCCGGGCCGGGCGGGACAAGAGCCTCCTCCTCGACGAGCTCGACGTGGTGGCCGGCTTCTCGACCTGGGAGACCCTCCGCCGCCAGCTCGGGCACTCGAACGAGCGGGCCAGGCGCACGGTCGTCTCTCTGCTCACCGCCATCCTCAGCCCCTACTCGACCAGGCGCAAGAGCCGCTAGGAAGCCGGAGCGGCTCCCCCGGGACGGGTGAAGCGCGCTCCGAGCACCCGAGGCCGCTACCGGGAGCGGGCTGCGAGGGCGATCTCGAGCGCCTCGGCGAACCAGGGGGCGAAGCCGTCGGGCGGTCCGGCCCCTGTGACGCTCTCGGGGGTGACGAAGCGCCAGTCTGCCACCTCCGCGGCATCGGGCTGCAACACCATCTCCCGCACCTCGCCTATAAGGACGTGGTCGAGCTCGTGCTCGACGAGACCGCTCACTGGGTCGACGGCCCGGTAGATGAACCTGCCGGCCTCCCTCAGCCGGCAGGTGACCCCGAGCTCCTCGAGCACCCGGCGCTCTGCCGAGACGACGAGCTCCTCGCCCGGCTCGGGGTGGCTGCAGCAGGTGTTCGCCCAGATGCCGGGGAAGTGGTACTTCGACTCGGCCCGCTGCTGCACGAGGGTGGTGCCGTCCGGGCGAAAGAGGAAGACCGAGAAGGCGAGGTGGAGCCGGCCGGGCGGCTCGTGGGCCGCCAGCTTGTCCTCGGTCCCGAGCTCTTCGCCGGACTCGCTCACGAGCACGACCTGTGTCCTGTCGGGCAACTTTCCTCCAATCGCGCCCTGCGTCGGGGCATCGTAGCGACGCCGTTACCGTCATCTGCGTGCTCGACGACTTCGCCCGGCGCCTGGCAAAGCCAATCGGAGACCTCCCGTCCAACTTCATGCTCGACTCGGCCACCTACGAGAAGGGCAACTCCCTCGGTTTTGACGGGCTCGACTTCTACGTCTGCGGACGAGGCGGGGTGCTCGGCGAGGTCGACGCCGGCGTTGTGAGCGCCGCCTTCGTCTTTTTCAACCCTGCCATGATCCGCCTTCGCTGGGAGCGGGGCGTCAAGATCATGCCGCCGCGCCTGGCGGGCGAGGAGTTCGCCGCCTGCCTGCACCGATGGACCTCGTACCACCTCGATGCCGACCGGGACTACGAGACGGTGGCCGAGTTGCTCGGCCGGGTCGTCACGACCGCCAGCCCGACCGGAGCGCCCCTCTTCGCCGCCTGGACGACCCTGCCCGAGCCCTCCGATCCGGCCCAGCTCGTCATGCACCGCCTGAACGCCCTTCGCGAGCTGCGCGGCGCCATGCATGGGAACGCCGTGCTGGCGGCCGGTCTCGACCCGCTGGTCGCCCTCTTGGTCAAGACGCCCTTCATGGCCGGGGTCTTCGGCTGGGAGGAGCCCTACCCGGACGTGGAGCTCGCCCGGGAGGCCTGGGCCGAGGCCGAGGCGGCCACCAACCGCTCGATGGGCCGGGTCTTCAAGGTGCTCGAGCAAAAAGAGCGTGACCAGCTGGCCGACCTGCTCGAGCAGATCCACGCCGCCGTCCACTAAGAACTGCAAGGACGCTCCCGGGAGCGGCCGCCAAGCGATCCCCTCACCAACCTGATCACCGACGGAGGATGCACGTGAAGATGGAGTACCGCAGGCTCGGGCAGGCCGGGCTGAAGCTGAGCCTTCTCTCCTTCGGCTCTTGGGTCACCTTCGGGCCACAGCTTGACGACGACCTGGCGATGTCCTGCCTCACGGCCGCCTACGAGGCGGGCGTCAACTTCTTCGACAACGCCGAGGCCTACGCCGGCGGGAAGTCGGAGCTCATCATGGGCCGGGCGCTCAGGAAGCTCGGCTGGCCCCGCCAGTCCTACGTGGTGTCGACCAAGCTCTTTTGGGGGCTGAGCGACGGGGTCAACATGTCGAACACCCTGAACCGTAAGTACCTGATGCAGGCGATCGACGGCTCGCTCGAGCGCTTCGGCCTCGACTTCGTCGACCTCCTCTTCTGCCACCGCCCCGACCCCGAGACGCCTGTCGAGGAGACGGTCTGGGCGATGCACGACATCGTCTCGTCGGGCAAGGCCCTCTACTGGGGAACCTCGGAGTGGTCCGGTGCCGAGCTGGTCGAGGCCTTCGCCATCGCCGAGCGCTACAGCCTGCGAAAGCCCGTCATGGAGCAGCCCCAGTACAACCTGCTCGCCCGCTCGCGGGTCGAAAAGGAGTACAAGCCGGTCATCGAAGCTCACGGGCTCGGGCTCACCACCTGGAGCCCACTCGCATCGGGGCAGCTGACAGGCAAGTACCTGGAGGGCGTCCCCGGGGGGAGCCGGGCGGCTCTCAAGGGCTACGAGTGGCTGCAGCCGATGCTGAGAGACGAGGCCCGCAACACCAAGGTCCGCCGGCTGAGGGAGGTGGCCGAGCGTCTCGGCTGCTCGCTCGCCCAGCTGGCCATCGCCTGGTGCGCCCGCAACCTTGACGTCTCGACCGTCATCACCGGTGCAAGCCGGGTCGAGCAGGTGCACGAGAACATGGCAGCCCTCGAGGTGATCGAGCGGATCGACGACGAGGTGGCCGCCCACATCGACTCGATCACCGGCCTCGACTGAGCCCGCCGGCCGCCCCGGTGCCCGGCCGCCCGGAGAGATCGACGAGAGCCCTGCCGGCTACCTCCTGCCGGGCGGGCCCTCCTGGCAGAGCTCTGGTCCCGGGCAGGCGACGGCCAAGTGGCAGCCAGCGTCCTGCAGCGGATCAAAAGCGGGAGCCTGGTCGCGGAGGTTCTTGGCTGCGTTGATGTCCCGCTCGAGTGCCGCTCGCCAGGTTCCGGTGGTGCTGGAGCTGAACCGGACGGCGAGACGACCCTTGTTAGCCAACGAGGGTCAGAGCGAAAATCTCAGGGGTCCCTCGCGCGATCGAGCCTGCGGCCGACCAGGCGAGCGGCACCACACCAAGGACGAGAGAGAATGGAACCACCCGTGAGCCCCCCGGGGCAGACAAGCTCGCAGCCGGATGCGGCCCAGCCGGAGCCGGCTCTGGATCCATCCCCTCTTGCACCAGAGGGCCGAGCGAACAGCCCGGCCGTCCCCAGCCGCTACGCCCCGCTCTGGGCACCCTTGGACGAGACCGCCGCCAAGATCCAGATCTTCACGAACGACCGCGAGGAGGACTGGCGCCTCGGCACAGAGCAGGATCATGCCCGCCTCCGACCGCACTACGACAGCGGGTCGACAGTCCTCGACCTCGGATGCGGCATCGGGCGGCTGGCCGCCGTCGTCGCCCCCCGGTGCCGGGCGCTTTGGGCGGTTGACGTATCTCCACAGATGCTCACCCTGGCCGCCAAGCGGCTGGCGGCCTGTCGGAACATTCGCTACGTCCTCTGCCAGGACACGGCCTTTCCCGATGTCCCCGACCAGAGCATCGATCTGGCGTACTGCCTGCTCGTCATGCAGCACCTGGAGCTGGAGGACTCCTTCTTGCTCTTGGAGGAGCTGCGGCGCGTCACCCGGCCGAGCGGCACGATCGTGGTGACCTATCCCAATCTGCTCTCTGACTTCTACCTGGACTGCTTCGTGGCCTATGCCCACCGCGGGGCTGCGACCGAGATGGCCCGCGCTCGCATCTACACCCCGCAGGAGGTCGATCGGCTGATGACGGCCGCTGGCTTCCGGGCTGAGATCACCGCCGAAACCGAGATCCGGGTGGTGGCGCGACCCATCTGAGGCCCGGGGCGGCCGGCCCGCTGCCTGCCGGCCCGGCAAGGGCGCCTCGAGCCCGCAGACTCCTTCTCGCGCCGCTCCTCTAGGGGGCGATCATCTGCGAGACGATGCTCCCGATCCCTTCGATCGAACAGGTAACCGTGTCACCCGCCCGCAGGTAGCGGCCGCGGGCCCGCCCGACGCCCGCCGGGGTGCCGGTGAAGATGACGTCTCCGGGCAAGAGCGGCACGACCGCCGAGATCTCCTCGATGATCCGGGGCACCGGGAAGATCATCTCGGCCGTCCGGCCCGACTGCATCACCTCGTCGTTGACGAGGCAGCTGAGGGCGAGGTCGTCTGGCGCCGTCAGCTCGTCGGGCGTGACGAGCCACGGCCCCATCGGCCCGAAGCCCGGATACGACTTGCCGAGAGAGAACTGGCGGCCGGCCGCGTACTGGAGCCTGCGCTCGGAGAAGTCGGTCCCGACGCAGAGCCCCGCCACATGGGACCAGGCCTCCCAGTCGGCCACCCGGTGGGCCCGCCGGCCCATGACGACGACCAGCTCCACCTCCCAGTCGACCTCTCCCTCCTCGACCAGGCAGACCTCTTCGAAGCCACCCGTGATGCAGGTGGGGTACTTGGTGAAGACTGCCAGGCGCTCGGGAAGCGCCGCGCCGGTCTCCTCGGCATGGTCCTTGTAGTTGAGACCGATGCCGAAGACCTGGGTGGGCCGGGGGGCAGGCGAGAGCAGATCGGTCTGCTGGAACTCAAAGGCCGGCAGCTCCGCGCTCGTGTGGCTGCCTTCGCCGGCCCAGTCGAGGAACTCCTCCCAGCGCTCGTAGAGCGCCTGCACGTCGGAGGCGAAGCGGCCGTCGGAGGCCCGCTCTATGTCGACCGCCCCCTCCTCGGTGAGAAGGGCTGCCCGTCCGAGCAAGTTTGCGATGCGGGTCAAGAAAGCCTCCTAGTCTTGTGGCGGGCTGCCCCAGCCTCTCAAAAAAGCCGTGGACGGTCAGCCTCCCGGCGTCAGCAAACTAACGCGGGCCACCCGAGTCGGGGCTCGCAGGAACGCAGGAGACCTTGGCCGACCAGGCGCAGCACAGCTGGAGGTGGTTCGGCCGGCACTGGCGCAACCGAACTCTCGCCGGCCTCACCGCCGCAGTCGCCATAGCCCTTCCCGGCCTCGGGAGCGGGGGCGCCTCTGCCCCTGGCTCCCAGCACGGGCTGAGCGCCTCGATCGCCATCAACGGCAGAGCCGCCGGCCCCTCCTTCCAGGGGGTCGGCGCCATCTCGGGCGGCGGCGGCAACTCACGCCTTCTCATCGACTACCCGGCCGCCCAACGCCAGCAGATCCTCGACTACCTCTTCAAGCCGCACTACGGCGCCGCCCTACAGCTGTTGAAGATCGAGATCGGCGGAGACGCCAACTCGAGCGACGGCTCAGAGCCCACGGTCGAGCCCTTCCCGGGCCACCTCGACTGCGGCGCCGGCTACGAGCTCTGGCTCGCCCGCCAGGCGCTCAAGCTCGACCCGAGCATCAAGATCTACGGCCTGCAGTGGGCCGCCCCGGCCTTTACGCGGGGAGCCAACAACGACCTTTGGACCAGCGCCGACATCCGCTATCTCGTCAATTGGCTCGCCTGCGCCCAGAGGCAAGAGGTGCCGGTCTCCTACATCGGCGGCTGGAACGAGCACTACCCGGCCGGCTCTCCGGCCGTCGAGTCGTGGTACGAGGACCTCCGCCAAGCCCTCGACGCCCACGGCTTTTCCAAAGTCCAGATAGTGGCCGCCGACGCCGCCTGGAAGAGGTATCCCTCCACTTGGGCGGTGGCGAGCGACATGGTGGCCAACCCGAGCTTCTCGGCGGCGGTCTCGGTGATCGGGGTGCACGACATCTGCGGAACGCTCAGCGACGGCTACCGGTGCCAGGGCTCTCCGGCGGCTCGCGAGCTGGCCGGCTCGGGCCACAAGATCCTGTTGCAATCGGAGCTCGGCGAGACGCCGGCCAAGGTGGCCCACCCCCTCCGTGACGGACCGGGCGGCCTCGCCCGCTCCCTCATCAACTCCTACATAGAGGCAGGCACCACCGGGACGATCATGTGGCCGGCCCTCGACGCCATGGCCTCATACCTCCCCTACGAGAACCGCGGGCTCCTCCTCGCCGGCCAGCCCTGGACCGGCAACTTCCAGGTGACCCCGCTTCTGTGGGTGACTGCCCAGACGACCCAGGCCACCTCCCCTGGCTGGCGCTTCGTGAGGAAGGCTGCGGGCTTCCTGCCCGAGCGGAGCGGCTCGTACGTCACCTACGAGTCGCCCGATCGCTCCGCCTGGTCAACCGTCCTGCAGACCTCGACGGCGAACAAAAAAAAAAACATGCGCTTCC
>JAJZLV010000117.1 GCA_021803215.1 Actinomycetes bacterium | reverse complement strand
CCCCGCCTCATGCCCGATTTCTGGGAGTTCCCGACCGTCTCGATGGGCCTCGGACCGATGGCCGCCATCCACCAGGCCCGCTTCAACCGCTACCTGTTGCACCGCGAGATCGTCGACACCTCTGCCTCGAGGGTCTGGTGCTTCCTCGGCGACGGTGAGCTCGACGAGCCCGAGAGCGTCGGATCGCTCCGCCTCGCCTCCAGAGAGGGCCTCGACAACCTCGTCTTCGTCGTCAACTGCAACCTGCAGCGCCTCGACGGCCCGGTCCGCGGCAACGGCAAGATCATCCAGGAGCTCGAGGCCCTCTTCCGCGGCTGCGGCTGGAACGTCATCAAGGTGATCTGGGGGCGGCGCTGGGACGAGCTCTTGGCCCGCGACGTCGACGGCGTGCTCGTGAACAAGATGAACACCACCCCTGACGGCGACTTCCAGACCTTCGCCACCCAGTCGGGCGCCTACATCCGCCAGCACTTCTTCGGCCCAGACCCGCGGCTGCGCAAGATGGTGGAGCACCTGAGCGACGCCGAGCTGCAGCAGCTGCCCCGCGGCGGGCACGACTACCGGAAGCTGTACGCCGCCTACAAGGCTGCCACCGAGCAAAGTGGCGTCCCGACAGCCATCTTGGCGAAGACGATCAAGGGCTGGACCCTTGGCCCAGAGATCGAGGCCCGCAACGCCACCCACCAGATAAAGAAGATGACCCGCGAGCAGCTCCGGCTGCTGCGCGACCGGCTCTACCTGCAAGAGGAGATCCCCGACGAGGCGCTCGACGCCGACCACCCGCCCTATTTCCGGCCGGCCGAGGGCTCGCCCGAGTTCGAGTACCTGAACGCCCGGCTCGCCGCCCTCGGCGGCTCGCTCCCCCGCCGGGTGGTGCGGGGCAAGGGCAAGAGCGGGCTGCCGGCCCCGGCCGAGTCGGTCTTCTCGGAGTTCATGGAGGGCTCGCGGGCCCAGGCGGTCTCGACGACGATGGCCTTTGCCCGCATGCTGCGCAACTTGCTGCGCGACCCGTCGCTCGGGCGCCACGTCGTTCCCATCATCCCCGACGAGGGGCGCACCTTCGGCCTCGACGCCCTCTTCTCGGAGGTGAAGATCTACTCGGCCGTCGGCCAGCTCTACACCTCGGTCGACGCCGGCCTTCTCCTTTCTTACTCGGAGGACGCGAAGGGCCAGATTCTCGAGGAGGGCATCACCGAGTCCGGCTCGATGGCGAGCTTCCAGGCGGCCGGTACCGCCTATGCGAACTGGTCGGTGCCGATGATCCCGATCTACCTCTTCTACTCGATGTTCGGTTTCCAGCGGATCGGCGACCTCATCTGGCAGGCGGCCGACGCCAGGGCGAGGGGCTTCCTCCTCGGCTGCACGGCGGGGCGGACCACCATGAGCGGAGAGGGGCTGCAGCACGAGGACGGCCACTCCCAGCTGCTCGCCTCGGTCGTGCCGAACATCCGGGCCTTCGACCCGGCCTTCGCCTACGAGATCGCCCTGATCATGGCCGACGGCATCGAGAAGATGTACGGCCCGGAGGGAGAGGACCTCATCTACTACCTCACCCTCTACAACGAGAACTACCCGATGCCGGCGCTGCCCGAGAAGCCGGCCGAGGCGGAGCGGATCAAAAGAGGCGTGCTGGATGGCGCCTACCGCTTCGCCGAGGCTCCGAAGCTTTCCAGCGGCCACTCGTCGAACGGGCGCCGGGCGACCATCCTCTTCTCGGGCACCGCCTGGCAGGCCGCCATGGAGGCCCGCCAGCTGCTGGCCGAGCGCTTCGACGTCTCGGCCGAGTGCTGGTCGGTGACGAGCTGGAAGGGGCTGCGGGAGGAGGCGCTCGAGGCAGAGCGCTGGAACCGGCTCCACCCCGGGTCCGAGCGCAAGGTGCCCTATGTCACCCGGGCGCTCGGCGAGGCCGCCTCGCCGGTCGTCGCCGTGACCGACTACATGAAGGCCGTCCCCGACCAGATCGCCCGCTTCGTGCCGGGCAGCTTCGTCCCCCTCGGGACCGACGGCTTCGGCCGCTCCGACACGCGGGCCGCCCTCCGGCGCCACTTCGAGATTGACGCCGCCCACATCGCCCTGGCCGTCCTCTCGGCCCTCTCGGCCGAAGGCGAGGTGAAAGACGACGAGATCCGCGACGCCATCGCCGAGCTCGGCATCGACCCCGAGGCGACAGACCCCCGCCGCGCCTGAGCAAGCCGTAGCCTTGGGCCCGCAGGGTGGGCCAGCCCAGGGGAGACCGCAAGGGTGGAGAACCGTGAAGTCGCAGGCATCACGATTCAACTCGTGCTGGAGGAGGTCCGCCGGCGCACTGGTGAGGAGGGGATGGCCCGTCTCCTCGAGCTCGCCGGGGAGAGCCGCCCCCTCGAGGTGCTCGAGAAGGGCGGCACCTGGCACACCTTCGAGACCCGCCGGCGCTTCTTCGAGGCCGGCATCGCCGTCACCGGCGACCCGGAGTTCCCCTACTCGGTCGGCGCCAGCATCCTCTCCTCGAAAAGAAGCACTCTCCTGCGCAACCTCCTCTCCCGCTTCGGCTCGCCGGGTGGGCTCTTGAAGGGTGTTGCGATGGCTCATGCCAAGTTCGACACGGCCTGTGAGTCCCACCTCGTCTCGCTCGAGCCGGGCCACGCCGTGATCGAGTTCCGCACCAAGCCCGACTACGAGCCCTCCCGCCACGACTGCCGCTATGCGATGGGTCTCTTCTCCCAGGTGACACCGCTCTTCGGTCTGCCCTCTGCCAGCGTCGTCCAGCTCCGCTGCCAGGCAGAGGGCGCCGAGAGCTGCCTCATGCAGGTGGACTGGCCCGCCGCCCGGCGCCACCGGCTGGGCCACCGGGCCGACACCGACCTTCTGCAGACCCAGCTCGACGAGCTGCAGGCGGCCGTCGGCCAGCTCCTCGCCAGCCGGGAGGTGGACGAGGTCGTCTCGTCGGTGCTCGACCACGCCCGCTCGGCCGTCGCCGCCCAGCAGCTGCTGGCCGCCGTCCGCCTCAGCGAGAGCGAGCCGATCGTGGTGGCGTCCGACGGCTTCACCCGCCAGACGGCCGTCGCCCTTGGAAGCGGGCTGCTCGAGGCCGGCACGCTGCCCACCGATCTCCTCCCGCCCGGCACGCGGGTCCTCGTGTCGGAGATGACGGTCGCCGCCCGCTCTTTCGGGAAGCTCGTCGCCTTCTCGAACGCCCCGTTCATCGATGGAGAGCAGCAGTTGCTCGACGCCTATAGCAAGCTGGCCGGCACCGCCCTCGAGGCTGGGCGGGCCCTGAAGGTAGCGGAGAGCCGCCAGCGCACGGCTGAGGTTCTGGCCGGCTTCGCCGCCCGCCTCATCATGGTGCAGGACACGGCCGAGATAGCAAATGCGACGGTGGAGGCGGCGGCCAAGCTCGCCGGGAGCGCCCGGGCCGTCGTCTTCCGCCACGAGGAGGAGGAGGACTCGCTCGTCACGATAGCGAGCCGCGGCTATGAGGGCCCCCTCGGCGAGGCGGTCTCGAACCTCGTGATCACAGAGAAGGACACCGCTGAGCTACACCGCCTCCTCTCTGCCCCCGACCGCCCCCGGATCTACGACGCCTCGACCGCCGATCCGTACCTGCGCCAGATGATGGCCGCCTTTGGGGCAGACATCTTCGCCGCCATCCCGATCCGCTCGAGCCGGCGGGTGCTCGGGGTGCTGGCCGTCAGCTGGTCGGGCGAGCGCCATCCGGCCGACCCCGGGGCCGTCGCCCGCCAGCTCGCCGGGCTGAGCGACCAGGCCGCCGGGGCCTGGGAGAAGGTCACCCTGCTCGCCCAGGTGCACGAGCAGGCCTCCATCGACCCGCTGACCGGGCTCGCCAACAGGCGCGTCTTCGCCGAGGCTCTCGCCAGTCAGCTCGGCACCGAGGGGGCCGCCCCGCTGGCGGTCGTCTTCTGCGATGTCGACCGCTTCAAGAGCGTAAACGACGCCTTGGGCCACGCCGCCGGCGACGAGCTGCTTGTCGCCGTCGGCCAGCGGCTGCGCCGCTGCGTGCGCTCCGATGACCTCGTAGCCCGCCTCGGGGGCGACGAGTTCACCGTCCTCATGCGCGACTCCGGCGACTCGTGGCGGCCCGAGGTCTTCGCCACCAAGGTGCGAGAGGAGATGAGAGAGCCGATCGAGATCGACGGCCGGCAGTTCCTCGCCCACCTGAGCCTCGGTGCGGTCGAGGCCGTGCCGGGCGAGACGAGTGTGAAAGACGTCCTCAGGCGGGCCGATGCCGCCATGTACGTCGCCAAGTCCCAGGGCGGCGACCGGCTTGTCTCCTTCGAGGAGGAGATGCTGGCCGAGCGGTCCCAGCGCCTCGAGCTCGAGGCGGCCCTGGCCGATGCCGTGGCGGCCGGGGACCAGTTCCTCGTCTTCCTCGAGCCCCAGCTCGACATCGTGAGCGGCCGCGTGGTCGGGGCCGAGGCGCTCGTGCGCTGGCGTCACCCCCGCCAGGGGCTCTTGTCGCCGATCCGCTTCCTCCCGGTGGCAGAAGAGACCGGGCTCGTCACCGCCATCGACCTCCACGTGCTGCGGGCCGGCCTCGTGCTGCTCGCCGGCTGGCAGTCAAGGGGGCTCGGCCTTCGCCTCTCGGTCAACTTCTCGGCCCGTACTCTCACCTCGGCCGGCCTCGTCGATGTCGTCCGTCGTGAGCTCGAGCGGACCGGGGCCGATCCGGCCCTGCTCGAGATCGAGCTGACCGAGTCGAGCGCCATCGTCGACCTCGAGGCGCTGCGGGAGATCCTCGGCGAGCTGCGCCGCCTCGGCCCCTCGATCGCCATCGACGACGTGGGCACCGGCTACTCCTCGCTCGCCCTCTTGCACAAGCTGCCGGCCCAGAAGCTGAAGATCGACCGCAGCTTCGTCAAGAAGATCGCCGAGGACGAAGCGGCCCGCTCGGTGGTCGAGGCCGTCCTCCTGCTGGCAGACCGGCTCGGTCAAGAGGTGGTGGCAGAGGGCGTCGAGACGAAAGAGCAGCTCGGCGAGCTGAAGGCTCTCGGCTGCCGCCTCGCCCAGGGCTACTACTTCGCCCGCCCCGGGAGCGAAGAGTCGCTCCTCAGGTTCGTGGCCGAGCAAGACTGAGCAGGTGCACCCGCTCGCCACCTTGTCATACGGACCCACCGCCGCCTACTGGCTGGCGGCCTTGCGGATCGGGCTCGGACTTTGGTGGCTCGAGTCTTTCCGCCACAAGAACAAGAGGGCCTGGCTCAAAGAGGGCGCCGGCATCGCCTGGGCCAAGTCGGTGGCGGAGAAGCACCGCTTTGGGCTCGTCAGGAAGAGCTTCGCTCGGGTCGTCGAGCCGCGGCCCAAGCAGATGGCCTACATCGTCGTCTTCTCCGAGCTCGCAGTCGGCGTCGGCATCACCGCCGGCTTCCTCACCCCGGTGGCGCTCGCAGGAGGTCTGCTCCTCAACCTCTTGTACTTCGTGCTCATGATCCACGACTGGGCAGAGCAGGGGCAGAACTCGATGATGGCCCTCATCTCGCTCGTCTGCATCCTCGCCCGGGCCAACCAGGTGCTCTCGATCGACCACCTGCTGCACATCCTCGGCGCCTGACCGAGTCCCACCAGCCGACCGGAGTCCTCGAGGCTCGGGGAGGCTCTCGAGCCTCGAGGCGCCACCGGCGCGCCCCTCTGTGGCCGCCGGCACGAGCCGAGCTCGCCCTCTCGGCATCTGGTGGGCCCCGGGTCGGGCGTTAGGCTCAGGCCGTGCTCCACCTCGCCCAGGACGAAGAGGCTGACCAGCTCCTTTCCGACGAGCCGCTGGCGCTGTTGATCGGGCTCGTCCTCGACCAGCAGATCCCCCTCGAACGAGCCTTCGCGGCGCCTCTCGAGCTCAAAGAGCGCCTCGGCGGCAGGCTCGAGGCCGCCGCGCTCGCCGGGGCGGACGAGGAGGAGCTGGCCGAGATCTTCCGCCGCCAGCCGGCCCTCCACCGCTTCCCCGCCTCGATGGCCAGAAGGGTGCAGGCGCTGGCGAGGGCCGTGGTCGAGGAGTACGGGGGCGAGGCGGGGCGGATCTGGCAGACGGCCTCTTCTGGCCGCGAGCTCCTCGGCCGCCTCGAGCGGCTGCCCGGCTTCGGCGAGCAGAAGGCGAAGATCTTCCTCGCCCTCCTCGGAAAGCAGCTCGAGGTGCGCCCGGCGGGCTGGGAGGCGGCGAGCGCCCCCTTCGGCGAGGCGGGCAGCGCGCTTTCGATTGCCGACATCGACTCAAAAGAGAGCCTGCACCTCGTCCGCCAGCACAAGGCGGAGATGAAGGCGGCCGCCAAGAAGAAGGCGGCCGCCGGTTCGTGAGCCTCGGCTCGTTGTATCTCTGCACCCCCGACAGGCACGACCTGGCCACCTTCATCCCGGGCTGCGTGCGAGGCGGGGTCGACGTCGTCCAGCTGCGGGAGAAGCAGCTTCCCCGAGAGGCTCTCTTGGAGAGAGCCTCCCTCGCCGGCCGGCTCTGCCGGGAGCTCGGAGTGCCCTTCATCTTGAACGACGATCCGGCCGGGGCGCTCGAGTGCGGGGCAGACGGCGTCCATGTCGGGCAGGACGACATGGACCCGGCGGCGGCGAGGAGGATCGTCGGCGACGAACGTCTCATCGGGCGCTCCACCCATGCGCTCGCCGAGCTCGAGCGGGCAATGGACGAGCCCGTCGACTACGTCTCGGTCGGCCCGGTGGTGCCGACTCCGACCAAGCCGGGGCGACCCGGCACCGGGCTCTCGTACGTGACCGAGGCGGCCCGGCTGATAGCCCTGCGGCGGCCGGGGCTTCCCTTTTACGTCACCGGAGACGCCCGCCCCGAGACGGTGGGAGAGATGGTGGCGGCGGGCGCCCGACGGGTGGTGGCGGTGCGCTACCTGACAGGGTCGAGCGATCCCGAAGAGGCGGCCCGCCGGCTCAGGCGGGCCCTCGAGTCGGCCATCGCCCGCGAGACGTGAAACGGGGCGGCCCTCGCGGACCGCCCCGTTCCTCGGATTGCGCTGAAAGGCTCGGCTTCCGGACTGCGCGGATGGGACCAGCTTCCGCCCGGCTCACACCGAGGGTGTCTGGGTTGGCTTCACCAGGTGGTCCAGCGAGCCGACCTAGCGGCCAGCCACCTCCAGGGTCCCAAAACGTTCACTATCCATCTGCTTGGACCACCTCCTTTCTCTGGTGCTCCAAGCCTACCGAGCCTCGCCAGCCAGCTGGTGTCAAACCATCAGATGCCGATGCGCTGGGCCAGCAGCTCCCGGTGGTAGGCCGGGTCGCCCAGGATCAGCTCGGAGGACTTGGCCCGCTTGAAGTAGAGGTGGGCGTCGTGCTCCCAGGTGAAGCCGATGCCGCCGTGGATCTGGATGTTCTCGGCCGCGGCGTGGAAGTAGGCCTCCGAGCAGTACGCCTTGGCGAGGCTGGCTGTCACAGCCAGCTCGTCGTTGTCCTCGGAGGCGGCCCAGCCGGCGTAGTAGGCAGCCGACTTGGCGGACTCGACCTCCAAGAGCATGTCGGCGCACTTGTGCTTTATGGCCTGGAAGGAGCCGATCGGGCGGCCGAACTGGATGCGGCTCTTGGCGTAGTCGACCGACATCTCGAGCACCCGCTGGGCGCCGCCGACCTGCTCGGCCGCCAGCGCCACGGCCGCCAGGTCGAGCGTCTTCTCGAGCACCTGAGCAGCCCCGCCCTCGGGGCCGATGAGGCGGGCCGGCACCGAGTCGAACTCGAGCTTGGCCTGCTTGCGGGTCTGGTCCATCGTGGCAAGTGGGGTACGGGTGAGCCCGCTCGCCTCGCCCTCGACGGCGAAGAGCGAGAGGCCCGAGCCGCTGCGAGCGGCGACGAGGACGAGCGAGGCGGTGTGGCCGTCGAGGACGAATGACTTGGTGCCAGAAAGGCTGTAGGAGCCGCCCGAAGAGCTCGCCTCGAGCTCGATCGAGTCGAGGTCCCAGCGACCCGATGGCTCGGTGAAAGCGAGGGTGGCGATCGTCTCGCCGCTCGCGATGCCCGGCAGGAAGTCGGCCTTGGCCGCCTCGTCGCCGGAGTGCAAGAGGGCGTTGGCCGCCAGGGCGACCGTCGAGAAGTAGGGGGCACAGAGGAGAAAGCGGCCCATCTCCTCCAAGACGACCACGAGCTCGACGTAGCCGAAGCCGGCCCCGCCGTACTCCTCGGGGATGGTCATCGCCTGCAGGCCGAGCTGGTTGGCCATCTGGGACCAGACCGCCTCGTCGTAGCCCTCCGTCGTCTCCATCAGGCGGCGGACCTCGACGACCGGCGACTTGTCCTCGAGAAAGCGCCGGACCGCGCTGCGCAGCTCCTCTTGTTCCTCGCTGAAGCCGAAGTTCACTTTTCCTCCCACGGGCCCTGAGCGGCCAGTTTGCGGGCTGGCGACGGCCGCACCTTACTCTCTAGGAACTTAGGCCGTTCAAGAGAGGGAGGCCCGATGGAGACGCTGCACTACGAGGACGGGCGGCTCGCGATCCACAAGGTGGTGGTGGGCCCGCTCGACAACAACGTCTTCGTCGTCCGCTGCAAGGCGACGGGGGAGGCGCTCTTGATAGACGCCGCCAACGAGCACGAGCAGCTGCTCGAGCTCTGCAGCTCGCTCGGCGTCCGACAGGTGGTGGAGACCCATGGTCACTGGGACCACATCCAGGCCGTCCCGGCCCTTCGCGAGGCCGGTTACGAGGTGGCCGTCACGGCGGCCGACGCCGGGATGCTCCCCTCCTACGACCTGCTCCTCGACGACGACGCCGAGGTGCGGGTCGGCTCGATCCGGCTCGTCACGATGCTCACGCCGGGCCACACTCCAGGCTCGATCTGCTTTCGCATCGACGGCGCGCCGGTCCTCTTCTCGGGCGACACCCTCTTTCCCGGTGGACCGGGCAACACCGCCACCGAGCTCGGCGACTTCGAGACCATCATCTCCTCGATCACCTCGAGGCTCTTCTCCCTGCCCGACGAGACCATCGTCATGCCGGGCCATGGCACCGACACGACCATCGGCGCCGAGCGCCCCCATCTCGATGAGTGGATCGCCCGCGGCTGGTGATCAGGCCGAGCTCCGGCCCCGAGGATCTACGGGCCAGGCGTCGGCGACCACGCTCGCCAGCCAGGCCGGTTCCGCCAGCCAGACCGGTTCCGCCAGCCAGACCGGTTCCGCCAGCCAGGCCGGTTCCGCCAGCCAGGCCGGTTCCGCCAGCCAGGCCGGTTCCGCCAGCCAGGCCGGTTCCGCCAGCCAGGCCGGTTCCGCCAGCCAGGCCGGCGGCCGGCTCTCGAAGCGGGATGGGTCGGAGAGAGGCGGTGGCGGCGAGATGGCCGGAGCGCGCCCGCCGGCCGGATATTTACCACTACGGCCGTAGTGGTAATGATGGCGTGCCACTAGGATCGGAGCCGTGAGCGCTCTCCTCTTGCAGGTGGAGGATCTGCACGTCGAGGTCGACGGCCACGAGATCCTCCGCGGCCTCGACCTCGACCTTCCCGCCGGTGAGCTCCATGCCGTCATGGGCCCGAACGGCTCTGGCAAGTCCACCCGCGCCAACACGATCGCAG
>JAJZLV010000002.1:2144-9611 GCA_021803215.1 Actinomycetes bacterium | reverse complement strand
AGGAGGCCTCGGCACCGAGCGCGAGGCTGACCGGGTTGAACGGCGTGTCGAGAGAGCCGAATGGCGTCGACTTCGTGACCTTGCCGACCTCGGAGGTCGGTGAGTACTGGCCCTTGGTCAGGCCGTAGATCTGGTTGTTGAAGAGCAGGATTGTGAGGTTCACGTTCCGGCGGAGGGCGTGGATGAGGTGGTTGCCACCGATCGAGAGGGCGTCGCCGTCGCCGCTCACGACGAAGATGTCGAGGTCGGGTCGGCTAAGGGCGAGCCCGGTGGCTATCGCCGGAGCCCGCCCATGGATCGAGTGCATCCCGTAGGTGTTCATGTAGTAGGGGAAGCGGGCGGCACAGCCGATGCCCGAGACGAACACGGTGTTCTCGCGCCGCACGCCGAGCTCGGGGAGGAGGAGCTGCATGGCCGCGAGGATCGAGTAGTCGCCACAGCCTGGGCACCAGCGCACGTCCTGGTCGCTCGACCAGTCCTTCCTCGTCGTCACCGGCACAGCCACGTCGGTCATCTCGGGTCCCTCCCGCCTCGGTCGGCCTCGAGCTCGGCGAGAGCGTCGAGGGCTGCCTGCTCGATCTCGGCCACCTTGAAGGGCGTCCCCTGCACCTTCGTGAGGGGGCGGGCATCGACGAGGAAGTCGGCCCGCACCAGCTTGGTGAGCTGGCCGAGGTTGGCCTCCGGCACGATCACCCGGGCGTATCTCGCCAGCACCTCTTTGAGGTTGGCCGGGAAGGGGTTGAGGTGGACGAGATGGGCCTGGGCCACCGGCTTGCCCCGGGCCCGCAGCCGGAGGGCGGCCGCCTTGATCGACCCGTAGGTCGAGCCCCAGCCGAGCAGCAGGAGGCGGGCGTCCCCCTCGGGGTCCTCCACCTCGAGGGGCGGGATGTCCCTCGCGATGCCGGCCACCTTGGCGGCCCGCAGCCGGACCATCCGCTCGTGGTTCTGCGGGTCGTAGGAGACATCGCCGGTGACATCCTTCTTCTCGAGGCCCCCGATGCGGTGCTCCAGCCCGGGTGTCCCGGGAAGGGCCCAGGGCCGCGCCAGCGTCTCGGGATCCCGCTCGTAGGGGTGGAAGGGCTCCGCCGCGCCGTCGCCGTCGGGACGGGCCGCGGCGAGCTCGGTGGAGATGTCCGGCAGCTGATCGACCTCCGGGATCCGCCAGGGCTCCGAGCCGTTCGCCAGGTAGCCGTCGGAGAGGAGGTAGACCGGCGTGCGGTACTTGAGGGCGATCCGGGCCGCCTCGATGGCGGCCTCGAAGCAGTGCGAGGGCGTCTTGGCCGCCACGACCGGCACGGGCGCCTCGCCGTGGCGGCCGAACATGACGTGCAGGAGGTCGGACTGCTCGGTCTTGGTGGGCAGGCCGGTCGATGGTCCCCCCCTTTGGATGTCCACTATGAGGAGAGGCAGCTCGAGGCTGACGGCGAGCCCGACCGTCTCGGACTTGAGGTCGATGCCGGGACCGCTCGTCGTCGTGACGCCGAGCGCTCCGCCGAAGGCTGCCCCGAGGGCGGCCCCGATGCCGGCGATCTCGTCCTCTGCCTGCAGGGTCCGCAGGCCGAAGTTCTTGTGCTTGGAGAGCTCGTGCAAGATGTCGGAGGCGGGCGTGATCGGGTACGAGCCGAGGAAGAGCGGCACCGAGCCGAGCTGGGAGGCGGCCACGAGCCCCCAGGCGAGGGCCGTGTTGCCGGTGATGTTCGTGTAGGTGCCCGGCTCGTGCACCGCCGGTGGGATCTCGTAGGACGAGTCGAAGAGCTCGGCCGTCTCGCCGAAGTTGTAGCCGGCCTTGAAGGCGAGGGTGTTCGCCTCGACGACGACCGGGCTCTTGGCGTAGCGGTCGGCTATCCAGCCGATGGTGACGTCGACCGGCCGGTGGTAGAGCCACGAGAGCAGGCCGAGGGCGAAGAAGTTCTTCGAGCGCTCGGCCTCTCTCGGCTTCGCCCCGGTCGGCTTGCAGGCTTCGAGGGTGAGGCTCGTCATCGGTACCTCGTAGACCTTGAAGGCCTCGAGGCTGCCGTCGTCGCGCGGGTCGGCTGCGTAGCCGGCCTTCTCGAGGGCTCTCTCGTCGAAGGCGTCCGAGTTGAGCACGATGGTCCCGCCACCCGGCAGGTCCGCGACATTGGCCCGCAGGGCGGCCGGGTTCATCGCCACGAGGACGTTCGGGGCGTCTCCGGGGGTGAGGATGTCGTGGTCGGAGATGTGGACCTGGAAGGCCGACACCCCCGCCAGCGTCCCGGCCGGGGCGCGGATCTCGGCCGGGAAGTTCGGGAGCGTCGAGAGGTCGTTGCCGAAGATGGCGCTCTCGTTCGTGAAGCGGTCACCGGTGACCTGCATCCCGTCGCCGGAGTCACCGGCGAAACGAATGACAACGCGATCAACAGTCTTGACGCTCCGGCCCGTCCCGCTCGGGGACTCTGTCGTGCTCGTCACGTCGCTTCCATCCTTCTGCGTGTCTGTGGGGCTGATTCTACAGCCGTGAGACGCTATGGCCCGTAATGTCTCAATCTCCTCGTCAGACCGTCCGAAGAAGGCTCTTCGCCGCTCAGGCGACCGTGATCGAGCTGTCGAGGAAGACGTCTTGGACGGCGTTCACGAGAGCCACTCCCTCGTCCATCGGGCGCTGGAAGGCCTTGCGGCCGACGATCAGCCCCATGCCGCCCGCCCGCTTGTTGACCACGGCCGTCCGGACGGCCTGGGCGAGGTCGTTGTCGCCCTTCGACTCGCCGCCCGAGTTGATGAGACCGATCCGCCCGGCATAGCAGTTCACCACCTGCCAGCGGGTCAGGTCGACCGGGTGGTCGGTCGTGAGCTCGTCGTAGACGAGCGGGTCGGTGCGACCGAAGCCGACGGCTGTGTAGCCGCCGTTGTTCTCGGGCTGCTTCTGCTTGACGATGTCGGCCTCGATCGTCACGCCGATGTGGTTTGCCTGGCCGGTGAGGTCGGCTGACACCTCGTAGTTGACGCCGTCCTTGTTGAAGGCGGCGTTGCGCAGGTAGCACCAGAGCACGGTGTAAAGACCGAGCTCGTGGGCCTGGGCGAACATCTCGCTCACCTCGCGCAGCTGGCGGGTCGACTCCTGCGAGCCGAAGTAGATCGTCGCTCCGACACCGACGGCTCCGAGGAGGGCCGCCTGACGGACCGAGCCGAAGGGAACCTGATCGCCCTTGGTCGGATAGGTGAGGAGCTCGTTGTGGTTGAGCTTCACGATGAAGGGGATCTTGTGGGCATACCGCCGGGCGACGATGCCGAGCCCCCCGAGGGTGGTGGCGACCGCCGAGCAGCCGGCGTTGATGGCGAGCTCGACGATTCGCTCGGGGTCGAAGTACTCGGGGTTCTTGGCGAAGCTGGCCGCCGCCGAGTGCTCGATCCCCTGATCGACCGGGAGGATCGAGAGGTAGCCGGTCCCGGCCAGGCGGCCGTGGCGGAAGGTGTGCTCGAGGTTGCGCAGGACAGCCACCGGTCGGTCGCTCGCCACGAACACCCGGTCGATGAAGTCGGGCCCGGGAAGGGTGAGGCTGTCGGCCGGGAAGGCCGTGGCCTTGTGGTTGAGGAGCGAGTCGGCCTCGTCGCCGAGCAGCTCGCGAACGTCAGTCCCCACCGTCTCCTCCTTAGCAGTGCTGGCGGGCGATCTTACCGAGCTAGGGAGCCTCGCCAGCCTGCTCAAGAGCGGGCGGCGGACCGAGCGCCAGAGCGACGGCCGCCTCGGCCGCCAGCCAGAAGAGCTGCTCTCTCAGGCCGTGGGCCCGGTACCACCCCCGCTCCTCCCACTCATCTCCTGCGAGGGAGTCTCCGGCATAGAGAATCTGGCCGAGGCGGATCTTCCGGAAGCGGGCGACGGCCAGCAGGGCGGCCGCCTCCATCTCGACCCCGAGGCAGCCCTCCTCCCGGCGAGCCCTCACCTTTGCCCGGGTCTCCCGGTAGAGCCCGTCGGTCGACCAGACCTTGCCGCGCAGGGCCGGCACCTCTGCCCGGGCGAGCACCGCCTCGATCGTGCGCACCACCTCCGGCTCCGCCTCGACCGTTCGGGAGGGCGCCAGGTAGTGGTAGGAGGTCCCCTCGTCGCGCAGGGCCTCTTGCACGACGATGACGTGACCGAGCACGAGCGACTCGTCGAGGGCCCCGCAGCCGCCGCAGGCGACCACCGTCCGGCAGCCGTAGTCGATCATCTCCTCCAAGAAGGTCGCCGAGAGCGGTGCTCCGAGGCCCGCCTGGTAGAAGGCGAGCCGGAGACCGCCGTGCTCTATGGCATAGACGGCGTGCCGGCCATGCTCGGCCACGAGGTGGGTGACCACCTCGGCGCCGAGCTCCCGGCCGAGCCGCTCGACGACGTCTCCGAAGAAGCAGGCCACAGCCACCGCCGGCACCGCCGGGCGCTCGAGCCAGTCGGCCCCGAAGTGGCTCGAGGGCTCGTACATGGCCGAGGGATCTGGGTCGAACTCGCAGAGGGGGAAAGCTGCCCGCCAGAAAGGCTCGCCCGGGGCGGGGTCCTGCCCGCGAGCGGTCACAGGTTGAAGCGGATCTCGAGGACATCCCCGTCCCGCACGACGTAGTCCTTCCCCTCGAGGCGCACCTTGCCCTTGGAGCGTGCCGCCGCGAAAGAGCCTGCCTCCAGCAGCTCGTCCCAGGCGATGACGTCGGCTTTGATGAAGCCCCTCTGCAGGTCCGAGTGGATGACTCCGGCGCACTCGGGAGCCTTCGCCCCGGCCCGGAACATCCACGCACGGGACTCCTTGTCGCCGGTGGTGAAGAAGGTCTGCCGGCCGAGGATCCGCCAGGCGGCGGCAGCCACCCGGAGGAGGGCACCCTCTCCGAGGCCGAGCGCCTCGAGCATCTCCTTTCGCTCCCCCGGCTCCAGGCGAGCCGCCTCGGACTCGAGCTGCACCGAGACCGCCAGCACCTCGGCTGCACCGCCGAGGCCCCTCGAGAGCTCGACCACCAGCTCCTCGAAGCCGCCTATCTGGTCCTCGCCGATGTTCACGAGGACGACGAGGGGCTTGCTCGTGAGAAGGAAGAGGGGGCGCAAAAGCTCCCTCTCCTCCTCGGAGAGGCCGGAGCGGTAAAGCGGGGTCCCCTCCTGCAGGACCGAGAGGGCCCGCGGGGCCACCTCGAGCGCCTTGTGGTGGGCGGGATCGACTGCCGCCCGCTTCTTGGCGCCTTTCTCCAGCTGGGACTCGAGCGAGGCGACGTCGGCCAGAGCGAGCTCAAGCTCGAGGTTGGCGAGAGCCTCTCGAGGGTCGCGGTCGCCCGGGATCGCCTCGTCTGTGAAGGCCCGCAGGACGAGACAGAGGGCGTCCACCTGGCGGATGCCCGCCAAGAAGCGGCTCGAGAGGGCGTCGCCCTTCTCTCCTGGCTTCTGCACCCCGGCGATGTCGACCACCTCGAAGGCCGCCCGGACCACCTTGCGGCTCTGGCTCATCCTCGCCAGCGCCTCGAGCCGCTCATCTGGCACCTGCGCGATGCCGACCTCGGTCTCGGTGGTGGAGAAGGGATGGCTCGCGACGAGGGCGTCGCCCCCGGTCAAGGCGTTGAAGAGCGCCGACTTGCCGGCGTTCGGCAGGCCGACCAGGCCGAGTCGGTCCACGTCTTGTCGCTCTCCTCCTTCAACTCTGGCTGGCTTAGGAGCCCTGGCTGGCTAGCGAATCGCCCGCAGGCGGGCCGGGGCGTCGAGCAGGTCGGGCGCTTCGGCCGCGACCCGGGCGAAGAGCCCTCTCGCCCGCGCCAGGTCGCCGGCGGCCTCGTAGAGATCGGCCAGGGCGTACCACTCCCTCAGCATCGGCAGGTCGGCATGGCGCCGCGGCCGGCCGCTCGGCGCCAGGAGGGCGATGGCCTCCTCGAGGTCGCCCTGGTCGGCGAGCGCGCCTGCCATGACGAGGCGCCCTTCGACGAGCACCTCTCGGCTGACGCCCTCGTGGCGCAAGATCTCCCAGATCTCTCTCACCTTCGAGGGCCTGCCCTGAGCCCGCTCGCAGTCGGCGATCACCGGATACTGGTCGTAGCTGTCGGTCTCTTCCGACACCTGGCGAAGAACCTTGGCCGCCTGGCGCCATCGCCCGAGGCGGTAGAGGGTCAGCCCGTAGAGCTCCATCACCGCCGGTGACTCCCTCACCTCGTCCACCACCGGGCGCAGGAACCTGAGCGCCTCCTCGTAGCGATCCCGCTCGTAGGCCTGGGCCGCCTGCAAGAGGCGGTGCTCGACGAGCCTGCCTCGCGGGCCGGCCAGCTGGCGCAGCTCCTCCAGCACCTCACCGGGCAGCTCGAGGTTGCGCTCCCGGCGAGAGCGGTAGCGGCCCACCTCCCCAGCCGGGCCGGACCGCTCGGGCCGCTGGCGTCCCGTGCCGGCCGCAGCCCCGCCCCGCTTCGCCATGTTGCGGGCGGCCCCCTTCCGCCCGGCGGCGCCGGTTCCCTCGGGGCTCATGGCCTTGGACGATAGCGCCCCGCCGGCGACGGCCCGTGAGGCGGCGAGGCAGTCCTTCGACTCGAGGTCAGCCCGGAGATGCGACGACCCCGTCTCCGAGCCGAGGCTCGAAGACGGGGTCGTCCGAGAGAAATTCCGGCGGCGACCTACTCTCCCGGGGGGTCTCCCCCCAAGTACCATCGGCGCTGGCAGGCTTAACTTCCGTGTTCGGGATGGGAACGGGTGTGACCCTGCCGCTATGACCACCGGAAACCTTGCTCCGACACAACGTGTCGTCAGGTCAGCGTCACCGCTGCCCTTGAGCATTCCATAGCGAGCACGAGCCCCAAGCCCTCGGCCGATTAGTACCGGTCAGCTGAACACATTGCTGTGCTTACACTTCCGGCCTATCAACGTGGTGGTCTGACCACGGGCCTTACCAGGTTGACCCTGTGGGAGATCTCATCTTGGAACGAGCTTCGCGCTTAGATGCCTTCAGCGCTTATCCCTTCCGTAGGTCGCAAACCAGCGGTGCCCTTGGCAGGACAACTGGCACACGAGAGCTACGTCCGTCCCGGTCCTCTCGTACTAGGGACAGCCTTCCGCAGATCTCCTACGGCTGCACCGGATAGGGACCGACATTCTTGTTACCACCGGCAGGACTGCCGGGGGCCAGGTCATTTCTGCCTGGCTCTGCATGTCGCCATGCAGATCGGACCATATCTTCACCTCACCGAGGTGCTCGGCATATGGTCTCTGAGGATTCTGGACATCGTACGGATCCAGTCTTTCCTGCTGATTGTCCGCACCTGTCGCATTGTCACTGCTCCACGTTGAAGGGTTCCGACCGTACCTATCGGGGGTGTCCCCAGACGCATGGAGCGAGTAGCGCAGGATGCACGGAGTTTCCAGCATATAGCCGAGTTTATAGACAGCGCGGTTGGGTTCCACTGTCTCACGACGTTCTAAACCCAGCTCGCGTACCGCTTTAATGGGCGAACAGCCCAACCCTTGGGACCGGCTTCAGCCCCAGGATGCGACGAGCCGACATCGAGGTGCCAAACCTTCCCGTC
>JAJZLV010000002.1:0-2134 GCA_021803215.1 Actinomycetes bacterium | reverse complement strand
GATATGGACTCTTGGGGAAGATGAGCCTGTTATCCCCGGGGTACCTTTTATCCGTTGAGCAACGACGCTTCCACACGCAATCGCTGGATCACTATGGCCTGCTTTCGCACCTGCTCGACTTGTAGGTCTCGCAGTCAAGCTCCCTTTTGCCATTGCACTCGACGGCTGATTGCCAACCAGCCTGAGGGAACCTTTGCGCGCCTCCGTTACGTTTTAGGAGGCGACCGCCCCAGTCAAACTGCCCACCTGACGCTGTCCCTGACCCGGCTTACGGGTCGAGGTTAGAGCCCCAGCACGAACAGGGTGGTATTTCAACGTTGCCTCCACCCCGGCTGACGCCGGAGCTTCCAAGGCTCCCACCTATCCTACACAATTCGTACCAAAGCTCAACATCAAGCTGCAGTAAAGGTCCACGGGGTCTTTCCGTCCTGGTGCAGCTAACGAGCATCTTTACTCGTACTTCAATTTCGCCGGGTCTGTGGTTGAGACAGTGGGGAAGTCGTTACGCCATTCGTGCAGGTCGGAACTTACCCGACAAGGAATTTCGCTTGAATCTGTTACTTTGAGTGACCAACCGAGGCTGCACACCACTCGATTGGCGGGCAGGTGTTTCCACCCAACCTCCCTACGTCGCCGCAGGGGCCGGACCATATCTTCATCTCAATGGGACACTGAGATGGTCGGCGTATGGTCTCTGAGGATTCTCAATACTTCGGATGGCTTCCGCTGATTCATCGTCTGAGAGATCTCGGCGATCTCGGCGATGCCAGGCACCGTCAAGTGTCGCCCTTGATCCATTATCTCGATGATCTTTGCGAACTTTTCAAAGTTGTCCCGCTTCGCTGTTCGCAGCTGATGCTCCTGAAAGAAAGGGACGATCTCGTCCCGAAGATCCGCGAATCTATTCACAACCCACCGAGCTAGATCCTCTCGATGATTGTCGTGCCGTCGATTCATGGACAATCTGCCGCATCCGAAGAAGCGGCACATTTCTTCCAACACGTCACGACTTCCGGCGGACTGTACAACCGTAAAAGCCGGTTGCACCTGCCAGCCGAGGGTCATGACCCGGTTACGCACCACAGGGCAGCTGAAACAGCCTTCCCCATCCACGAAACCGGTAATCCATCCTGAGTAAATGAGTCTTTCCTGCTGATTTTCCGCATCTCTCACATTGTCACTGCCGATCACACCCACTACGCTACGCAGTGGGTGTGTCATACCGACTAGTAGTGGAGAATTCACGGGTTTTCCAGCATATAGCCGACTGCTCACCATGTCGTCACCGACATAGGGGGCAGCACCCCTTTGCCTGCAAAGGGGCTTCTCCTACCTTAGGCACGTTGTTACTTCTCGGTCGATCGAATCGACCGAGCGGCCAGATCATTTCTGTCTGGCTCCTCGCGTCGCCGCGAGGGTCGGACTGTACCTTCACCGCGCGTCGGCAATCATGCCGACTCGCAGGCCTGGCGTGCAGTCTCTGAGGATCCCGCAAGGACTTCTTCAAGAGTACGTGACCGCTGTTTGCCATTTGCGTTCATACCAAATGCCAATCGCACGATCTTCTCAAACCCGAGTCTCGTCAAGTGCTCTCGACGGCTCATCGCATTCACGATCACTGCAAAAGACCTAAAGTCATTGGCCTTTACAAGCAGCATATGTTCCTCAAAGAAAGGCAGTATCCACGTCCGTAGATCCTTTAGCGACTCGACCGAAAACGTCATAACGTCGCTCTTGGGACCCTTGGGGCGGACTGACCCACATCCGAAGAACAGCCTGAGCTCATCGAGAACGTCGCGGTGATCGCGATGTTGGTATACATGAAACGCGGGTTGTATCTGCCATCCTCCGTGTTGATGCATAAAAGCACTCTTATGCACCGCCACAGAGAAGCAACCCTCGCCGTCCACGAAACCAACGATCCACATCGGATCGAGTGAAACTCTTTGCAATGCGGTTTCCTGCTGATTGTCCGCACCGGTCGGATTGTCACTGCCCACATCGCCACCATACTCAGAGGGTGTGTCAGTGGACGAGTACCGCCGGATACACGGGGATTCCAGCATATAGCCAGGTTTACCCACGGCCTGGGTTTGACCGTTATAGTTACGGCCGCCGTTTACCGGGGCTTAGG
>JAJZLV010000099.1 GCA_021803215.1 Actinomycetes bacterium | reverse complement strand
GGGCGCCGTTCGGCCCGACGGTGGCCTCGACGAGGTGGGGCGGCACGTAGACGCCGCCGTTCGCCACCGTGTTGTAGGCGTCGACGATCTGAAGCGGCGTCACCGCCTCGCCCGTGCCGATCGGGAAGGTCCCCATGTCGACCGCCTGCCACTGCGAGAGCGGCGGGAGCAGCCCGGCCGACTCGCCCGGCCAGTTTAGAGGCGAGACCCGGCCGAAGCCGAGGGCGTGCAGGTAGTGGTCGAGCCGGGTCGGCCCGAGCATGTGGGCGATCTCTATCGTCCCGACGTTCGAGGACAGCGCGAGGATCTTGTAGGCCGGCAGGTACTCGGTCGGGTGGTACCAGGCATCCTGGAAGGGCCAGCCGCCGAGGTAGATCGTGAAAGGCACCCGGAGCTGGGTGTCGGGCGTGATGACGTGATCTTGCAGGGCCCCGGAGAAGGTGGCGATCTTCATCACCGAGCCCGGCTCGTAGACGGTGTTCGTGGCGAGGTTCTGGCTCGCCGGAACGACCCGGTTGCCCTGGCGCACCAGGTTGACCATGGCGAGGATGCCGCCCGTCCGGGTGTCGAGCACCACCACGCTGGCGCTGAAAGCCTTCTGGGCGAGCAGCTGGGCCGAGAGGGCCTTGGTGACCTCGTACTGCAGCGGCTCGTCGAGCGTGAGCACGAGGCTCGTGCCCTGGGTGGCCGGCCGGACGTCCCTCGCCCCGCCCGGGAGGGCTCCCCCGTTCGAGCCGATGGCGAGCTCCTCGGAGCCCTGCCGCCCGACGAGGGCCCGCTGCTCGACGTACTCGAGCCCCGAGAGCCCCTTGTTGGCGTAGCCGACGATCCCGAGGATGGGCGAGAAGAGGTTCCCCGAGGGATCCTCTCGCAGCTCGCTAGGGACGAACGAGACGAAGGGGAGGTAGAAGGAGGCCACCTTCTGCTCGGTCGCCTTCGTGACGTCGAGGGCGAGCGGCACGTAGCCGCTCTTCTCGCTCAGGAGCGAGAGCACCCGGGCGGCCGGCAGGTCGAGCGCCCGGGCCAGCCGGGGGGCGGCGCCAAGGGCGGCGCGGCGGGAGGCGACGAGGAAGTCGTCGGCGATGACGTCGTAGCGGGGGACCGAGATCGCAAGGACGTTGCCGTTCCGGTCGTAGATGGTCCCCCGCAGCGACGGGAGGGTGACCCTCGTGTACTGCTCGGCCTGCCCGTAGGCGGCGTAGCGGGAGGCGTTGAGGCCCTGCACCTGGATGACCCGCAAGCTCAAGACGACCAGGAGCGAGAGAGCTGCCACCGCCATCAGCCCGATGCGGCCCCGGTGGCTCGAGCGGTCCTCGGTCCGCCGGCTCGTCGAGACCGGGGGTCGGCGGGCGGGCGGGCGGGCCGAGCCTGCGGGGCGGGCCGGCCGGGCACTGCCTCCGGTCTGCTGAGGGCCGGGCCGGGCGCTTTTGGCGCGGGTCGGCCGCGAGGAGGCTCTCTTCTCGCCCGCAGCGAAGCTGCGGCGCCGGCTCGCGCTCTGGCCGGCGGGCGAGGGGGGGGAGCCGGCCCGGCTCGGCCGCCGGGCCCGAGCCGGGCGGGCTGGCTCGCTCAACGGGAGGCGGAGCGGACGGGGCTCTTTCGAGCCGTCTTGGAGCGGTGGGCCTGGGCGACTGTCTCACCCGGGTTGACCGGCGGCAGGTAGGTCACCCCCGCGGGCGTCACCATCTTGAACCTCTCCTTGGCGAGACGGAGGATCCGGCTCGGCGTCTCGAGGTAGGCCCGCTCGGCCTGCAGGGACTGCTGGGTGGCGATGGCGCTCGCCAGAGAGGCCTGCAGGCCGTCTGCCCGGTACTGCTCGGAGACGAGCAGGGCATGACCGCCGGCCGCGATGGTGAGGGCGCCGGCCAGCACCGCGCCCGACAGCCCGACGAGGACTCTCGCCTGGCGCCGGCGGGCCCGCTCGAGGAGGGATCGCCGGTCGACCACCCCGAGCTCGGAGCGCCGCGGCGGCCGCTTGACGCCGGCCGGCGCCTGGCGGGCCTGGGCGCTGCGCACCGCCGTGCTACGAGCGGCCATGGCTTCCTCCCTCATCGTTCGGGTCCGGTCCCCTGAAGGGCCCCGCCAGGCGCTCGGCCGCCCGCAGGCGGGCGCTCTTGGCGCGGGGGTTCGCCTCGATCTCCTCCCGGCTCGCAAGGCGCGAGCCCCGCCAGGCCAGCCTGACGGCCGGCTCAGCCCCGCAGACGCAGGGAAGCCCGGGTGGGCAGGTGCACCAGCCGCTCTCGGCCCCTTTCAGCACCGACTTCACCAGCCGGTCCTCGCCGGAGTGGTAGGAGATCACGACGAGGCGGCCGCCGGGCGAGAGCACCTTGAGGGCGGCGTTGAGGGCGAGGGGAAGCTGGCGATCCTCCTCGTTGACCGCGATCCGGATCGCCTGGAAGACCCGCTTGGCCGGGTGGCCGCCGCCTCGGCGGGCCCGAGCCGGGATGGCGTCGCGGACGATCTCGGCGAGCTCGGTCGTCGTCTCTATCGGGCGGGCGACCTCTACCGCCCGGGCGATGCGGAGAGAGAACCGTCCCTCGCCGTTGCGGGCGAACAGCTCGGCCAGCTCCTCTGCCGACCAGGAGTTGACGACCTCGTGGGCGCTCAGCTCCTCGTCCGGGTCCATCCGCATGTCGAGCGGTCCCTCGAAGCGGTAGGAGAACCCGCGCTCCGGCGTGTCGAGCTGGAAGCTCGACACGCCCAGGTCGAGCAGGACCCCTGCAATTGGCTCGCCGGGCGCCTCGGCGGCGAGCACCGCCTCGATCTCCTCGAAGCGGGCCTGCACGACCTTTGCCCGGGGGCCGAAGGACTCCAGCCGGCGGCGGGCAGCGAGAAGGGCGCTCGGATCGCGGTCGATGCCGACGAGGCGGTGGCGGCCGGAGGCCGCGAGCAGGGCGGCGCTGTGGCCTCCCCCGCCGAGCGTCCCGTCGACGACGACCCCCTGCGGGGTGCCGACCAACAGCTCGGTCACCTCGGCCACCATCACCGGCCGGTGGCGCGGCTCGTTGGTCACCCGCAGCCTCCCGGCTTGAGGCGGGCACTCGACGGACGCCTCGAACAAGCGGGGACGGATGTTGGCGGAGAGGGAATATGCACCATCCTGCGCCGCCGAGAGGCTGCGGGTGACCAATGAGCCGAGAGGTGGCGAGGGGAAAAGGGCATGGCTCACGACCCTTCCCCCCGGGTGTCCCAGCGGCGCCGGGACCAGAGCTCCACGCGGTCGTGGACTCCGACGAACAGCACGTCGTTCTCGAGCTCGGCATGAAGCCGCAGGTCCGGCGGGATGGCCATCCTGCCCTGGCTGTCCAGCTCGACCCGGCTCACGTGGGAGAACCACTCCCGCACCTCGTTGCGAGCCTCTTGTCCTTCGACCTCGCGGGCGTGCTGGCGCTCGGCCTCGGCCGAGAACTCGGCGTCCGTCCAAAGGGCGATGCAGCCGTCCTCGTGCGGTGCCATGTAGCCCGAGCTCTCGAAAAAGCCGCGCAGGCGCGCCGGGAGGATGACCCGACCCTTCTGGTCGAGAGAACGGTCGTAGCGACCGACGAACAGCTCGAGTGGCGAAATGGCGCCCAACCCTTTCCTGGCTCAGTGCTGGGCCAGTCCTCCCCTGGTCCCCACTTCCCTCCACTGTAAGTGCCCATAGCCCCACCGTCAATCACCTGGGCGACAGCACACCTCTCTGAGCGGGTCTTTCGCGAGAGCGGGAAGAAGCGATGCGCAGGCGACAGCGAGCAACGAATTCGCGTAAGCGGCATTTACCTGGGACTTTGTGCCGAGGGAGGCCAGTGGAGGCTGGTGGAGGGACTCAGGGAAGGGCCGCCAGCAGGGCCTCCTCGACGGCGCTCGGCCGGAGAGGGAGCCAGCCTGACCGCGCGGCCAGGGCGGCCAGGGCGTCGGCCGGCTCCTCGCCGAGCCGCAGGCAAGAGACGAGCTCCTCGCCCGTCTCCGCCAGGAGCAGCATCGAGAAGAAGAAGGCGCCCTCACGGATCCTCCGCTGGGAGATGCCGACCACCTTCTTGCCCCGGACGAGGACCTCGCCGGCTCCGACCGCGACGAAACAGAGCCGCCGCTCGAGCCTGTGGTGCTCGCCGGCCCGCCCCGAGACCGTCAGGTCGCCGACGCCGAGGGCCGAGAGCGCCTTCTGCCAGGTGCGCCCGAGCCACTGGAATGATGCGGCCAGGTCGCTCTCGAGCAGCGGGTCGCCCGCCGGGAGGAAGAAGTCGGCCCAGACCTGGGCCCCCGGGGCGACGAGGACGGCCCCCCCGCCGCTCGGGCGGCGAGCTATCGAGAGCCCGCGACCTGCGGCCGCCTCTTGGTCGACCTCGTCGAAGGACTGGGTGGAGCCGAGCACCACGGCCCGGTCGGAAACCTCTTGCAGCACTGCGAGGCGGCCGTCCGGCCGCTCTCTCCTGCCCAGCTCGATCAGCTCGAGGGCGGAGGCGCGCCTGTGCTGCAGGATGAAGGACGACAAGGCCGCTCGGTGCTCAGACTGCGACGGCTTGGCCGAGCACCGGCTCGACGTAGGGCGCCCACTCCTCCCGCACCTCGCCGCTCAGGGCGAGGAGCCAGAGCCGAGAGCGGGGCGCCCTCGGTTGGCGGGCCAGGTGGAAGCCCGTCTCCTCCAAGAGCCGGTCCTCTTTGCGGGCGTTGCAGCGCCGGCAGCACGCCACGACGTTCTCCCAAGAGTGGGTGCCGCCTCTGGAGCGGGGCACGATGTGGTCGATGTTCTCGGCCTGGGCGCCGCAGTACTGGCAGCGGTGCCCGTCGCGCACGAAGACCGAGCGGCGGTTGACAGCCACCCTCGTCTGATGGGGCACCCGCACGTAGTTGCGGAGCCGGACGACTGACGGCTCGGCGAAGCTGGCAGTGGCCGACCGGATCTCGCTCCCGGTCCCTTCGACGAGCAACGCCCGCTCGGAGAGGACGAGGACGAGGGCTCGGCGAGCCGTTACAACCGAGAGCGGCTCGTATGAGGCGTTGAGCACGAGCGCGCGTCCGGTCATTTCAACCGCTTTGACGCCCGCTCGGCGTTCGCAGCCTCGCTCCTGCCAGCACTGGCAGGACGTTACAGCATCTGCCGGCCGCGCCGGTGGTTGCGCCCGCCGCCCGAGGCGGTGCGAGTCGCCTTCACCCACTCGAGGAACTCGATCAGCTCCTTGCCGCTCGGACGGCGGGAGGCCTCGCCGTAGGCGGTCTCCATCCTGAAGGCGAGCCAGCGCTCGTCCGGCCTCGGCAGGGGCGGGAGTCGCCGCCACCATCCTGGCCCGGCCAGGCTCGCGGCCTGGGCGATCGCCACCGGCCAGAGACCGGGCCGCCTCGAGAGCGCCGCCGCCCCCGAGAGCCACCAGGGCGCTCTCACCCGCCTCCGATCACGTCGTCGCCGAGGGCCCGCCAGCCGACTGCGGCCGCCCCGACGAGCGGCCCGTCGGCGCCGAGCATGACCGGCTCGATGCGGGTGCCGCTCGAGAAGAGGAGCCGGGCGCTCTCGTCGATCTCCCGCTGGGCGGCGAGGAAGAACGGGCTGCCGAAGCCGAGGGCGACCGAGCCCCCGACGAAGGCCCGCTTCAAGTCGAGCAGGTTCGCCACGGAGGCGACTGCTCGTCCCACCAGGCGGCCGCAGCGCTCGATCGCCGCCGGTCCGGCCTGGTCGGGCGGCCCCCCCGTCACCGCCTCTAGGGCGAGGCCGGAGGCCTCTGCCTCGAGGCAGCCCCGCGCCCCGCAGCCACACAGCCGACCGCCCGGCTCGACGACGACATGGCCGATGTGGCCGGCGTTCCCGAGCTCTCCCTCGAGCAGCCGGCCGTCGAGGACGATGCCCCCTCCGACGCCGGTCGAGACGACCATGGCGATGAAGGCCGTGAGGCCGCGGGCGCCTCCTCGCCAGGCTTCGCCGAGAGCGAGCGCCTTGGCGTCGTTCTCGAGGGCGAGCGGTATCCCGAGCTGCTCTATGGCGGGGTGGCGCCGCAAGCGCTCGGCAAGGCGGAAGTCCCTCCAGGCGGGGATGTTGAGCGGCGAGACGAGCTCGCCTCGCATCGGCCCGCCGCAACCGACGCCGACTGCGAGAGGGACGGGCTTGGCCGCAGCGGCGAGGACGATGCCGACGAGGTCGAAAAGGACCCGGTAGAGGGCCTCGGGATCTGTCGCCTTCGGGGTGCGCACCCGCTCTTGGTGAAGGACTCTGCCCTGGCGGTCGACCAGCCCGGCTGCGAGCTTGGTGCCACCGACGTCGATCGCCAGGCAGGTCTCCTCGCCGCCCCGAGGGCCTCCCACCGGTAGTCGTCGGGCCGGTTAGGAGCGGTGGCCGAAGCGAGAGCGCATCCGGCGCCGCATCTGCGACCACTCCCCCGCTATCGAGCTGGAGAGCGGTCCGCGGAGCGGACGGCCGGGCAGCTGCCCGGCCTCTTCTGCCGGGCGACGGGAGGGAGAGAGCTGGTGGGCAAAGGAGAGGGCGGCCACCACCATCACGAGGAGGCCACAGGCGCCGAGCGCGATCGAGCTCGTGAAGGTGGCGAGCAGGAGCGCGGTCCCCGCCAGGAAGGCGACCACGGACCACCTGGTCCCGCGAGCCGCCTGCAGGCGGTAGGAGTGGTGGCTGACGCGCTCGACGAAGTCCCGGTCGTGCTCGCGGAGCTTTTGCTCCATCTCCTGGAGGATCCTCTGCTCCTCCTCGGAAAGCGGCATCCTCATCCCCTTTCCGACCCACTCCGGGTCGCCCGCTTCGAGCGTGGCATTCGACTTCGCGCTCTGGCCGGCTCGACTACCTCTATGACGATACCTCTTGACGGCCCGCTGCGAGGCCGCGACGGGCCTAGCCCCACTGGCGGTCGCCGAGCTCTTTCACCCTCAGACGCTCTCCTTCCACGACCGCCGCCGGACCGACGGCGCCGACGCCGTAGCGGGCCCGGATGGCGTCGACCGCCGCCTCCACCTCCGCCCGAGCCAGCGCGGGCGGAGGCTTCGCGCCATCGGGCTGGCCGGGGGCGCCTGTGTCGGGCGAGAGCTCGCCCGGCGAGAGGAGAGCGAGCTGGCGGCCGCCGGCCGTCTCGAGCGGCTCGAGCGAGGAGACCGCCACTCCGATCAGGCGGACCCCGGCCCCGACGTCGATCGCCTCGAGAAGGACCGAGGCGATCTGGGCGATCTCGCTCGAGCTCAGGAGAGGACCGGAGAGGGTGTGGGATCGGGTGATGGTCGAGAAGTCGGCGAAACGGAGCTTTATCGAGACCCGCCGGCCCGTGGGGCCGCCTGCTCGCAGGCGATGCCCGACCGAGTCGGAGAGACGGACCACCTCCGCCTTGAGCTCGCTCGTCGAGTGCCGGTCGACCGGGAAGGTCTCCTCGTGGCTCACCGACTTCGTGGCGAGCGAGGAGACCACCGGGCGGCCGTCCCGCCCCCACGAGAGGGCGTGCAGCTGGCGCCCGAGGGCCTTGCCCAGGAGCCGCTCGAGGGCCACCGGCTCGACGGCCGCCAAATCGGCCACCGAGGCGATCCCGTAGCGGGCCAGGCGTTCGGCCGTCTTCGGGCCGACACCCCACAGATCGCGCACCGGGCGGTTCCACAAGAAGGCCCGCTCCTCGTCGGGCCGTACGACCACCACGCCCCTTCCGGCCGCCGGTCCGGAACGGGTCGCCCGCGGTTTGGCCTCTCGAGAGGCCAGCTTGGCGATCTGCTTGGTGCGCCCGACGCCCACCGAGCAGTCGAGGCCGAGCACCTCTCTCACCCGGCGGCGGATTGCCCTGGCCACCTCCTCGCTCGTCCCGAAGAGCCGGTGGCAGCCCGAGAGGTCGAGGAAGGCCTCGTCGAGACCGATCGGCTCGATCGTCGGGGTGAACTCGAAAAGGACGCCGTGCAGCTCCTCGCTCACCTCGCTGTAGCGCGAGTGGCGGCCCGCGATGAAGCTCGCCTGCGGGCAGCGCCGGCGGGCCTCGCCCATCGGCATGGCCGAGCGCACCCCCGTCGCCCTCGCCTCGTAGGAACAAGAGGCGACGACCCCTCGGGGGCCGGTCCCTCCCACCACAACCGGGCGGCCGGCGAGCGAGGGATCGTCGAGCACCTCGACGGCCGCGAAGAAGCAGTCCATGTCGACGTGGAGCACGTCGAGGGAAGGCTCTTCGTCGCTCATGCCAGCTCGAGCCGGCGGAAGCCCTCGGCATAGCGGCGGCCGACCTGCCGGCCGGCCGCCTCGGCGCCCTCTTTCACCGCCGCGGCGTACCAGTCGCTGGCATCGGTCAGCTGGCTCTCGTGGCAGGCCACCGCCCTCACCTTGGTCTCGATCTCCGCCGTCACGTCGACGAAGGTGTCCGGCTCGAGCGAGCCCGACAAGAGGACCGTCGAGACCTCGTGAGGCGCGCCCTGTTCTGGGAAGTAGAGGGGCGACGAGCACGCAGGGGAGACCGAGTCGAGGGCCGCCCAGCCGACCTGACGGTGATCGCGGTGGTTGAAGTGATGGGAGCCGAAAAACACGGCCGTCGGGTCGGGGCAGACGACCACCTCGGGTCGGACCCGCCTCATGATGCCGACCAGCGCCCGCCGGAGGGGAAGATCGTTCTCGAGCTCGCCGTCCGGCCGGTCGAGGTGATGGAGACGAGCCGTCCCGATGATCTTGTTGGCCCGTTCGGCCTCCTCCCGCCGGCGGGCGGCCACGAGGGCCGGGTCGTCGCTCGGCAGCCGGCTGCCCTTGTCCCCTTTCGTGCAGACGACCAGGTGCACCTCGCAGCCGCCCGCCGCCCAGCGGGCGAGCGTGCCGCCACAGGAGATGTCGGGGTCGTCGGGATGGGCGTAGATGCCAAGCGCCCTGGCCGGGATGAGCTCCAACAGCCCGCTCTCGCGCCCCGGCACCACTACGGCGCCTCCCGCCCGGGCACCGAGGGAGACTTCGGAACCGTCTGCTTCTCGAGCCCGGGGCGGTCCGGGCCGCCTCTCTCTATCAGCCCCAGCTCGCGAGCGAAGTCTCCGACGTCCTCGAAGCCCTTGTAGACAGAGGCGAAGCGCACGGAGGCGACGTCGTCGAGCAGCCGGAGGCGCTCGAGCACCGAGAGGCCGATCTGCTCGCTTGAGACCTCCGGCCCGCTCTGGCGCATGGCCTGCTCGACCCCGAGCCCGAGCTGCTCGATCTCCTGCTCGTCGACCGGCCGGTTCTTGCAAGCCGAGCGGACGCCGGCGACGACCTTGGAGCGCAGGAAGGGCACCCGCTCGCCGGAGCGTTTCAGGACCCAGAGGACCGCCTCTGCCGGCCGCTCGTAGGTCGTGAAGCGCTGCCCGCAGGAAAGGCACTGGCGGCGGCGGCGGATGGCGCCGCCCTGCTCCACCTCGCGCGAGTCGACCACCCGGTCCTCGAGCGACTGGCACCAGGGACACCGCACGCCCCGACGGTACATCCACCGCCGGCACCGACCGGATCGCCGGGCGCCTCTAGCGCGGAAGGATGAGCCGCTCGCCCGGCTGCAGCACCCCGCCACCGATCTCCTGCTCGAGCCGGTCCACCAAAGGCCGGGGATCGCTCCCCGGCTCCACCCGCGAGGCGATCGACCAGAGAGTGTCGCCCGGCTTGGCGATGTACGCATAGCCGTTGGCGACGGGGACCGAGCCGGGGAGGCGGACGACAGTGCGCGGGCGGGCGCTCGCCGAGAGGGCCCCGGCGCCGAACCAGACGGCCGCGAGAACGGCGAGGGTGGCGACGCCGGGGAGGAGGCGTCGCAACCCCCGCTTCGCGCCCGGCCGGCCAGCGACCCCG
>JAJZLV010000066.1 GCA_021803215.1 Actinomycetes bacterium | reverse complement strand
GCTGCGCTCGGGATCTTCCTTCTCCTCATCATGTTGACCGTCACGCTCATCATCAACCTGATCGGACGGAGAAAGTCGGCTGACCTGTGGTGAGCACAACTCTCCCAGAGCTCCTCTCTCCCGAGGCGGCGGCCGAGCCGGAGAAGACGGCGGCTGGTCACTCGCCCCGTCATCTGGCCGCCTCCATCACCCTTCTCGTGATCGGCGTCGCCCTCATCTATCCCTTGGTCGACGTGATCATCGCCTCGTTCCGCGCGCAGGGGAACGGGCCCTTCACGCTCCAGTACTGGCGGGCGGTCTTCCACCAGATCCCCGTCTGGCGGGAGCTCGGCATGTCAGCCCTGGTGACCGGGGCCTCTGTCGCCGGAGTGCTCGTCGTGTCGGTCCCGGCCGGCTACGCCTACGCCAAGCTCTCGTTCCGGGGCGCCCGGGCGCTCTTCGGGATCACCGTGGCCTGCATGATGATCCCGGTCGAGTCGATGATCATCCCCGAGTACTCCAACCTCGCCAAGGTCGGCCTCGTCGGCTCGGTCCTCGGCACCGTCCTCGTCTTCGTCGGACTCGGCATCCCTCTCTCGGTCTTCCTGATGGCGAGCTACTTCAAGAGCCTGCCCGACGCCCTCGTCGAGTCCGGGCTCGTCGACGGCGCCGGGCACCTGCGGATCTTCCTCTCGATCATGCTGCCGCTCGCCCTCCCGGCCATCGTCACGATCGGGGTGCTCGAGTTCCTCGCCGTCTGGAACGACCTGCTCGTAGCTCTTTTGTTCCTGCCGATCCAGTCTCAGACCATCGCCGTCGGCCTGGCGGCCCTGCAGGGAAACCACATCCTCAACACCTACGTGCTCGTGGCCGGCTCCGTTCTGAGCGCCATACCGCCGATGATCGTCTACATGCTGTTCCAGCGCCATCTCGTGGCCGGGCTCACGATGGGCGTTAACCGTTGAGCACCGCCGCCCGGCCCGCCGCCCGGCGCGGGCCGCCCGTCGGTGGCACGACCCTCAACCCGAAGATGACCCCCGACCTTGAAAGGAGAGATGATGGCTGAGCTCCCGCAGCTCTTCATGCGCCTGCCCAGCCTGGCGCTCGCCTACCCGACCGACGACCCGAGCGAGCAGGCGACGCCCGATGACGCCCTCGGCATCGCAGCAGTGCTCACCGAGGCCTTCGAGGAGCCCTGGGAGGTCGAGCGGGTGCGCCGCGAGCTCGGGCCGGCCGACGGGGTCGACGCCACCTACGTGGTGCGAGACGATGGCCGGGTCGTGGCCGTCGCCTCGGCTCGTCACCTGCCCGAGCAGTATCCACAAGCCGGCTACCTGCACTATGTCGGGGCCTACCGCGCCGAGGCCGGGCGGGGCCTCGGAGGCCTCGTCACCTGGGCGGTGCTCAAGCACTTTCGCGACGAGGGCCTTGGAAGCGCCGTCCTCGAGACCGACGACTTCAGGCTGCCGGCGATAAGGACCTACCTGAAGATCGGCTTCGTGCCCGAGTACCGCCACCCGCAGGACCAGTCCCGCTGGTCGAGGATCTTTCCGCTCGTCCTCGGGCGGCGGCAGAGCCCGGCTGCCCGCTCCGATGGCTAGCTCGCGGCGCGAGCTCGCCAAGCTCGCCGCCGGGGCGGTCTCTCGCCGCCGCCTCATGGAAGAGACCTACCGCTTCATCTCGGTGCCGAGCCCGACCGGACAAGAGGCCGACTTCGCCGCGGTCTTCGCCGAGACCCTCTCGGAGCTCGGCCTCGAGACCTCCATCGATGAGGAGTTCGCCGGGAGCCCGAGCGTCATCGGGCGCCTCAAGGGAGAAGGAGGCGGCCCGACCCTGCAGCTCGACGGCCACAGCGACACCGTGCCTGTCCCCCACGACCCGCCCTCGATCGACCTCGAGCGCGACGTGGTGCGAGGCCGCGGGGCGGCCGACATGAAGGGCGGCCTTGCCGCCATCTGCGAGGCGATACGGGCCCTCGCCGACGCCGGGGTGCGGCCGCTAGGAGATCTGCTGGTCACCGCCCATGGGCTGCACGAGGCGCCGCTCGGTGACCAGCGGACCATCCGCTCGCTCCTCGGCCGCGGCGTGGCGGGCGATGCGGCGGTCATCGCCGAGCTCGGGCACGAGGACCTCGCCACGGCCTCGCGCGGGATGTCGATCTACACCATCGAGGTGAGAGCAATGGGAGCCTCGATGCACGAGGTCGAGCTGAAGGACCGAGCTGCCCACCCGATAAACGCCGTCCGGCTCCTCCTCGACGCCCTGGAGGCCCGGGCAGAGGAGCTGGCCGCCCAGCCGGCAGAGCCCTTTGGGCCCGAGACGCTCTTCGTCGGCCAGGTCCACGCCGGCGACTTCTACAACCGGGTGCCGACCGAGGCCGTCGTCGTCGGCACCCGCCGCTACCGGGCCCCGCTGACCAAACAGGACGTCCTCGAGGAGCTGGAGGGACTCTGCGCCGAGGTGGCCGCAAAGACCGGCCTCAGGGTCGGCGTCGAGCTGAAAGAGGTCGGCCCGGCTTACGCCCTCGCCCCCTCCGAGCCGGTCATAGCGGCCGTGCAGGCGAGCTACCACGACGTCGTCGGGGGAGAGCTGCCGCTGGCGGCGGCCCGAGCCGTCGGGAACGCCGCCGACTTCGCCTCCTACGGCGTGCCCGCCGTCTACCACGGCGTCAACCAGCAAACGGCCCACTCCGACGACGAGCACGTCTCGGGCGCCGACCTCGAGCGCGCCGCTCGGGTGCTCGCCGGGAGCATCGTCCACTTCTGCGGGGCCGAGCGCGAAGAGGAGAAGAGATGACAGCGACGACCGGCCAAGGGCCCGCGGGAGGATCGCTCGAGGCAAAGGTGATCGGCGTCACCGGCGCCTCGGGCGACCTCGGCCGCTCGATCGTCGCCCGCCTCGAGCAGGCTGGGGCGACCGCCGTCGGCTGCGACCTGAGAGAAGGCGCCGGCGTCGAGGGCTGCGACGTCACAGAACGGGCGAGCATCGACGGTTTTGTGAAGCGGATCATCGAGCGCCACGGCCGTCTCGACGCCATGGTGGCCGGGGCCGGCGTGGTCGAGCGCTCGCCCGCCATCGACCTCGAGGAGGCCTCTTGGTCCCGGGTCATCGGGATCAACCTGACGGGGGCCTTTCACACCGCCCAGTCGGCCGCCCGGGCGATGGCCGGGCGGGGCGGCTCGATCGTCTTCATCGGCTCCTGGATCGGGGTTGCCCCAGCCCGCGACCTCATGTCGTACTGCGTCTCGAAGGCCGGCATCGACATGCTGGCCCGCTGCCTGGCTCTCGAGCTCGCCCCCCGTGGCATCAGGGTGAACGTCGTGGCCCCCGGGGTGGTCGAGGCCGGCGTCTCGGCCCAGATCTTCCGGGAGGCGCCAGAGCGCCGCCGAGAGATGGAACAGGTGATCCCGATCGGGCGCCTCTCACAGCCCGACGACGTTTCTGACTGCGTCGAGTTCCTGTTGAGCGAGCGCTCCTCGTACGTGACCGGCACCACGCTCGTGGTCGACGGCGGCATCCGCCTCGCCCACGCCGGCGGGTGACCGGCGTCAAGGCGCCCGCAGTCGGCGCGAAAGGAGAAGAGGAACATTGACAAAGCTGAGGATTGGGGTGGCGGGCGCACCTCGCGGGGCGAGCTTCCTTGCTGGCATGCACGCCTACGAGGACCGGGCCGAGATAGCGGCCGTTTACGAGCCCGACCCGCGGGCCCGCCACGAGTTCGCCACCGCGACCGGGGTGCCCGCTCTCGAGCGCTACGACGAGCTGCTGGAGCGAGTCGACGCCGTCATCGTGGCGTCTCCCCAGCACCACCACGTGCCGCAGGCCGTCGCGGCCCTCGAGCGAGGCGTCCACGTCCTGAGCGAGGTGCCCGCCGCCGTCAGCCTCGAGCAGGGCCGCCGGCTCGTGGCGGCGGTCCGCGCAAGCGACGCCCTCTACATGCTGGCCGAGAACTACTGTTACTCTCGCCCCAACCTGATCGTCGGAGCCATGGCGAAGGCCGGTCTCTTTGGCGAGCTCTACTTCGGCGAGGGCGAGTACCTGCACGAGATGAAGAGCTGGCACACCAACTCTGCCGGCGATCCCACCTGGCGCTACTTCTGGCAGGTGGGCCGCTCTGGGCACAGCTACCCGACTCACAGCGTCGGACCCCTCCTGCAGTGGTTCGACGACCGCATTGTCGCCGTCAGCTGCGTCGGGAGCGGCCGGCATACCGACCCCGAGCATGAGATAGACGACACCATCGTGCTCTTGGGGCGGACCTCGCGCCAGGCACTCTTGAGGGTGCGCCTCGACCTGCTTTCCAACCGGCCCCACCTGATGGACTACTACTCGCTGCAGGGGACCGCCGGAGCCTACGAGGCGCCGCGGGCCGAGGGACAAGAGCCGCGGGTCTACCTGCTCGACAAGAGCCCCTCCGAGAGATGGCAGCCCCTCGACGCCTACGCCGACGACTTCTTGCCAAAGCGCTACCGCGAGGTAGCCGAGGGAGCCGGACACTGGGGGGCTGACAGCTTCCCCGTGCGGGACTTCATCGACGCCGTCCACGACGGCACGGCGCCGCCCTTCGACGTCTACGCCGCCCTCGACATGACGCTGCCCGGCATCGTTTCGGAGGCCTCCTTCCACGAGGGCGGCGCCTGGAAGGCGGTCCCCAATCCCCGCCTCTGGGACGCCGGCGTCGGCACCGAGCCCGGCAAGGAGGCACCGCTCGCATGACGAGTCGGTCTACTTCGGCGACTGGCCGGGCGACAGCGGGTGATGAGGAGATGGGAAGGGGCCTGCGCGACGGTGCCTCGCGTCCCGACCACGTCCGCCAAGTGGTCGGGCGGCTCCGCCGGCTGGCAGAGCAGCGGGGGCTCGAAGGGATAGTGCTGAGCGGTCCGGCGGCGGTCGCCTGGGCGACCGGCGGCATGAACACGGCGATCGACCGAGCTCTGCCCGTCGACATGGTCTGGGTAGCTCTCTCGGAGGGAGCCCAGCTGCTCGTCACGACCGAGGTGGAGTATCCCCGGATCGTGGCGGACTGTGATCCTGCGGCCTCCGGCTTCTCGGTCTTGGCGGTCCCTTGGTACGACCCAGAGGCATTCGTCGCCACCTGTGTTGCAAGGCTCGGGGCGGTGCCGGCCAACGTCGGCTCCGACGGCCACCCCGCCTTCGGCGTCGACCTCTCCGACGACCTCGTGATCAGCCGGATGGCGCTCACCGACTTCGGACAAGAGGGCCTGCGCTGGCTCGGGCGGGACACGACGCACGCCCTCGAGGCGGCTCTCAAGTCCTGGCGGCCCGGTGTCACCGACAGGGAGGTGCAGGCCGAGATGGTCCGCCAGCTGGAGCTGACCGGAGCCGAAGCGGTCGTGGCCCTCGTCGCCGGCGACGAGCGGGTCGGGGATCTCCGCCACCCGTTGGCGCTCGGCCTGCCGGCATACGAGCGCATGATGGCCGTGATCGTCTCGCGCCGGGGCGGCCTCAACGTTGCCGCTACCCGCTTCGTCGCGGACAAGCCCGCCTCGGCCGAGCTGGCCGAGAGGTTCCGCGCCGTTCGCCAGATCGAAGCAGCCGTCCTCCGGGCCTGCTCGCCCGGGGCGACCTACGGGGAGGCCACCTTGCGCCTCGTCGAGGCCTACGCCGAGGTCGGCCACCCCGAGGCCTGGCGGGAGCACTGGCAGGGCGGTCCGATCGGGTACGGCACCCGCGAGTTCGAGCTCGCCCCCGGCTTCGAGCAGAGCGCCTTCTGGTCGCTCGAGGTGTCCCCGGGGCATGCTCTCGCCTGGAACCCGAGCCTCTCGGGCGGAGCCAAGGTGGAAGACACCTTCCTCGTCACGACAGAGGGCCTCGAGTGCGTCACCTCGCCGATCGACTGGCCGATAGAGCACGTCGAGGGCTTCTCCGAGCCCCGACCGGCCGTCCTGGTGCGTGCCGGAGAAGGAGCCCGCAAGTGAGCAAGCTGCAAAGCGTCTCGCCCCAACGGCCCTCCCAGGTGCTCGCCAGCTTCACCGAGACGGCCCCGGCCGAGGTGGCGGCCGCCGTCGAGTCGGCCCGCACAGCCCAGCGAGCCTGGGCGGCTCTCCCGGCTCCTGAGCGGGCCGCCGCTCTCAGCCGAGCGGCGGGCCAGGTCGAAGCTGCCTCGAGCCGGCTCACCGAGCTCGGCATCGCCGAGGTTGGTAAGCCCCGCTCCGAGATGGCGGGCGAGGTGCAGCGGGGCGTCGCCATCCTCCGCTACTACTCAGGGGCCGTCCTGGACCCGGAGGGAGAGGCCTTCCCCTCCCCCGACGGGAAGAGCCTTCTTCTCAGCCGCCGCCTTCCCCAAGGGGTGGCCGGGCTCGTCACGCCCTGGAACTTCCCCGTCGCCATCCCCCTTTGGAAGCTGGCGCCGGCACTCGCTTACGGGAACGCCGCAGTCTGGAAGCCGGCGCCGGCCGCGACGGCCGTCGCCGAGCTCCTCGACGAGCTCTTGCAACCTTGCTTCCCTTCAGGCGTGCTCCGGGTGGTGAAGGGCGACGCCGTCACCGGTGCCGCCCTGGTGGAGACGGCCGATCTGGTCTCTTTCACCGGCTCGAGCGCCGTCGGCGCCTCGATCGTGCGACGGGGCGCCGAGCGCCAGATCCCGGTGCAGGCCGAGATGGGCGGGCAGAACCCCTCGATCGTCCTTCCCGACGCCGACCTCCTCCGGACGGCCGGCCTCGTCGCCGCCTCGGCGATGGGCTATGCCGGTCAGAAGTGCACCGCCACCTCGCGAGTGATAGTCGTGGGCGGGGCCGAGGACTTCGTCGAGGCTCTCGTAGAAGCGGTGAGGGCCCTCGAGGTGGCCGACCCGGACGATGCCGCCACGGTCGTCGGACCGGTCATAAGCGACGCCGCCCGCCGAAAGGCGTTGGCGGCGGTCGAGCGGGCCTGCGAGGACGGCGGCCGGGTGATCGCCGGGGGCAGGCCGCTCTTCGAGGAGGGCTACTTCATAGAGCCGACCCTCGTCGCCGATCTCGACCCCTCCTCTCAGCTCTGCCAAGAGGAGGTCTTCGCGCCGGTGGCGGCGGTCCTCTCGGCCCGCGACCTCGACCAGGCGATCGACATGGCGAACGGGGTCCGCTTCGGGCTCGTCTCTGCCGTCTACACTTCGGACCTCGACAGCGCCATGGAGTCCCTGGCCCGCCTCGACACCGGCCTCGTTCGGGTGAACGCCCCCACCTCCGGGGTCGACTTCTATGCCCCCTTCGGCGGCACCGGCGCATCGGGTTACGGGATGAAAGAGCAGGGGAAGGCGGCCGCGCTCTTCTACACCAAGAGTCAGACTGTCACGCTCGCTCCTGCCAGGAGGCACCGGTGACGCCTCTCGTCCTTGCCGCCGAGGTGGCTCACCCGGCCCAGGCGATCCTCGGAGAGGGGCCGCTATGGGACGAGAGGGCCCATCGCCTGCGATGGGTCGACATCGTCGGACAGACGCTGCACGAGTACGACCCGGTGGCGGGGATCGACCGCTCGGAGCTGCTCTTCGAGCCGGTGACGGCGGTGGCTCTCTCGGAGCAGGGACCCTTGCTGCTCGCCCTCGGAGACAGGCTGGTGAGCCTGGCCGCTGCCGGGGAGGCCCCCTGCGAGCTGAATGGCTTTCGTGCCGATGCCGCCAGAGTGCGCTTCAACGATGGCAAGGTCGATCCCTGGGGCGGCTTTCAGGTGGGGACGATGCACCACGCCGGCAAAGACCCCGTCGGCCACCTCTACCGCCTGGCACCAGACCTCTCGATGGAGGTGCGCCTCTCGGGGGTGACCTGTTCGAACGGGCTCGACTGGAGCGAGGACCGGACCACCTTCTTCCACGTCGACTCGGTGCTGTCTCGCGTCGACCTCTACTCGACCGAGGTGGAGACGGGCGCGATGACCGGGCCTCTCGGCTCTCTCGCAGTCGCCGGACCTGGCATCCCCGACGGGCTCTGCCTCGACGCCGAGGGCTGCGTCTGGGTGGCGATGTGGGGCGGAGGCGAGGTGCGACGGCTCACTCCCGACGGCGCGCTCGACCGGATCGTGAAGCTGCCGGTGTCTCAGGTGACGAGCATCGCCTTCGGCGGGGAAGATCGCGACGAGCTCTTCATCACGACGGCGCGAGACGGTCTCGGCGATCGGCAGCTCGAGCAGGAGCCGCACGCCGGCGACCTGTTCTGGTGCGAGCCCGGCACGAGCGGCAGGGCCGCCAACCGCTTCGGCGGCGAGCTGTGAGGCAGCCTGTCCGGAGCCGGGCCTAGCTGGCGGGGGTAGCGAGCGAGCGGGACCGGCCCGGCCGCTCGGGGCGAGCGGGACCGATGGCGAGAAAGGAGCCGAGGCAAGATGACCACGGCCATCACCTTCGAGAAGGTCTGCAAGAAGTACAACGAGAGAATGGAGGCCGTCTCGAACCTCGACCTCCAGGTGGAAGAGGGAGAGTTCACCGTCCTCGTCGGGCCCTCGGGCTGCGGCAAGACGACGGCGCTTCGGATGGTGGCCGGCCTCGAGGACATCACCTCGGGCGCCATCCGAATAGGCGGACGCCTGGTCAACAACGTGGCGGTGAAGGAGCGGAACGTGGCCATGGTCTTCCAGAACTACGCCCTCTACCCGCACATGAGCGTGGCCGAGAACATCGGCTTCGGCCTGAAGGTGCAGCGGATGCCCCGCGGCGAGATCCAAAGGCGGGTGAGCGAGGTGGCTCAGGTGCTCGGCCTGAGTGAGTACCTCTCCCACCGTCCCAAGCAGCTCTCGGGCGGCCAACGGCAGCGAGTCGCCATGGGCCGGGCCATCGTCCGCTCCCCCCAGGTCTTCCTCATGGACGAGCCGCTCTCGAACCTCGACGCCAAGCTGCGCGTGCAGATGAGAGGCGAGGTGCTGAAGATCCAGCGCCGGCTCGGCATCGGTACCCTCTACGTCACCCACGACCAGGTGGAGGCGATGACGATGGGCGACCGGGTGGCGGTGATGAACCACGGAGTGCTCCAGCAGTACGCCCCGCCGCAGGAGCTCTACGACGCCCCGGCCAACGTCTTCGTGGCCGGGTTCATAGGCTCGCCGCCGATGAACCTCTACGAGGCGACGCTGGCGGGAGCTCCCTCCGAGCCGAGGCTCCTCCTCGGCGACCAAGTGCTCGAGATCGACGAGGCACACCTGAAGCGCCACCCACATCTCAAGGAGCGTTTCGGCCAGCGGGTCGTCGTCGGCATCAGGCCGGAGAACATGTCGCTCTCGCACGCCGAGGGGGGCGGACCGCTCCTCTCGGCTCAGGTCGACCTGGTCGAGGGGCTCGGCTGTGAGCTCCTCCTCCACTTCTCGCTCCCGGGAGCCGCATCGAGGGTGGCGCCGGACCTCGAAGAGGCCGAGTCGCTCGCGGACCCAGTCGTCCACCGCCAGGAGTCGGCGGCCCACGGTACGGCCAAGCTGCCGCCCTACGTTCCGGTCCGCCAGGGAGACACCGTCTCGCTCCGGATCGAGACATCGAAGCTGCACTTCTTCGACCCTGTCTCGGGCGAGTCACTCGGCTGAGGGAGACCTCGCCAAAGCCACGGCTGTGGCCCGTCAGGCGGAAGCTGCGCCTGCGAGCCAAGTGGTCACCTCGATGACCTGGGAACTCTTCTCATCCGTGGGTGATGGTTGTGGCTACGCGATGCGCACGAAGATCAGGATCCCGAGCAACTCGAAGGCCTCTTGCTGGGTGGGCGCCGTATCCAACGCGTTCGGCACGTCGTTGAGCATCGCGGCTTGGGTGCCCCGAAGGTGGCGACGGACCTTCTTGCCGAGCTCGACGAGGGCCCCGGATGCCGCAGCGCGCCGCGCAGACGAGCCATGTGCCGAGCATGGTGAGCGAAACGATCCCCTTGGTCCGGATCGCAAGGCGGAGCTGCTCTTCGAGGAGGTAGGTCCGATAGAGCCGACCGTTCTCCCTGGCGATCCAGGAGAGCTTCGCTTCCTGGCGCTCAGTCAGGTCGCACGCTCCTCGCCCAGAAGGTCGAAGAAGGACTCGAGGGTCTTCTTCTCACGCCTGGCCCCTGCCCACACGAGCCGAGGAGGGCGCCCGAACGTCGAAGCTCACTCCACCCGCTCGAACACCGCGGCGATCCCCTGTCCGCCGCCGATGCACATCGTCTCGAGGCCGAAGCGGGCTTGTCGGCGGTGCATCTCTCGCAAGAGCGTGGTGAGGATGCGACAGCCGGTCGCGCCGATCGGGTGACCGAGGGAGATGCCCGAGCCGTGCACGTTCAGGCGCTCGAGCCCGTCG
>JAJZLV010000032.1 GCA_021803215.1 Actinomycetes bacterium | reverse complement strand
CTCCCCCGCACCCCCTCCCGTACTACTACCACTACAGCTGTGCTTCGCACCCTCCCATCTTCCCTGAGGTGCTACTACGACCGCATCGGCGTGCTGCGCCCCTCCGAGCGGAGCAATTCGGGCTATCGCCTCTACGAAGAGGATGCCCTCGAGCGCTTTCGCTTCGTCCGGGCCGCCCAGGCCGTCGGCCTGCGCCTCGGCGAGATCCGCCAGATCATCGCCCTTCGAGACCGGGGCGAGGCGCCTTGCGACTTCGTCGCCGACCTGATCAGACGGCGAGCGAGCGAGCTGGACGCCCGCATCGTCGAGCTGGTGGCCCTGCGTGACGAGCTCCGCAGTCTCGACCAGCGGGCGAGGCATCTCGACCCGCGCAGATGCGACCCAAGGCTCGTCTGCCATGTGATAGATCGAGGTGCCTGATCAGCCCCAGGCGACGGGCAGCCGCTGCCGAGACGACGGCTGGCCGGAGGGAGTCCGCTCCAGCTCGGCTCGTCCGCGGACGGATCTCGCCCAGCCCACCAGCCACTCGAGCAAAAAAACGGGCTGTCCAGCGCGCTACCGGCGCCGGAGGCGCCCTGTGCTCGCATCTCCTCCGGCGCGCGGCGCAGGCGCCAGGCAGCCGGGATCGGCCATGAGCGCAAAGAGGTGGGGTTCCTCCCGGGCTTGCCCGGGAGGAACCGCGGCACCGGGCACGACGCCTCTCAACGGAGTGGCAGCGGCCTAGAGCACCCGCACGTTCTGTGCTTCCGGGCCCTTGCGGCCCTGGGCCAGGTCGAACTCGACCTGCTGGCCCTCTTCGAGGCTCCTGTATCCGTCTCCGGAAATGTTGGAGTAGTGCACGAAGACGTCCTTTTCTCCATCGGTTGGCGTGATGAACCCGAAGCCCTTCTCGCTGTTGAAGAACTTCACCGTTCCAGTTGCCATGTCCTTTTTCTCCTTGCTTTCTATTTGCTGTGTCGATTTGCTGTGTCGATCAGATGCTGGAGAGCAGCCCGACCCCGCCTGGATGCGGATCCGGTTGCTCCTAGGGGATCGGTGGGCCGAGGAGCGCGGGCTGCCGGGCCGCTCGGCGAAGCGGAGCGGCCCGCCGGCTGGCGTGGCCACCCCGAGAGCGCCTGCCGGCTGATGGGCATCGGCAGTCACCTGCAGCTTCGGGCCGATCGCTTGGTCGGTCACGACAAGAGCCGTTGCAGCTGGGCCTGGATCCTGTCTCGGCCCTCCTCGAAGTCCTCCGCTGACATCTCGCCCTCCCCGAAGGCCCGCTGCAGTGCACGCAGCTCGTCGATCAGCTCTGGCTCGCTCCGGTCGGCCGGCCCTAAGGCATCCCCGCCAGCGGGGAGGCCGGCCTGTCGAGCGGCTCTCCGCTCCGCCTTGGCCTGAGCGCGCTCCAGCTTCTGCCGCTCGCGCTGGCGCTTGCCGACAGAGCTGCTCACCGGGAGAGCGTTGGCGGCGTGACGGCACTCGCTGCCCGCACGCTCAAGATCTGGAACGCCGCTGAGGCCAGGCATGGCGCAAGAGGAGCGCCGGAAGGGGTCTCGCCCTGACTGTGATTTATGAGAAACTCCGTTCAGATCCGGCCGACTCGGGGATCTCTCGAACGGGCCACGCCGACTACCACCTGACGATGCCATGATTTTATCAGCTCGGAGCGGCACCGCTCCCGCCGCAGCCGCCAAGGAGCAGAGCCAGGGCCGCCCGGGCCGGGCCAGAGCCGGAGGAGGCCGGGTCGACGAGCGCCGGACCGCTCCTTTGTCCATCCAAGCCAGCTCCTCTCCGCACCGGCGCCCAGCGGCCCGGCGGACTGCGATGTCACCGACACCCGTGGCGGGCGCGATCCTGCTCACCTGCCGAGCCAGCAGCCGAGCTGCCAGTCGATTTCCGACCCCGCTGCTTGCTCCGGCGTGACCTGCACCGGGCTGCTCGGGTATCAATAGCCGGTGCCAAATGACAAGGCGAAGCCTCGAAAGCCAAAGCGCCGTCTGCGCGACATCCCTAGCGACCTCATTCTTCGCAACGCCCGGCTGCGACACTGGTACGGCAAGCGCCTCTTCAAGACGATAAAGAAGTCCCGCAAGAAAGGGCGCCGGCTGGCTGGCAACCTCGCTGCGATCGAGCGCCAACTGCGACCCCTCCCGCCCGCCAAACAGGAGAGAGTCCTCCAGCAGATCCTCGACAGGGAGGCGACAAGCCGGAAGGTCGAGGCCAGCCGGGAGATGCGCCGGGCGGCCTGGCGGGCCGAGCGCCAGGGCACCAGGGGAAAGGGTGCCCGTCCTGGCCTGGCACCAGGCCAGCGACGGCGGGTCCAATAGGCCCGGTCCACCGCGGACCCCTCCAGCTGGGCGGTCCATCCCAGGCGAACGTACCCACTTGTAGTGGCCCTCTCCAACGAGCTTGGACCGGCTCGCTGGCGGAACGGCCCCTCGAGTTGTCGTGACGAGCGGAAAGGGACTACTCCTCTTGCATGCAGGAGATCGGTCGACTCTTCGCCGCCAACCAGAGGTACGCCTCCACCAGGCAGCCCGCCCCGGCGAGCCCTCACCCGAGCCGGCGCCTCGCCATCGTGACGTGCATGGACGTGCGCATCGACCCACTTGCGGTCTTCGGCCTCCAGCTCGGCGAGGCTCACGTGATTCGCAACGCCGGAGGCAGGGTCACAGACGACGTCCTGCGCAGCCTGGCAGTCTCGGCCCACGTGCTCGGAGTGCGCACTGTCGTGACCATGCAGCACACCCGCTGTGGGATGGCGGGTACGACCGACGCGGAGCTGCGCGAGGCCACGGGAGCCGGTCTCGACTTCCTCGCCATCGGAGATCATCGCCAGGCGCTCGAGAGCGACATGGAGCTGCTCGCCCTCACCGGCTATCTGGCGCCCATCACGACCGCGGTTGGTCTCCTGTACGACGTCGACGCCGGCAGCGTGCAGGAGATTGCGCGCTGGCAACGCTCCAACTGAGCCGGGCGCGGCCGGTCGCCAGGCGGCCGGCCTCCCGAAGGCGCTGGCGGCTCGGGCCAGCGGCGACGAGCGGCCCAGGGGCCCGGCGAGCGCGCTCGCCCTTCGCCTCGAGAGAGCTCCTCGAGAGGGCTCAGCTCTGTCCGTTTCCCGTCTCGTGCGGCAGCGGCGCCGGGCGCCCGCCCCGCAGACGCTCGACGTATCGCGCCGCCGAGCGGGCGATCGCTCGGGACCCGCCTCGCTCGATCACCCGACCCCACCAACCGCCGTATACGCGGTCGAATTCGAAGCGCGCCACTTTGCGGGCAATGTCCTCGACCGTCGCGGCGTCGAGCGGGATGAGGTTCGGGTAGCTCCACATGAAGCTCACCCAGCCGCGGTCGGGTACCACCTGGACGGTGTCGCCGGTCAGCAGGGCGCCTCTCCCGTCGCCTCCGACGGCCCAGTGGAGGACGGCCGCGCCATCGAAGTGCCCACCGATGCGAGCGACCGTCACCCCGGGCAAGGGCTCGGCTTCCTCTTCGAACAGCTCGACGTGCTCGGAGGCTCGCCGGATCCAGCCGGCGTCCGCCCTCGGCAGGTAGACCCGGGCCCCGAAGGCCTGGGCGAAATCGACGTAGGCCCCGTAAAAGTGGGGATGGGAGGCGCAGATGGCTGCTATGCCACCCAGTTCCGCAATACGGGCCGCAGCTTTCTCGTCCAGCAGCGGTATGCAGTCCCAGAGAACATTGCCCGAGGGAGTGCGAACGAGAAGGGCGCGCTGGCCGATCCCGAACGACGGCTCCAAGCCGATCCCGAAAAGATCTGCTTCCTCTTGTCTGACCACGACGGTATGCCGGCTGGCAAGCTCCTCCATCGTGGTCCAGCTCTGGCCGCTCGTCCCGACGTACTGACGCTCGTCCTCGCAGATGGCGCACGTGACGGGCGCCTCGCTGGTGTCGGAGTGCTGGACGCCACAGGTTGCACAGATCCAAGCAGTCATCTCCCTCCACTCCAGTCCGCAGGCGCTTCGTCGCCGACGAGCATCCCATCTTGGTTCGGGCCAGGAAACCCCAGAGCCGGCTGGGCGGCACCCGAGCGGCCTCTCGGTCGACCGCCGACCGCGTGCTCGCCGTCGGCGGCTGGAAAGTGCTGCCGACCAGGTAGGTTCCTGCAATGGTCGCCGACGCTCCTCCCTTCGACATTCCGCTCGCCGAGCTCCGACTTCGCAAGAGTGCCAAGTGGCGAGCTGTCGATCCTGACGTCCTTCCTCTCTGGGTAGCCGAGATGGACGTGATGCCGGCCGAGCCCGTCGTCGCCGTGCTCGAAGAGGCGCTCAGGCGGGGAGATACCGGTTACTCCTTCGGCGAAGGCTACGCCGAGGCCTATTCGGACTTCGCCGCCGAGCGCTGGGGTTCCACCGCTTTGGCGCCCGAGCGAAGCGCCTTGGTGCCAGACGTCATGCTCGGCGCAGTGGAGATCATGAAGCTCGTCACCGGACCCGGCGACACCATCTTTGTGACACCGCCGGTCTATCCCCCCTTCTACGCCTTTGCCGAGCACCTCGGCCGTCGGGTGGTCGAGGTCCCTTTGACCTGCGAGCAGCGACTGGACCTTCCGGCACTGACCGGCAGCTTCGCCGAGGCCGCCGGCCACGGGCGGGCCGCCTTCCTGCTGTGCAACCCTCACAACCCGACGGGCACCGTCCACTCCTCCGCAGAGCTGGCCGCCGTGGCCGAGGCGGCCGAGGCTGCCGGCGTGCGCGTCGTGGCCGACGAGATCCACGCACCGCTCGTCTTGCCCGGGGCGAGCTTCACCTCCTACCTCGCGGTCCCTGGCTCGGAACGGGGCTTCGTGCTCGCCTCAGCCTCGAAGGCATGGAATCTGCCTGGCCTCAAGGCCGCGCTCGTCTTTGCCGGAGCCAAAGCAGCCGCTGACCTAGCCCGGCTGCCTGAAGAGGTGAGTCACGGTCCGAGCCACCTGGGAGTCTTGGCCCACACGGCCGCCCTCCGCCACGGAGGGGACTGGCTCGACTCGGTCATCGAAGCCCTGGCCGCCAACCAGCGCTTGCTGGGCGAGCTCCTGGCGACCCACCTGCCGTCGGTGCGCTGGTCTCCTGGAGCGGCCACCTACCTGGGGTGGATGGACTTCAGCCAGCTGCCGTGCACACAGCCTCCCGGCAACGGGGGCGCCGCCCGCGGGGACGCCACGGCCAGGGTCGGGGCGGCGGCCTGGTTCCTCGAGAAGGCGCGTGTCCTTCTCACCGCCGGGCCTCCCTTCGGGACCGGCGGTGAGCGCTGTGCCCGGATCAACTTCGCCACCTCTGCAAGCCTGCTGAGCGAGGCTGTCGAACGCATGGGCGCGGCGGTCGCTCGAGCAGCCTGACTCGCGGCCCCGAGCGAGCAGCCCGGCGCGAGGGGCGAGCCGGCCCGGTTCGTCCTGCTCCTTTCTCCGAGAGCCCGGGCCACCGCGACGGACCTCGAGCGCTCATCGGGGGCGGGCCAGAGAGGACGGGCGCTTCCGTGTGCCCGAGACCGCGCCAGCCAGTGGAGGCCCGCGTTGAACCGACCCGGCTCCGACAGCATCTCCTCAGCCGGCTGGCCATCGAAGGGCTTACCGATAGGAGGCTCCGGGCGCCAGACGCAACGTTCGCTGCTGGGCGATGTCGTGCCCGTAGATCATCATCGCCTGGCGCTCGGCGGCCACCGAGGCGAGCATGAGGGCGCTCTCGCGTGCCAGCACCGGGTCGGCCTGACCGCCCCACGAGTCGTGGTCGTAGTTGTCCTGGCAGTAGACGGCGTCGCCGCAGATCATGACCGTTCCTGTCTCGGAGAGGTCCACCGCCACCGACTGGTGCCCTTCGCAGTGGCCCGGGGTGGGGAAGAGGTCGATGGCGTCGAAGAGCCGAGCCTTCCCGTCGAGCAGCTCGTAGCTCAAAGAGGGCAGGTTCCAGTACTGGTTCGGGAAGCTCGGATTGTCCTTCGCCTGCTCGTACTGCGCTCGCTGCACGAAGAACTTGGCGCCGCCGAGCAGGTCGTTGTTGCCGGCGTGGTCGAAGTGGAGATGGGTGTTCACGACGTAGTCGATGTCCTGCGGCGCCACCTCCAGCTGGGCGAGGCGGAAGAGCAGGCTGTCCTCGGGGCGCATGGTGGGGACGAGAGCGTTCTCGGACGGAGACCCCCTCCAGGTGAGCTCCGGATCGGCGACGTGCAGGCGGCTCATCCCGGTGTCGACGAGCACGAGACTGTCATCGCTCAGCCGAATGAGGAAGGCGCTCACCGGGATGTGGGCGCGGTGGCCATCTCGAACCCCCGGAGCCACCACCTCGTAGTTGCAACAGCATTCGCCGAGGGGGAGCACGAACAGCTCGGTCACGCCCGAGCACCGCTCTTTTGTGCCCGAGCGGCCCAGCGGACCTCCTGGCGGTGAGGTGTCACCTGTCTCTCCTCATCTCTCACGCACCGCCCGACGGACCCGAGGCATCGCGAACTACGCCCCTGCTCGACCTGCCGGTGCTCAGGCGAGATCGTAGGCCAGCAGGATAGGAGTGCCTTGGCCTGCCGCCCCCGTGCAGGCTCCAGCCCGGAGGAGTGCTGGCCATGCGCTCAGGTGGCCAGCACTCAGGTGGCCAGCACTCAGGTGGCCAGGAGCGGGAGACGGGCCCTGTACGCCGCCCTGGCCCGCGCCTTTGTGAGCATGTGGTTGTCGACCAGCTGGTCGAGGACGTGGTGCTGCCGTTCCTTGGCAAGCCTCAGATGATGGACCGGGTCGTAAGCGCTCGGCGCCTGCGGCAGGCCGGCAAGCATGGAAGCCTCCGCCCAGTTGAGCTGAGACGGGCTGACGCCGAAGTAGCCACGCGCCGCCTGGACGACACCCCAGTAGCCGTTGCCGAAGTAGATGGCGTTCAGGTACATCTCGAGGATCTTCGGCTTGGAGAAGACGAGAGACAGCTTGACCCCGAGAGCTATCTCCTCCAAGGTCCCAGCCAGGCCGGGGCCGTGAGGGTAGAGCTGCTTGGCCAGCTGCTGGGCGATCGTGCTGCCGCCTGGGTCGCCCCCTCGCTCGACGGAGGCCACCGCGGCCCGAGCCGCGCCGTCGAAGACGTTTACGAAGACGTTCGAGTAAAAGTGCTCGTCCTCCACCGCCACGATCGCCTTCGCCAGCTTCTTTGGCAGCGGAAGAGTCGCGAGCCTGCCGTGATGCGAGTGCACGATCGCAGCGACCTTGGCCGGAGCGTCGCCGACTCCTGGCAGAGAGAGCTCGTATCCGAAAGAAGCGGCGGCCAGGGCGACGAGCAGCCCGAAAAGCGAAAGGACGACCCGCAAGAGGCGGCGCCTCCAACGGGGCCGCTCCCGGCTCCTGCTCACCGACTGCTCCCGGTCCCGCGGGCACCCGCCGGACCCGATGGCATCCGCCGACGGCCTCGGGCGGCCTGCAGGCGGACAGGAGCGCTCGGGGACAGCCAACACATCTCCCCAAAGCTTGCTACTGCTTAGCCGCCGCCGGGCGTCGCCTCCTCGGCCAGAAGGCAAAGTGAGACCCGACGCGGCTCGGCCCCGGCCTCCGGCAGCCGCAACCGGCGGCCACCTCCCCGGGCAGCCCTCGAGCCGGCGCGGCGAGCCCTCGCAGGGGCCCGCCGCGAGCAGTCACGGCGTGCTGGCCCGCGCCGGCGCACAGCGCCAGCTGGCGGCGAGAGCGCTGCTCATCAGAGGTACTCGAAAAAGACCACGTTCGAGGTCCCGCTCGAGGTCGTGATCGAGATTGGCACCTTCCCCGCTCTCCTGTGCAGGTCGGGAACCGTCACCTCGCACTGTGACTGTTGCGGACACCTAGTCGGGGCAGGGTGGCCGGCCACCTCGGCCACGATGACGCCGTTGGCGCTGAAAAAGCCTCGCCCGCCCAGCACCAAGACGCTGCCAGGCCCCGCCTGCCGAGGTTCGACCGAGACGAGCACAGGACCTGCTCCCGGCGCGGGGATCGTGGTGGTGGTCGAGCTCGAGGTGGTGGTGGTGGTCGAGCTCGAGGTGGTGGTGGTCGAGCTCGAGGTGGTGGTGGTGCTGGGCGAGGTGCTCGTCGGGGTTGTGGTCGAGCTCGAGGTGGTGGTCTCGCGGTGACGGCGAGCGGCGAGCGGCACTCGAGAGCGACCGCCGGCGCCGACGGCGAGGTCGATCCCGACAGCGAGGACAGCCGCTATCGCCAACACCCCTGCCGTCCGGCTGGCTCGCCTCCAGAACGCCCCGGCCAACTCGCGCCCGGCTGACGCCTTGTAAAGGCTCCGCCCCCGCGGGGCGGAGCTCGCCTCGGGCCTGCTGGCCGGGCTCGTCTGGGCACGCGCCTTTCGCACCGCCCGGCCAAGAGCGTCGAGCTCGCGCTGGCTCCGGGGCTCCCGCGGCGGATCGGACGGGGTCGGGTCGTCAGGTTCCATCGGTCTCACGGCGGGCCGGCAGGCCCACATCTCGCTCAGCTGCCACTGTGGCCACGCACCGGCCAGCCAGGCGGTGCACCAACGGTCTAGCCGCTGCGGGGACGAAGAGAGTCCCGGGGCGAGGGGGCCCGGCGGGCTGTCGGACTCGTCGGGCGGCCAGGCCGGCTCTGGGCCGTCACATCGAGCCGCAGACGGACCAAGCCGGAGCGTCGACAAAGCTCGTGGGCCAGGCCCATTAGGGTTTGGGTCGTGGGCGGGAGGAGTCGTGGGGCGTCTTCAGCTCGACGGGCCGGCCGCCGTCTCTCGCTCGGCGGCTTCGGGTCAGCTTGGCACCTGGCCGTCAGGTTCTTCGGTGCCCTCTCTCCGGCCGGCCCCTCCCCACAAGACGCCTGCTGGGCCGAAGAGCGCCTCTCGCCACCCGAGCGTGAGCTCTTCGCCCGGATGTCGGCCCCGGACCGGCGTCATGGCATCGGAGTGGCTCGAGACGCCCTGCGCCTGGCGCTCGAGGACGGGCTGAGCGAGAGCGAGCTGCCGCCCGGTTTCGCTGCGGCCGGCCTGCTCCATGACGTCGGCAAGGTCCGCTCGCGCCTCGGCACCTTCGGCCGGGTGCTCGCCACGGTCCTCGCCATCGGCTTCGGCCGTAGCCGCGCCTGTCGCTGGCAGGGTCGCTTCGGCTCGGAGGTAGCCAAGTACCTCGCGCACGATCGCATAGGAGCCGAGCTGCTCGAGGCTTCCGGGAGCGACCAGTTCACCGTCCGGTGGGCACGAGAGCACCACCTGCCGGCCGAGGCCTGGCAGCTCGACCGGGTGATCGCCAGCTATCTGAAGGAGGCAGACGGGGACTGAGCGGGCCCGGCTCAGCCTTCGACTTCAGGGGCCGGGGCCGACGGCTCTCGCGGCAGGATCCTGACCGAGCTGGAGCGCCCGAGGCGGGCGCTGTCCGACACAGGCACGCTCGGGGCTGCGGCGGGCTCGACCACGGCCTGGCCCGAGGTCTCTGCCCGGTAAGAGCGGTAGCGGTGGTAGATGACGAAGGCGACGGCCAGCACGACGAGCACCCCGATCACATAGCCGGCGTCGCTGAAGCCGTGCATGATCGTCGTGTACTGGGTGCCGACGCCGTAGCCGATCCCGGCCATTGCTCCGTCCCAAAGAAGGCTGCCGGCAGCCGTCAGAAAGCCGAAGCGCACGAGGGGCACCTCCGCCACGCCGGCCGGAAGCGCCACGAAGTTGCGCACGAACGGCACGAGCCGGCTTCCGAAGACTCCCCAGCGCTGGTGGCGGTCGTACCACTGCTCGGCCCGATCCAGGTCCCGATGGGTGAGAAGCAGGTACTTCCCGTACCGGTCGACGAAGCCCCGCCCGGCGGTGCGCCCGATCAGCCAGGCGATGTAGGCGCCGATCACCTCGCCGGCGGCGCCGAGCAGGATCACGACTGCGAGGTTGAGCTTTCCGGTGGCAGCCAGCGCCCCGGCGATGCCCATCGTGAGCTCGGAGGAGGTCGGGACGCAGCAGGACTGCGCCACGCAGAGGATGAATATGGCTACGTAGCCGGAAGACTCGACGAACGAGGTCGGGTTCAAAAGCGCGAGCACCGGCGCATCGTAGTTGTTTCGGGCGCGCGCCAACCGACTCGGCCGACCCTCTTCGGGGCGACGGGGGACAGGCGACCGATTGCCCGGCGCTCGCCGATGCCCTGCCGGGGACGGCTTGGAGCCTCGGACTTGGCACCTCGGCCGGATGGGAGACCCGACCGCGGCAACTCATCTCGGTGTGCCTCCTCACACAGCTGGTGAGCGGGCAACCGGTCGACTGGTCGAAGCTTCCGTTCCCGGAGAGTGTGCAGTATTGCACGCTCCATCGGCGGCCTATGAACTTCAGGCCGTGCCGTTGCCTCGGACTGACGCGTGAGCATCAGGCCAC
>JAJZLV010000144.1 GCA_021803215.1 Actinomycetes bacterium | reverse complement strand
CGGCACTTGTCGCTCGGGTCCAGCTCGAAGGGTACGCCTTCGGAGGAGCATCTACGCCGCTTCCCCCGCCGGCTCAAGCGCCGCACTGGCACGGCGCTTGGCCGAGCGGCGTCCGTACACTCGGGCACAGAAGCTGGTGAGCACCTCCACCATCTCTCTCACCAGATCATCGGCCACCTCGGCCTCGTCGCTCACAACCACACGTCCTGGGCGGCCAGGGCCGCCTCAAGGTACTCGACTCCTAAGCGCGCCAGACGATCCCGGTGCTCCACCACGATCGTCGTCACCTCCGGGTCCTTCAGCAGACCGAGCAGCTTGGCCCGATGGCCGTTAAAGCCGGAGCCGACCTCGGCCACAACCTTCGTCGGCGCCAGTCCGTCGGCCGTCGCTTGCATCGTGAGCCTGGTACCTGGCGGTCCAGCTCGGCGCGCTGATCGCCCGAGGACACCCTCGCACAAAGCGCCACGCCGCCCCGGCCAGCCGGCGGCTCTTCGACCAGGATCGTCCCCGTCGCCAACTGGCGGGCCGGCACCGCCAGCACACCAGCGTGGAACCAGCGGCACGCGCTCTGGCGGCTCGCGCCATTCGCCTTGGCCCACTCGGACAGCTTCACGGCCAGCATCATGACGAGAGCGTGTAACACTCATGCCCGGTTGAGACACGATCACTCGTTCCGGCGAACAGTTCACAACCCCCCTGGTTCGACGGTTCGGGTGCTGCGACGTCTGCGCCTGAGACGGCCTGGCACTAGCCCGTGCGCCTGCCCGTTCTGGCGGTCGAGAGGTCGGTGGCTTGGCCTCCCATCGCCACCAGCCGTCTGACTGAGCCGCGCCAGCTCATGAGCGGCGGTAGCTCATTGATGACATACATACTGTCCAAAGCGATGTCAGAGGAAAGCGAGAGCAGGGCCCCGTCTGGCGAACGTCAGCCTTTATGCCGCATCGCTTCCCACAGCTCACCTCAAGTGAGACTTCGCAGCGGGACTCGGGCTTGCAGGCTGATCGCCCTCGCAGGTGGCCGGCGACCCGGCACCGCAAGGGCCTGCTGGCGGCGCCGGCCGAACGGCGGGCACACCTGACTCGACTCTCGGCCTCAGCCAAGTGGGAGCTAGGAGACGATCTATCTCGGAGGATGCGAGAGCCGTTGACGGGCTGATCGCTGCGACGGCTGAACCGGCAACCAGCCGCTGTACCCAGCCTCAACTACCTCCCTGGACTCGACGATGTCGTAGCGGTCGTGGGCCTCTGGCCGAGCCGGCGATCTGGGCGCACCGCAAGTGGGCTATGGGTGAGTCTTCAAGAGCAGCCCTCTGCGCGACGAGCACCGCCCGCATGAACAGGCTGGCTGCCTCGCAGCGGTGGTGGCTCTCGAGCATCGGGTCGGATCCGGGGAGCCCAGCTCGTCTCCACGCTCGCATCGGGAAGCGCGGCTTGCTCTCTGGCCTGGTGGCGTGCACCTCGTTAGCGCCGGTCGCAGTCTGGGAAGAGGAAGAGAGCTATGCGGGCGCCATCCGACGATGACACGAAGGAGATCCCGGTCACGGTTGGCTCAGAGCAGCACCGGTCCATCTTCGTGGCGAGCCTGCGGCGTCAGGAGATGGCTCGGGCCGTGGCCCGGGGACTGCTCGGAGTCGGCTTTGTCGTGCTCGTCGGCGCCGGGGCGGTAGCCGGGGTCGTCGTCGTGCAGAACATGACCGCGTCGCCGCCCATCCGACGCGACGGAGCCCGAGCCGTGCCGCCGGTGAGCTCGACGCCTCCCAACACCCCTTCCGCGTCCAGCGCCACGACAGCGAGCTCCAGCAGGAGCACGACCACGACCTCGAGCAGCACCACGACCACGAGCTCGCCCGCCTCTGGCGCAGGAGCGGCTCACATCACGGCGGTGTTGCCGGACGCGGCCGGTCCCGGTGCGGTCGTTGTGGTGCACGGATCGGGGCTGATAAGCGCCAACGGCATCGTGGTGGCTCGGGTTAACGGGCGGGCAACGAGGACCGACTGCCCCTCCACCAGCATGTGCCAGGTGACCATTCCCCCGCTCTCTCGGCAGCGGGGCCGGGTGCCGATCACGATCTCGACAAGTGGGGGAACCTCGAACTCTCTCTCGTTCCTCTACGACTAAGCGCGAGGCGACGAACGGCGGCTCGAGAAGGTTGAACCTGCCCTAGCGACCGCGAGCGGTGAGAGGCTGGGCGTGGGGGCGGGGCTCGGCTCGGCCCCGCCCGAGTTGCTGGATCCCGTTCGACAGCCAGAGGAAGAGGGCCAGTGCCCCCGGGCGGGCCCGGGTCCAGACGGCGACGACTGCGGCACCGAGCAAGCCGGCCAAACAGACGAGGAAGACGGCCATCAGCTGCACCGTAGCGAGACCTTCGGGCGGGAGTACTGGTACCGCCGCAGAGCGCGTTCGCCCAGCCACAGCTGGTGTGTGGCGCACCGAATCGGCCGTGCGAGGGCCCCTTCGCGACCTTCCCGGCCGGACGGATGGCCTCGCTGGCATCTCTCGCCTCCGGCCGGGGCCGGGAGGTGTGGGCAGCCGCAGCGCGAACCCGTTGCGCCGGGGAGCCCGGTCGCTCCACCCGAGCGACGGTGGGCGCCGCCACCTTCAGCTCCAGCGATGCCGGTCCTTGAGGGGCCTCCGCCTCTGGGCCAAGGCGGGGCCCGGCGCCAGCCGGCAGATTCTCGCTGAAGACCCTTGACTGGCTCAGATCGAGCGCGGTATGCATGAGCGCTCATTTACATGAGGGGGGACCGTGTTCGAGATGCACGTTCCGGTCGGATTGAGCTCCGGCAGCGTCCCGGGGGAGGGCTGCACCGGCTCGGTTCGGGTAGGTCGCGCCGCCGCGCAAGCGTCGGCCCCGGGCGAGATGGAGAGAAGTGGTGCCGCCGCCTGAGGCCAAGAGGGCGGTCAACCGATCGGCCGCCTCGCTCGAGGTCGACGCCGTGACAGTGAGCTTCGGGGGCTTGAGTGTCCTCGACGAGGTCTCCTTTTCCGCCTCGAGCGGCGAGGTGCTCGGGGTCATCGGCCCGAACGGTGCTGGCAAGACCACCGTGTTCAACGTCGTCTGTGGTTTCGTCCGCCCGAGCTCGGGTCGGATCGTCTGGCGAGGCCGCGAGCTGCGACACCAGCGGCCGTACCAACTTGCCCACCTCGGGATCGCCCGCACCCTGCAAGGGGTCGGTCTGATCGCCGGCCTGAGCGCCGTCGAGAACGTCATGGTCGGTGCCGAGCCGATCGCCCGAACCGGTGTCCTCTCCGGGCTTCTCGGCCTGCCCCGCTCGGCGGGCGAGGAGCGACGCCTTCGCGCGCGGTCCCTCGAGGCCCTCGAGCGACTCGGAGTGGCGGAGTTCGCCGAGCAGCACCCGCGGGCCCTGCCCTATCCCGTCCAGAAGAAGATCGCCATCGCGAGAGCACTCGTGGCCGGGCCGGAGCTCGTGTTGATGGACGAGCCGGCGAGCGGCCTGTCCTCCGGCGAGATAGCAGAGCTCGGCCGGCTGCTCACCTCGCTTCGGGGCGAGATGGGCGTGCTCATCGTCGAGCACAACATGGACCTCGTCATGGCCACCTGCGACCGGATCGTCGTGCTCGACTTCGGCAAGGTGATCGCCGCCGGCACCCCGGCGGAGGTGCAGGCTAACCCCGCGGTCACGGAGGCCTATCTCGGTGCCTCGGTCGAGAGCGAGTCGGCCGGTGCTTGAGGTCTCGGGCCTCTCGGTCTCCTACGGGCCGGTGGCCGCCCTCTCCGAGGTCTCGTTCAAGGCGGAGGAGGGTTCGATCACCGCTGTGCTCGGCGCCAACGGTGCCGGGAAGACGACCCTGCTCCGGGCCCTGACCGGCCTCGCGCCGGTCAAGAGCGGGAGCGCCCGCTGGGCCTCGAACGAGCTCATCGGCCGCCGGACCGAGGAGCTGGTCCGCCTCGGGGTGGCCCACGTGCCGGAGGGAAGGGGAGTGGTGACAGAGCTCACCGTCGAGGAGAACCTCCGCCTCGGGGCGCTCTGGCGCAAGAGGCAGCCCGACTTCCGCCAGCTCATAGAGCGCACCTACGACCTCTTTCCGCCGCTCGCAGAGAGGCGCAGTCGGCCGGCCGCCACCCTGTCGGGTGGCGAACGCCAGATGCTCGTCATAGCTCGGGCCCTCGTGGCCCGTCCGCAGCTGCTCTTGCTCGACGAGCCCTCCCTCGGCCTTGCACCGCTCGTCACCCTCGAGCTCATGAGGACGGTGAAGGAGCTCTCCCGCCGCGACGGCCTGACGCTTCTGCTCGTCGAGCAGAACGCCACGAGCGCGCTCTCGATCGCCGACGCCGCGGTGGTGCTCAGCATCGGCAGGGTCGTCATAACGGGCGACCCGAAGACATTGGCCGCAGACGACCAGCTGCGCCACAGCTACTTGGGATTCTGAGGAGATGACGTGACGCTCTTCATCGACCTGACGCTGAACGGGCTCACCTACGGCCTCATCTATGCCGCGGTGGCGCTCGGGCTAGTTCTCATCTGGCGGGCCACGCGGGTGATCAACTTCGCCCAGGGGGCTCTTGCCACCCTCACCACCTACGTGGCGGCGACGCTGCTCGACCGCTCCCTCAACTACTGGGTCGCCTTCGCCGTCGCCCTGGCCGCCGGCCTCATCTTCGGCGCTCTCACCGAGCGGGTCTTCATGCGGCCGCTCTACGGCAAGCCCGAGCTCAACCCGGTGGTGGTGACGATCGGCCTGCTCATCCTGGTCGAGTCGGTCGCCGGAGCCATCTGGGGATCGACCGACCGGGGTCTCACGCCGGCCTTCTCGCAGCTCGGGCTAACCGTCGGCCACACCTATCTCGACTTCTCGAGCTTCGACATCTTCATCCTCGTCTCGGTCCTCGTCCTCATGGGGCTCATGCTCGTGCTCTTCCGGTGGACCTCGCTCGGCCTCAAGATGCGGGCGAGCGCCTTTGCCCCGGAGGTGGCCCGGCTCCTCGGAGTGAGGGTCGGGCGGCTCCTCACGGTCGGCTGGGCGCTCGCCACCTTCGCCGGCGCCCTCGCCGGCGTGCTAGTGGCCCCGCTCTTGCTGCTCTCGCCGAACATGATGGACCCGGTCCTCGTCTACGGTTTCGCCGCCGCCGTCCTCGGCGGGCTCGACAGCCCAGTCGGCGCCCTGGTCGGGGGAGTCCTGACAGGACTCGGCATCTCCTATATCGGCGGCTATCTCGGCTCGAGCATGGAGACCGTCGGAGCCGCCGTCCTTCTCGTGGTGGTCCTATCGATCCGGCCAGAGGGCCTCTTCGCCGCCGCCAAGGCGAGGCGGGTATGAGCCGGGCCGATCGCCTTCCGGGCGCCGAGAGGCTCAAGGGCCTGCAGGGCCAGCCGCTCGCCTGGCACATCGCTCTCGGGATCGTCGCCGCCGCGGTCCTCTACCTCGTCACGAGCTCGGTGAGCCTCTACGACAACACGATCATCTCCGAGATCGCCTGGTATGCCATCGCCATCGCCGGGCTCTCGGTCCTCACCGGCGTGAGCGGTCAGATCTCGCTCGGGCACGGGGCCTTCATGGCGGTCGGCGCCTACGGGGCCGGGCTGATGATGGAGCACTTCAGGTTGCCTCTCATAGTGCCGATCCTCGTCGGCATCGCGGTGGCGACCGTGCTCGGGGCGGTCGTCGGCCTGCCCGCCACCCGTCTGCGAGGACCTTACCTGGCGGGCGTCACGCTGGCGCTGGCGCTGGCGGCTCAGGACCTGCCCACCAAGTTCTCGAGCCTCTTCAACGGTGACACGGGGATCATCGTCAACCAGGCGACCCCGCCGGGAGGGGTCAACCCCGAGCGCTGGCTGGCCTGGATCTCACTGTTCGGCGCCATCGTGACGATGATCGTCCTCGCCAACTTCATGAAGAGCCGCTACGGCCGGGCCCTCAAGGCGGTGCGCGACGACGACATCGCCGCCCAGGCCTCCGGGCTCAACCCGAACCGCATGCGGGTGCTTGCCTTCGCCCTCGCCGCCGGGACGGCCGGGCTGTCCGGGGGCCTGTTCGCCCTCTGGAGCGGCATCGTCAACCCGAACAGCTTCTCGCTCTTCCTGTCGATCCAGTTGCTCGCCGGGATGGTGATCGGCGGGGCCGGCTCGCTCGTCGGGGCCTGGTGGGGCGCCCTTGCCCTCGTCTACGTGCCCCAGTGGACCAACAGCGTCACCAGCCACTTCTCCTCGGTGAGCGCCATCACCGCCAACGTGCAGGGCGCCATCTTCGGGCTCCTCATCATCGTCGTGATGATGGCGGCCCCGACGGGGATCCAGGGATGGCTCTCCGGCGGCTACCGGCGTCTCAGGCGGGGCCGGAGCCGGACGGAGCTCGAGCCGGTCTTGCCGCTCGATCTCGATCTCTCCTCCACATCAACAGCACCAGAAAGGACCCGACCATGAAATACTCGATCCGCTTGCGGGGTCGTCCCTTGGCGGTGGCCTCGGCAATAGGGGCCGCGGCGTTGGCGACGGCCCTGCTCGTCGCCCCGAGCTCGGGGGCGAGCCTGAGGCCGGCGCGCACCCCAGGAGTGAGCAAGCACCAGATCGTGCTCGGCGTCACGACGCCGCTCTCGGGCCCGGCCGCGCCGGGCTACGACGAGATCGCTCCGGCCACCAACGCCGTCTTTAGCTATGTGAACGCCCACGGCGGCATCTACGGCCGGAAGATCAAGTACATCATCAAGAACGACCAGTACGACCCGACCCTAACGGTGCAGTACACCCGGGCGCTCGTGCAGAACGACCACATCTTCGCCGACCTCGGGGGGCTCGGGACGCCGACCCAGACGTCGGTGCAGGCCTATCTCAACCAGCACCACGTGCCGCAGGTCTTCGTCGAGTCGGGCTGTGCCTGCTGGAGCAAGCCGAAGCAGTACCCCTACACCTTCGGCTGGCAGCCGAACTACATCGTCGAGGGCAAGATCCTCGGGGCTTATATAAAGGCGCACTATGGGAGGAAGCGCGTCGGCTACCTCTACCAGAACGACGAGTTCGGCCAGGACGGCGTGAAGGGCCTCAACCGAGAGATCCCGCACCGCCAGGTGGTCGCCACGCAGAACTACGAGGCCACCCCGCAGGGTCTCGGCGCCGGGCTCGGGAGCCAGATCGCCGCCCTCCAGTCGGCCGGCGCCCAGGTCGTCGCCCTCTACACCATCCCGGCCGCGACGGCGCTCGCCCTCTTGGCGGCCGCCGAGCTGCACTACCACCCGCTCTGGGTGGTGTCCTCGGTCGGATCGGATCCACCGACTCTCACCGGGCTGCTGAGCTCGTTCTCGAAGGGGAAGGCCGGGGCGTCACTTCTGGACGGCATGGTGACCAACGCCTACCTCCCGCCCGAGACGTTCGCCCGCAACCCGTGGAACAAGCTCGCAAAGGGGATCCTCAGGCGCTACGACCCCCACTTCCGCTGGGACGGCAACAGCGAGTACGGCTTCGCCCTCGGCGTGACGGCGGTCGAGGCGCTCCAGAAGGCCGGGAAGAACCTCACGGTGAAGAGCTTCCTGAACGCCCTCGAGCGCTACGGCAAGTCGCTCCCCAACCCGGGTCTCGTCCCGCTCACCTACTCGAGGGTCGACCACTACGGCTACTCGGGCTCCGAGGTGGTGAAGATCTTGCGCGACGGCAAGTTGATAAAGGTCCTCACCCCGCGGGAGATCACGACGCTGCGTGGTCCGATCCGGGTCTACACGGGTGGGTTCAACAAGATCCCGGCCCAGTTCAAGAAGTAAAAGCGGGCGCCTCGAGCCTGCTCCCCGGGGCTCTCGGGCCCCGGGGAGCACTCGGCGCGCCCGACTGCCAGGTGCCCGGGGTCGGTCATAATGCTGCGGCGTGATGCTTCAAAAAGAGGCGGGGCCATGGCGAGCGAGATGACGACCACTGCAGCCGAGGACCAGGGCGAGGGGAGGCTCTCGGAGCCGGCTCGCCGGCTGATGCACGCCGCCGACGAGCTCTTTTACACCCAGGGCTCGGCGGCCACCTCGGTGCGGGAGATCACCCAGGCCTGTGGGCTCACCCCCGGCGCTTTGTACAACCACTTCTCCTCGAAAGAAGATCTGCTCTACCGCCTCGTGATGACGAGGCACCGCTGGCTCGAAGGAGAGGTGGACAAGGCTCTCGCCCTGGCGGCTCCCGGGCCGACCGGAGCGCTGCGGGCCATGGTGGAGGTCTACGTCAGGGTCCACACGACCGGACGAAAAGGTGCTCGGGTTGCCAACCGCGAGTACGGCCAGCTGACAGGAGAGCGCCTCGCCCAAGTGGTGGCCATCCGACGGCGCCTGCGAGACCGGATGGCCGAGATCGTCCGGGAGGGCCATGCCGACGGCTCCTTCGATCTCCTGGGCGGCGACGAGCACTCCGCCGTCGTGATCACGGCGGCGGCCATCCTCGACATGTGCGTGCACGCCGGGGAATGGATAAGGGACCGGGGCGAGCTGAGCGAAGAGGCCATCTCGGAACGCTTCGTGGCGATGGCGCTCAGGATGGTAGGGGCCAAAGAGGCCGGCAGATGAGGGGGAGGGGCCGGCGCTGGCCCGAGCTCCTCGGGCTGGTGCTCCTGCTCGCCCTCTCTGCCTGCACCTCGGCCGTCCGGACCTCTCGGGCGCCCGGGGGGAGAACCCCCGTCCGGCCGACGACGGTGAGGGAGCCTGCGCCGCCGCTTGTTCCCCGTCCCTTCGGCCGGCTCAGCTGCCATCGCGCCTACACGGTCCGGTTCTGTCCCGGCAACGGGCGCTCCGAGCGGGTGCCGAGCTTTGACGGCGTCCCGCTCGACGCCGACGTCACCCTCCCCCCGAGGGGCCGCGGGCCCTTTCCCCTCATGGTGCTGCTGCATGGCCTCGGCGCTTCGAAGGTTGAATTCGAGTCGCACAGCTACGACGGAAGGCTCAACAACGTCACCTTGGCGCGAGAGGGCTGGGCTGTCCTCAACTACACCGCCCGAGGTTTCGGCAACTCCTGTGGCACACCGGCCTCCCGGGCCCATACGCCGGGCTGTGCCAAGGGGTGGCTCCATCTGGCCGACCAGCGCTACGAGGTGCGCGACACGCAGTACCTGGCCGGCCTGCTTGTGGACGAGGGGCTGGTGCTGCCGCGGATCGCCGTGGCAGGGGAGTCCTACGGCGGCGGCCAGGCGTTGGAGCTCGCCGTGCTGAAGAACAGGGTAAGGCTCACCGACGGCCGGTTCGTGCCGTGGGTGAGCCCCCGACGTCACGTCCCGATGTCTGTCGGAGCCGCCTATGCGATCTGGGGCTGGGACGACCTCGCCTCCTCGCTCATGCCGAACGGCCACCTGCTGGCAGGCAGCTACAGCCCGCCGAGGAGCGACCTCTATCCGATCGGGGTCGAGAAGGAGTCGTGGGTCAACCTCCTCTATGAGGTGACCACCCTGTTCGACCTAGCTCCGGCCGGCCGGCTGAGATCGGCCGACCTCACCACCTGGCACTCGATCATCGCGGCCGGCGAGCCCTACCCTCGCGCCGTGGAGGCGGCTCTCCGCCAGCTGCAGCAGTACCACTCGCCGATCGGAATCCCGTTCGACCGGGGCGGTCCGGCGCCGGTCGTGATGGAGAACGGCTGGACCGACACCCTCTTTCCGGTCTCCGAGGCCCTCCACTACGCCGAGCGGTACAAAGCGGCCGGGGTGAGCTCGCCGCTCTTGCAGATCTTCGACGACGTCGGGCATGGCTGGGCGGCCAACAGGCCGGCAGAGATCGCCTGGCAGACCAGGGTCGCCATGAGGTTTATCGACGACGTCATGTTCCATCGAGCAAGACCCGAGACGGGGGTACTTGCTCGCGGGACCACCTGTCCGGCCTCGGCGCCCTCCGGCCCGCTTCTCTCTGGCCGGAGCCTGGCGGCGCTTTACAGCAGACGGCTCGACGTCTCTTTCCCCGGCCAGCACCTCGTCACCTCGAACAGCGGGGCCGGCTCGCTCTCCGCCCGCCTCAACCCGGCGTACTCCTCGGCCTACTGCGACCCGTTGCCGACCATCGTCTCGAGAGGCGAGAGCCTTCTCGACCTCGCCCGGGCGGGCCCGGGCGGGCTCACCCTCGTCGGTCCTCTTCGCATCGAGGGCCGTCTCGCCGTCAAGGGGAGCTACCCGGAGCTCGTCGGGCGACTCTGGGACTGCGACCCGGCGACGGGCCGGCGCCAGCTCGTCGAGGCGGGCGTCTACCGCCCGTGGCCGCGCGGCGGCCGAGTCCACTTCGACCTCTCCGCCAACCTCTACCGGCTGGCCCCGGGGCACCTGCTCCAGCTCGAGCTGCTCGGCTCCAGCCCGCCCTGGTTCCGCCCTTCGAACGGTACCTTTCGTCTCGTCCTCAGCCACCTGAGCGCCTCCATAGGAGTGCACGGCTGAGGGGCCGAGGTGCTTTACTGTCGGCTCTAGGAGCTGGCCGAGATCGGGGGAGCCGATGGTGACAGATCGGATGGAGCCTTGAGCGGACCGCGGGGTCGCCTCAGCCTCGACGAGCTGCGCAGCCTCGTCGCCGGCGGCGTCATCGACACCGTTGTCGTGGCGATGACCGACATGCAGGGCCGGCTGCAGGGCAAGCGCTGCGATGCCGCCTTCTTCTTGGACGAGATCGTCGAGCACGCCACGGAGGCCTGCAGCTACCTCTTGGCGGTCGATGTCGAGATGAACACCGTCGAGGGCTACGCCATGTCGTCGTGGGAGACCGGTTACGGCGACTTCGTCATGACGCCGGACCTGTCGAGCCTGAGGGTCGTCCCCTGGCAGGAAGGGACCGCCCTCTGCCACTCGGACCTCTCCTGGCCGGACGGCCGCCCCGTCGACGCCTCGCCGCGGGCGATCCTCTCTCGCCAGGTCGAGCGGCTCGCCTCACGGGGCTGGATCGGCATGGCCGGGACAGAGCTCGAGTTCATCGTCTTCAAGGAGAGCTTCGAGGAGGCTTTCTTGAAGGGCTACCGGGGTCTCGTGCCCGGCAACCAGTACAACGTCGACTACTCGATCCTCGGCACCGGCCGGCTCGAGCCGCTCCTCGGGCGGATCCGGCGCGAGATGTCGGGTGCCGGCATGGTGGTCGAATCGGTGAAGGGGGAGTGCAACTACGGCCAGCACGAGGTTGCCTTCAGGTACGGACCCCTCCTCGAGAAGGCGGACGAGCACGTCCTGTACAAGACCGGGGCGAAAGAGATCGCCGCCGAGGAGGGCTGCTCTCTCACCTTCATGGCCAAGTTCGACGAGAGGGAGGGGAACAGCTGCCACATCCACCTCTCCTTGCAGGACGAGGAGGGGAGCTCCCTCTTCGCCGGTGAGGGCGAGTTCGGCACCTCGCCCGTCTTCGACTCCTTCCTCGGCGGCTTGCTGGCCAGCCTTCCCGAGCTCACCCTGCTCCTGGCTCCCAACATCAACAGCTACAAGCGCTTCGCGCCCGGATCATTCGCCCCGACGGCGGTCGCCTGGGGGGTGGACAACCGGACCTGTGCCTTCCGCCTCGTCGGACACGGGCCGTCGCTGCGGGTCGAGTGCCGGGTGCCAGGCGGCGACGTCAACCCCTACCTGGCCATCGCGGCCCTCGTGGCGGGCGGTCTCGACGGGATCGAGAACGAGCTCCCGCTCCCGCCTGCCTTCTCCGGCAACGCCTACACGGCCGAGCTGGAGCGGATCCCGACGAGCCTCGGCGAGGCCGCCCGGCTCTTCGGGCAGAGCGCCCTCGCACGGGCGGCCTTCGGGGACGAGGTGGTCGCCCACTACCTCAACATGGCCCGGGTCGAGCTCGACGCCTACGCCAGGGCTGTGACCGACTGGGAGAGAGTCAGATGCTTCGAGCGCCTCTGAGGGCTGTGCCTCTGACCCGCCGCCGTCATGTGAGACTAGCCACGTGAGCCAACAGGTACTGAGCCCGGTCGACGAGAGCATCGTCGCCACGATCGAAGAGCTCGACGTCGCCGCCACCGACGCCGCCATCGAGCGAGCCGCCCGCGCCCAGGTCGCCTGGGCGCGGGTCGCCCCGGCCGACCGGTCGAGGCTTCTCATCCGAGCAGCCGAGGCGATAGACGCCGCCAACGAGGAGCTCGCCCTCCTCGAGGTGCGAAATGCGGGCCACACGATCTCGAACGCCCGCTGGGAGGCGGCGAACGTCCGCGACGTCCTCACCTACTACTCGGGCGCCCCGGAGAGGAACTTCGGCCGCCAGATCCCGGTTCCGGGCGGGGTGGACCTCACCTTTCTCGAGCCGATCGGCGTGGTCGGGGTCATCGTGCCGTGGAACTTCCCGATGCCGATCGCCTCTTGGGGCTTCGCGCCCGCCCTGGCAGCGGGCAACGCCGTCGTGCTGAAGCCGGCCGAGCTGACCCCGCTCACCGCCATCCGCATAGCCGAGCTCTGCTGTGAGGCCGGCATCCCAGAAGACGTCTTCCAGGTGCTCCCGGGCAAGGGGAGCGTCGTGGGCTGGCGCTTTGTCACCAACGAGAAGGTGAGGAAGATCTGCTTCACCGGCTCCACCGAGGTGGGAAAGAAGATCATGGCCGGCTGTGCCGAACAGGTGAAGAGGCTCACCCTCGAGCTCGGCGGCAAGAGCGCCAACATCGTGTTCGCCGACGCCGACCTGGAGGAGGCGGCCTCGACGGCCCCGGCCTCGGTCTTCGACAACGCCGGGCAGGACTGCTGCTCGCGCTCCCGCCTCCTGGTCGAGGCCTCGGTCTACGACCGGTTCCTCTCGCTCTTGGAGCCGGCCGTGAAGAGCTTCGAGGTCGGAGACCCGTCGGCGGAGACCACCCAGATGGGCCCGCTCATCTCGGCCGAGCAACGAGCCAGAGTGGCCTCCTATGTCGGCCCTGGCGCCAACGTCGCCTTTCAGGGGAGCGCCCCGAGCGGGAAGGGCTTCTGGTTCCCCCCGACGGTGCTGGCACCGGTCGATCGAAGCGACCGGGCCTGTCGGGAGGAGATCTTCGGGCCGGTCCTCTCGGTCATCGCCTTCGACGACGAGCAGGAGGCGATAGAGATCGCCAACGACACGCCTTATGGTCTCTCGGGCTCGATATGGACGAGAGAGGTCGGCCGGGCGTTCCGGGTCGCCCGGGCGATCGAGACGGGAACCCTCTCGGTCAACTCCCACTCGTCGGTCCGCTACTGGACGCCTTTCGGAGGCTTCAAGCAGTCGGGGCTCGGGCGAGAGCTCGGGCCGGATGCCCTCGAGCACTTCAGCGAAGTGAAGAACGTCTTCATAAGAACAGGAGAGTGAGAAAGACGAGATGGGACGCCTCGAGGGGAAAGTAGCGGTCATCACAGGCGGGGCGAGCGGGATCGGCCGGGCCTCTGTCGAGCGGTTCGCCGCCGAGGGCGCCAAGGTCGCGGTGGTCGACCTCGAGAAGGAGAAGGGGGCCGACCTCGCCGAGAAGGTGGGAGGGATCTTCGTCGAGGCCGACGTCACCGACAAGGACGACGTCGAGCGGATCTACGACACCACGCTCTCGTCCTTCGGCCGGCTCGACATCTGCTTCAACAACGCCGGCATCTCGCCACCGGAGGACGACTCGATCCTCACCACCGAGCTGGAGGCTTGGGAGCGGGTGCAGCAGGTGAACCTGACGAGCGTCTACCTCTGCTGCAAGGCGGGCATCGCCCGCCTCCTCGAGCACGGGGGTGGGAGCGTCATCAACACGGCTTCGTTCGTCGCCCTCCTTGGAGCGGCCACCTCCCAGATCTCTTACACCGCCTCGAAGGGCGGCGTCCTGGCGCTCTCTAGAGAGCTCGGCGTCCAGTTCGCCCGCAAGAATGTGAGGGTCAACGCCATCTGCCCGGGCCCGGTCAACACGCCCTTGCTGCGCGAGCTCTTCGCGAAGGACCCGGAGCGGGCTGCCCGCCGGCTCGTCCACGTGCCGATGGGCCGCTTCGGCGAGCCGGAGGAGATCGCGGCCGCCGCTGCCTTCCTCGCCTCCGACGACGCCTCTTTCATCACCGCCTCGAGCTTCATCGTGGACGGTGGTATCCACGCCGCCTACGTCACTCCGCTCGAGGGTGACTAGCCATGACGGGCGAGAGCGCTCCAGTCCGGCCGATCATCGGCATCACCTGCTACGAGGAGGAGGCCGCCTGGGGGAACTGGCACCGCCTGGCCTGCGTCCTGCCCTCGAGCTACCTCCGCGCCATCGAGGCGGCCGGAGCCATGGCGCTGCTCCTGCCGCCCCAGTCCCTCAGCCCGGAGGAGGCCGCCGAGCTCCTCGGCCAGCTGGACGGGCTGGTGCTGGTGGGCGGAAACGACGTCGCCCCCTCCCTTTACGGCCAGGAGGCGCACCCGGCGACCGTCGTCGCGAGCGGTGAGAGGGACAACTTCGAACTGGCGGCGGTCGCCGAGGCAGAAAGGAGCGGTCTCCCGCTTCTCGCCATCTGCCGCGGTCTTCAGGTGCTGAACGTCGCTCGGGGCGGCACACTCGTCCAGCACCTTCCCGACGTGGTGGGACACGAGGAGCACTCGCCGGTCCCGGACGGATACGGCGAGCATCCGGTCGCGATCGAGGCCGAGACGAAGCTCGCCTCCCTGCTCTCGTGGGAGAAGGGCTCGGTGCCCACCCACCACCACCAGGGCGTCGGAGAGGTGGGAGAGGGGCTCCGGCCGGCCGCCTATGCCGCCGACGGGGTGATCGAGGCGCTCGAGGACGCCTCGCTGCCCTTCCTCGTCGCCGTGCAGTGGCACCCGGAGGCCGGGGACGACCCGGCTCTTTTCGTCGGACTGGTGGAGGCGGCCCGGCTCCGGGCCTCCTCCCGCAAGAGAGGCGCCTGATCAAGTTCCTCGTCGTCTTCCACTCCCGGGCCGGCCACACCGCCGAGCTCGCCCGGATCGTGATCGAGGCGGCCCGCTCGGCGGCCGGACCGAGGAGCGAGGTGGTCGGCCTCGACTGCTTCGAGGCCGGGGCGGAGGATCTGGCCGGGGCGGCGGGCATCCTGCTCGGAACGCCTGCCCGCTTCGGTTACATGAGCGGAGCGATGAAGGACTTCCTCGAGCGGATCTACTACTCCTGCCTAGAGGCCGGGCTGCGGCTTCCTTACGGGTTGTTCGTGAAGGGTGACACCGACACCTCGGGGGCCGTGCAAAGCGTCGAGCGGATAGTGAGCGGGCTGGCGTGGCGCCGGGTCCTCCCGGTCCTCGAGGTGGTCGGGGAGACGACCGAGGAGCAAAGGAGAGCGGCCGAGGAGCTCGGCGCCGCCTTCGTGGCAGGTGTCGAGTCGGGCGTCTTCTAGAAGCGGGCTGGTCGACGCCGAGCGAGGCCGGGCGGACCGGCCTCGGCCACGATCGCTTCGCCCGTAGACTCCGGTTCCGTGGAGAGCAGTGGCGGAACAGGGGGGCTGCCGGCTGCTGTGGACACCCCGCTCGGCGGCGGGCCCCCGGCCGCTGAGGAGCGACTCGGTCGCATCCTCACGGTGCCGAACGGGCTGACTCTCGGCCGCCTCGGGTTGGCGGCCGGCTTCGTCTGGCTCCTGCTCGGGCCGGGCGATCGCATCCTTGCCACGGCCCTTCTCGGCATCGCCGGGGCGACAGATTTCGTCGACGGCTACGTGGCCCGCCGTTTCAACCAGGTGAGCACGCTCGGAAAGGTGCTCGACCCGACGGCCGACCGCATAGTGCTCGCGGCCGGTGTCGTGGCCATCGCCGTCTACGGGGCGGTGCCGGTCTGGCTGGCGGTCCTCGTGCTCGGCCGGGAAGCGCTGGTCTCGCTGGCGGTCCTCGCCCTGGCCGCGCTCGGGGCGCCGCGGATAGACGTCTTGTGGGTCGGAAAGGCGGGCACCTTCGGCCTGCTTTGGTGCTTCCCGCTCTTCTTGCTCTCCGACGGCAGCGGCTGGTGGACGAGCGGTCTCCACGACCTCACCTGGGTGCTGTTCGTACCCTCGATGGCCTTGAGCCTCTACGCGGCTGTCTGCTACGTCCCGGTCGCCCGCCGGGCGCTGGCCTCGCGGGCCAAGGCACCCGAAGAAGCCCTCGGCGCCAATAGGGTCGGCGTGCCGTGAAGGCCGTCATCATGGCCGGGGGCGAGGGGACTCGGCTCCGGCCGCTCACAGCCAACCAACCCAAGCCGATGCTCCCGATGGCCAACAAACCGATGGCAGAGCACGTGGTCGAGCTGTTGAAGAGGCATGGCTACGACGAGATCGTCGTCACGGTCGCCTTCCTCGCGAACACGATCCGCACCTACTTCGGCGACGGCTCGGAGTTCGGGGTGAAGTTCCACTACGCCACCGAGGAGACCCCGCTCGGGACGGCCGGCTCGGTGCTGAACGCCCGCGCCGAGCTGGACGAGCGCTTCCTTGTCATCTCGGGCGACGTGCTGACCGACATCGACCTCACCGAGCTGGTCGGATTCCACGAGGAGAAGGGTGCCGTCGCCACGCTTGCCTTGAAGGCGATGGAGAACCCGCTCGAGTTCGGCATCGTCATCACCGACGAGCAAGGCCGCATCGAGCGCTTCTTGGAGAAGCCTGGCTGGGGCGACGTCTTCTCCGACACCATCAACACCGGCATCTACGTCCTCGAGCCGGAGGTGCTCGACTGGATCGCCGACGGCCGCTCCGTCGACTTCTCAGGCGAGGTCTTCCCAGCCATGCTGGAGGCCGACAAGCCGCTCTACGGCTTCGTGGCGGGCGGCTACTGGGAGGACGTCGGAACCCTCGAGGCCTACCTCAGAGCCCACACCGACGTCCTCGACGAGAAGGTCGACGTCTTGGTACCGGGCTTCCCGCTGCGAGAGGGGGTCTTCGTCGGCGAGGGGGCCGAGATCCACCCGAGTGCCGTCGTGAAGGGCCCGGCCGCCATCGGGGGCAACTGCCGGATCGCGGCGGGGGTGGAGCTCGGGGCCCACACCGTGCTCGGGGCAAACGTCAGGGTTGGCGAGAACACCGTGCTAGAGCGGACTGTCGTGCACGACAACAGCTACCTGGCGCCCGGCGTGTCAGCCCGGGGCACCGTCATCGCCCGCAACTGCGACATCCGCCAGGGCGCCCACCTGGAGGACGGGGCGGTCCTGGGCGATGGCTGCCGGGTCGGACGCCATGCCTTCATCGGCGCCGGGGTGAAGGTCTATCCGAACAAGACGATCGAGCAGGGCGCCATCATCAACTCCTCCATCGTCTGGGAGACGAGGGGCACGAGGGGCCTCTTCGGGCGAAACGGGCTCTCCGGCCTGGCGAACGTGGACCTCTCGCCAGAGCTCGCCGTCAGGGTGGCGATGGCCTATGCGTCGACTCTTCCGAAAGGGGCGACTGTCACCACCTCGCGTGACTCCTCGCGAGCGGCCCGGGTGCTGAAAAGGGCGGTGATGGTCGGGCTGACAGCGGCCGGCTGCAACGTCGACGACCTCGAGGCGGCCACGGTTCCAGTCACGCGCTTTCACGCCCGGGCGGCGGCGGTGAGCGGGGGGGTGACGGTGCGCCTCGTGACGGGGGACCCCCAGTCGGTCAGCCTCCGCTTCATCGATGCCGAGGGCGTCGATCTCGACGAGGGGACCCAGCGCAAGATCGAGCGGCTCCACGACCGGGAGGAGGCTCGCCGGGTGCTCGCCCCGGAGATCGGAGACATCTACTTCCCCTCGCGAACAGTCGAGATGTACACCGCCGAGCTCACCTCCGGCGTCGACCTGGTGGCGATCCGCCAGGCCCGCTTCAAGCTGGTGCTCGACTACGCCTTCGGCACAACGAGCTTCGTGATGCCGAACGTGCTGGCGAAGCTCGGGAGCGACGTCCTTGTCACCAACCCGCACCTCTCGACGCCCGGGGTCCTCAGCTTCGACCGGGAGGTGCACGCCGGACGCCTCGGTGAGCTGGTCCGTTCCTCCGGCGCCCACCTCGGGGCTCTTTTCGAACCGGACGGCGAGCAGCTCACGCTCGTCGACGACACCGGCCACGTCCTTTCGGACGCGGAGGCGCTCGCCGCCATGGTGAAAGTCGTCATCGACTCGGGCGACAAAGGGTCGGTCGCCGTCCCCGTCGACGCCCCTCGGGTCGTGGAGGAGCTGATCGACGAGGCCGGCGCCGACATCATCTGGACCAAGCTCGTCACCTCGGACCTGATGGCGGCCTCGGGCCAAGAAGGCGTCTTCTTCGCCGGTAACACCCAAGGAGGCTTCATCTTCCCCGGGTTCCTCCCGGCTCTCGACGCCGTGGCCTCTTTCGTCCATCTGCTCTCGCACCTGGCCACGAGCGGCACCAAGCTCTCCGAGGCCTTGCCGGCCAACCCGCCGCAGCTGGCACGGCTCGAGGTTCCGACGCCCTTCGAGGCGAAGGGCCTCGTCATGCGGCTGCTGCTCGAGCGGACGAGCGCCGGCCGCGTGATGCTGGTCGACGGCGTGAAGGTGCTCGACGATGAGGGTTGGACTCTCGTCGTGCCCGACACCGAGGGCCCGGCCACCCTCATAACCGCCGAGGCGCCCAGCCAGGAGCGGGCGGTCGCTCGAGCCCAGGAGATGGCCGACCAGATCGCCTGGATCATCTCCGAGACGACGAGCTAGGCAAAGGCGCGCGAAGCTGCAGCCCGCCAACGAGGAGGAGAGATGGAAGTTCCCGAGGACCGGAGCTACACGAAAGATCACGAGTGGGCCATGGCCGAGCAGGGCAAGGTCCGGGTCGGGATAACCGACTTCGCCCAAGACGCCCTCGGCGACATCGTCTTCGTCGAGCTGCCCGCGATCGGGAGCAAGCTGAGCCAGGGCGGCCCGCTCGGAGAGATCGAGTCGACCAAGTCGGTCTCCCAGATCTACGCCCCGATCGCCGGGACGGTGGTCGAGGTCAACTCCGCTCTCGCCGAGGCGCCCGAGAAGGTGAACTCCGAGCCCTACGGCGCCGGCTGGCTCGCCATCCTCGAACCCGAGGGAGACGACCCGCTCGCCGGGCTGCTCGACGCCGCCGGCTACCGGGCGCTGAGCGAGTAGCGCGGCGCGCTCGGGGCGCCCTCTAGCGCCGCGGGTTGACGCCGGCAGACCGGTGAGCTCGCCCGGGCACCCGGGACTCGGCTAGACCTCGACTGACGAGTGAGAGTTCCTTTCGGCCCCACTGGCGAGCCCACGGGAGTCCAGGAGCCAAGGGCTTCTCCAAGCGACTAAGTTTGGTCGAGTGTTCTGCACCAACTGCGGTCACCGGAACCCGCCCGAGTCCAATTTCTGCTCATCGTGCGGCAACCCGCTTGCACAGGGCAGCGACACCACGGTCACCTTCATGCCAGAAGAGCCGGGGGACTCGGTCGAGGTGGACGTGAACATCCCGCTCGCCGAGATGCAAGCGGGGGTCGGCCTCCTCGTCGTGAAGCGAGGCCCGGACGTCGGGAGCAAGTACGTCCTCGGCAACGAGGTGACGCGAGTGGGGCGCCACCCCGAGAGCGAGATCTTCCTCGACGACATCACCGTCTCGCGCCGTCACGCCGAGTTCCTTCGCCAGGGCAGCACCTACGTCGTGAAGGACGTCGGTTCGCTGAACGGCACCTACGTGAACAGGGAGAGGATCGACGACGCCACCTTGCAGAACGGTGACGAGGTGCAGATCGGCAAGTTCAAGCTCGTCTTCTTGACGACCGGCCAGGCCTGAGCCGTCGTGGGCGAGCGCAACTACCTCTCCATCGGCGATGTCCTCGCGCTCTTGCGCTCCGAGTTCCCCGACATCACTATCTCGAAGATCCGCTTTCTCGAGAGCCGCGGGCTGCTCGTTCCAGAGCGCACTCCCTCGGGCTACCGGAAGTTCTACGACCACGACGTGGACCGCCTGCGCTGGATCCTCCGCCAGCAGCGCGAGCACTTCCTGCCCTTGAAGGTGATCAAGGGACGCCTCGAGGGAGCCGATGGCTCCAGCCAGCCCGAGTCCCTCTTCGACGAAGCCGAGCCGCCGCCCGCCGGCCCCGAAGAGGCCACCGAGCTCGCCACACGGCTCTCCGCCAACGGGTCGGTCCATCCCTCGATCGGCTTCGCCGCCCGCCAGGAGCCGGGCCGGGTCGCAACCATGGAGCACGGGGACGAGGCTGAGCGCGAGCTGGCGGCGGTGCGGCCCATCGCCACGGCCGGCGAGAGCCATGCGGGCGACGCCGCGCCAGAGCCCGCCGGCCCGCCGGCCGGCCGAGCTCCAGAGCCGGAAGAGGCGCCCGAGCCGGTCGCGCCCGCCAGTGCCGGCCCGGTCGCCTCCGAGCTCCTCGGAGCGAGTCTCACGGCGGCGGAGCTGGCCGGAGCCGCTGGTCTCAGCGTCGCCCAGGTGGAGCAGCTCGAGTCGTACGGCCTCATCGAGGGGAGGAAGGTCGCCGGCGTCCACTGCTACGGCGCCGAGACCGTCGAGGTGGCCAAGCTGGCGGCGGGCTTCGCCGCCCACGGGATCGAGGCGCGACACCTTCGCATCTTCCTCCACGCCGCCGAACGTCAGGCCGGTCTCTACTCCCAGTCGGTGATGCCGCTGCTCCGCCAGCGCAATCCGGAGGCCCGGGCCAGGGCGGTGAGCAACCTGCGGGAGATGGCCGCGCTCGGTTCTGCCATCCAGTCAGCCTTCGTGCAGGCCAGGCTCGAGGATCTGACCGGAGGATGAGCCTCCCCGGCTCCGGGGCGGCAGCGCTGTCAGAGGGTGAGATCGCTCTCATCGTGCGGCGGCTCGCCGCCGAGATCTCTCGCGACCACGAAGGCGGGATCGTTCTCGTCGGCCTTTTGAAGGGCTCGGTCTGCCTCGTGGCCGATCTGGCTCGAAGCATCGAGGTGCCGTGCGCGATCGACTTCCTGGCCCTCTCGCCCTACGGGGCGGGCGGGGAGCGGGTGGCGCTCGCGAAGGACCTCGATGTCGACGTCACCGGGCGCGACGTCGTCGTGGCGGTCGACATCGTCGACAGGGGACTCACGGTCTCTTACGTGCTGCGCCTCCTCGCCGAGCGGGGCGCCGCCGCGGTCGACATCTGCACCCTGTTGGACCGCCGGGTGAAAAGGCTCATCCCGGTCGAGCTTCGCTACGTCGGCGCCGTGACGGGCGAGGAGTACCTGATCGGCTACGGGCTCGACCTGGAGGAGCGGCTGCGGAACGTGCCCTCTCTCGTCGAGGTGGACCCGAGGGAGATACGACACTCGCCGCCTGAGAGCCTGACTCGTTTCTTCGAGGGGTAGTTTCTTTCCCATGGTCGAAGTTCGACTCTCGGCAGTGCGAGTCGATCTGCAGTCGAGCAACCCGGTCGTCCTCCTCGAGGAGACCGAAGGAGCTCATCGTTCCCTGCTCATCTTCGTCGGCGCTCCGGAGGCGACGGCCATCGCCTTCGCCCTGCAAGGCGTCGAGGTGCCGCGCCCGATGACCCACGATCTTCTGGCGAGCGTCATCGAGAAGCTCGGCGCCCGCCTCGAGCGGGTAGTCATCACCAAGCTCGAGGAGACGACCTACTACGCCGAGCTGCAGATCCAGGCGGGGCAGAGCACGCGGGCGATCTCCTGCCGGCCGTCCGACGGGATCGCGCTAGCCCTTCGGACCCAGTCGCCGCTCTATGTGGCCGACGAGGTGATGGACGCAGAGGGCGTCGTCATCGAGCCTGAGGAGGAGGACGACTCGGAGCAGGGGAGCCCCGAGGAGATCGTCGGGGAGTTCCGGGAGTTCCTCGACAAGGTCCGGCCGGAGGACTTCAGCGGCTGATCCTCCACCAAAGCTGCTGATCCTCCACCAAAGCTGGACGTGTCGGCTTCGACGTCAAAGGCGGTGATCGACGTTGACTGTTGGCTGCCGCAGACCTAACCTAGTGACGTTGGTGTAGTTACGTTGCTGTCGTCCGGCCAGCCGGCGCAGCCGAGCCCGAAGGGGCGGCCATGAGCACGAACGACTCCGTCCAGGGCTACCGGGGGCCGCACGTCTGCAAGATCGTCGGGATCACCTACCGCCAGCTCGACCACTGGGACAGGAGCGGCCTTTTGAGCCCGTCGCTCGCAGCCGCCCGGGGGAGCGGCAGCCAGCGCCTCTACTCCTACCGCGACGTGGTCGTGCTGAAGATCATCAAGCAGCTGCTCGACTCGGGCCTCACACTGCAGGGCGCCCGCAAGGCGATCGACTTCTTCCGCCAGTCCGTCACAGATGACCTCTCATCGGCGAGCCTCGTCCTCGGGCCGTCCGGCACGGTGCTCGCCAGGAGCGACGGTGAGCTGCTCGACCTCATGAGGGGCGGCCAGGGGGTCTTCAACGTCGTGCCGCTCGCCGGCGTGATGGATGACGTCGAGGCGGGCATCCACGAGTTGGGAGCCGACGCGGCCGGCGGCGCATCCGAGGTCTTGCCCGGCCCGGGCGAGGAGCCCGTCAGGACGGCCCGGGCCCGTTGACGAGCTTCGCTCACGAGACCGAGCGGTTCTTCGCTGAGCTGCTCGACTACTACGAGATCCCCTGGGAGTACGAGCCGGTCGAGTTCGTCCTCGCCTGGACGGCCGACGGCCGGCCGGCTGCCGGCTTTCGGCCCGACTTCTACCTGCCCGACCACGACATCTTCATCGAGCTGACGACCCTTCGACAGGACCTCGTGACCGAGAAGAACCGCAAGCTCCGCCGCCTCGGCCAGCTCTACCCGATGGTGCGGGTGAAGCTGCTCTATCGCCGGGACGTGGAGGACCTCTTCGCCAAGTACCCGTGGTCCTGCCCCATTAGATTGGCCGGGTGAACCTCCGCCACAGCCCGCTGCAGGCAGAGCACGAAGCCCTCCGCGCAAAGCTGGTCGACTTCGGCGGCTGGGAGATGCCTCTCAGCTACCCCTCCGGAACGGTTGCCGAGCACCTGGCCTGCCGGAACGCGGCGGCGGCTTTCGACGTGAGCCACCTCGGCACCGTCCGGGTGGAGGGGCCGGGCTCTCTCGACCTGCTGCAGTCCGCCCTCTCGAACGACCTCGAGAAGATCGGCCCGCAAAGAGCCCAGTACACCCACCTGTTGAGCGAAGCCGGGGGAGTGCTCGACGACCTCATCGTCTGGTGGGTCGACGAGGAGCGCTTCGAGGTGATGCCGAACGCCTCCAACACCTCCCGGGTGATCGAGGCGATGAGCGGGCGTGACGTCACGGCCGAGAGGGCCGTGGTCGCCGTCCAGGGCCCGGCCGCTCGTCAGGTGGTGGCAGCCGTGGCGCCAGAGGCGGCCCAGGTTGGCCGCTTTCGGGTGGCGGCCTTCGAGTACGGCTCTTCGCGCTGCCTCGTGGCCGGAACCGGCTACACGGGCGAGGATGGCGTCGAGTGCTCGGTTCCGCTCGAGGCCGCGGCGAGCTTCTGGCGAGCCCTCCTCGAGGCCGGAGCGACGCCGGCCGGTCTCGGCGCCCGCGACACCCTGCGGCTCGAGGCCGGCCTCCCCCTTCACGGGCACGAGCTCGGACCGGAGATCAACCCCCTCGAAGCCGGTCTCTCCTGGGTGGTCGGCTGGAAGAAGGCAAAGTTCCGGGGCAAGGAGGCTCTCGAGCAGGTGAGAGCCGCCGGCGGGCCCGCCCGTCACCTCGTCGGGCTTGTCACTGCCCAGCGCCGGCCACCGCGTCAGCACGACCAGGTGCTCTCGAGAGGAGAAGCGGTCGGGGAGGTGACGAGCGGCAACTTCTCCCCGCTGCTCCAGCGCGGGATCGCCCTCGCCTTCGTGCCTTCGGGCATAGGGCCGGGCGATAGCGTCGAGATCGACCTGCGGGGGCGGCCGGCTGCGGCCGAGGTCGTGAAGCCCCCCTTCCACACGCTGGACCCGAACAGGAGAGCACGTCCGTGAGAGCACCTTTCGTGCCGCATACCGAGGCGGAGGTGGCGGAGATGCTGGCTTTCCTGGGTCTTTCGAGCCTCGACGACCTCTTCGCAGCCGTGCCGGCGGCGGTCCGCCTGGCCGGCGGCCTCGACTTGCCGGACCATCGGAGCGAGGCCGACGTCACCGAGCGCCTCTTCGAGCTCGGCGAGAAGAACAAGCCGGTCGGTCGGTCGCTCGTCTGCTTCGCCGGGGCGGGCGCCTACGACCACGAGGTGCCGGCGGTGGTCCGCTCGCTCGCCTCCCGCTCGGAGTTCGTCACCGCCTACACCCCCTACCAACCGGAGGTGTCGCAGGGCGTCCTGCAGGCGGTCTTCGAGTACCAGACCATGGTGGCCCGCCTGAGCGGCCTCGAGATCGCCAACGGCTCGCTCTACGACGGGGCGGCCGCCCTCATGGAGGGGGTCAACCTGGCGGTGGCGGCGACGGGCAGCAGCCGGGTCCTGCTCTCGACCGGCGTCAACCCCCGCTGGCGGGAGGTGCTTGCCACCTTCAGCCATGGCCCGGGTCACGACCTCGTCGAGCTGCCGCTGCGCGATGGCTACACAGATTTCTCGGCCGCCGGCGACGAGCCGGCCGGCGCCGTCGTCGTCGCCTTCCCGAACTACCTCGGCTGCCTAGACGACCTGCGGGGTGCCCGGGAGCTGGCGGACCGCACCGGAGCCCGCCTGCTTGCCTGCTACGACCCGGTGGCGAGCGGCCTATTGAGGTCGCCCGGCAGCCTCGGAGCCGACGTAGCCGTCGGAGAGGGCCAACCTCTCGGGGTGGCGCTCTCCTTCGGCGGCCCGTACCTCGGCCTCTTCTCCTGCCGGAGCAAAGACGTCCGCCGGCTGCCGGGCCGCCTGGTCGGAGAGACGCTCGACAGTGAGGGCAGGCTCTCTTACGTCACGACGCTTCGCGCCCGGGAGCAGGACATCCGGCGCGAGAGAGCCTCCTCCAACGTCTGCACCAACCAGACCCTCATGGCGGTGACCGCCGCAATCCAGCTCGGCTGGCTCGGGACCGAGGGGCTGCAGCAGGTGGCCATCGGCTCTGCCCGGGCCGCCCGCTACGCCAAAGAGGCACTTCTTCGCATCGACGAGGTGGAGGCGGCCACCGCGGCTCCCGGTTTCAGGGAGTTCGCCCTCCGCCTCCCGGTCGAGGCCGAGCTGGCGGTCGAGCGCCTCGTGGAGGAGGGGTACCTGGCCGGAGTGGCGGTGAGGGAGGGCTACGAGGGCACCGACCTCGAGGGGACTCTGCTCGTCGCCGCCACCGAGCGTCGTACCCGCCAGGAGATCGACGGCTTCGCCGCCAGCTTGGAGAAGGCGATCAGATGAGCAGCGAACGAGTAAGCCTGGTGCCGGCCGCGGGAGGGCGGGCCCTGAGCGCACCTCTCATGGGCCATGAGCCCGAGCCGACCCTTTTCGACCTCTCGATGACCGGCCGACGCTCTGCCAGCTTCCGGACGAGCGACCTCCCCGAGTGGGGACCAGAAGAGCTGGTGCCGCCCGAGCTCTTGGCCGAGAGCCCCGTGGCGCTGCCGGAGGTCTCAGAGCGAGACCTCGTCGGGCACTTCACCCGCCTCTCCCACCGCCAGTACTCGGTCGATCTCGGGGCCTACCCGCTCGGGTCGTGCACCATGAAGTACAACCCGAAGGTCTGCGACGAGGCGGCCGCCGCCCGCCACTTCGCCGCCGTCCACCCGGCTGCCCCTCCCTCTTGCACCCAGGGCTGGCTCGAGGTGCTGGTCGAGCTGGAGGAGATGCTCTGCGAGATCACCGGCATGGCGGCCGCCACGCTGCAGCCGGCGGCCGGTGCGGCCGGCGAGCTGACCGGCCTTTTGCTCATGCGGCGCTACCACGAGGCCGCCGGCGAGGAGCGCCACCGGGTCATCATCCCCGACTCGGCGCACGGCACCAATCCCGCCTCTGTGACCCTCGGGGGCTACGAGGTGACGACGGTCGGCACGAACGAGAGAGGAGGCGTCGACCTCGAGGCGCTCCGGGCGGTCCTCGACACCGACGTGGCGGGCATCATGCTCACCAATCCGAACACCCTCGGGCTCTTCGAGGAGGAGATCGTCGAGATCGCGGCCGCCGTGCACCAGGTGGGCGGGCTCCTCTACTACGACGGGGCCAACCTGAACGCCATCTTGGGTGTGGTCCGCCCCGGCGACATGGGCTTTGACATCGTCCACCTCAACTTGCACAAGACCTTCGCCACCCCGCATGGTGGCGGGGGGCCGGGGGCCGGCCCGGTGGCGGTGAGCGAGCGGTTGGCCGAGCTTTTGCCGGGGCCCCGCCCGGTCCGGCTGGCCGACGGGACCTTCTCCTGGGAGCGGCCGAGCCGCTCCATCGGGCGGCTCCACTCCTGGCACGGGAACGCCCTCGTCCTGCTGCGGGCCTGGACCTATCTCCGCCTGCACGGAGCCGATGGGCTGCGCGAGGTCGCGGAGATAGCCGTCCTCAACGCCAACTGGTTGAAAGAGCGCCTCCGCGGCTCATACGACATCGCCTACGACCGCACGGTCATGCACGAGTGCGTCGTCTCGGCCAAGAGCCTCGCCGATGAGACCGGCCTCAGGGCTCTCGACGTCGCCAAGCGCCTCTTGGAGCTCGGCTTCCACGCGCCGACGGTCTACTTCCCGCTCATCGTGAAAGAGGCCCTCATGATCGAGCCGACCGAGACGGAGAGCCCCCAGACGCTGGCGGCGCTCGGGCAGGCCCTCGAGCTCATCGCCCGGGAGGCGAGGCAGGAGGGCGATGCCTCAAGCGCCCGGGCGGCCCCCCGCACGACACCGGTCCGCCGGGTCGACGAGGCGCGAGCGGCCCGCCACCTCGTAGCGACCTACGACCAGCGTCGCTAGGCCGGGCGCCGGCTCGAGACGAGCTGGGCGCCGGCGCTCCGGCGAGGTGGGGACCGGCCGCCGGGACAGTCGGCCAGCTCCGGCTCGCTCGAGTGGCGATCCTTGCCGAAGGCTCGGGCGCTTCGCCTCGAGCCGGCGCAGGCAGGCAAGCCCGAGGTTGTCTTCAGCTGAGCGGATGGCTTTGAAGCGGCGCCAAGAGCTGGCGGCGCTCCAGGGTGCCGGGCCCGGCGGCACCGCTCGGAGGGTGCCCGCCCTCTCGGCGCCCACTTGCTCAGGGCGAGCCGGCTCGGTCGGCTCCCCATGCTCAACTGGCCGGGCGCCGGCTCGCCTGGCCTGGTCGTGAGACCTCTGGAGGCGCAGCTAGCGGAAGATGTTGGTGACCCGGGCGATCACCAGGGCACCGGTGATGAGAGAGATGGAGGACTGGAAGAGGAAGGCGAGCTTGGCCCAGCGCGACAGCGGCATGACGTCGGTGGGCGAGAAGGCCGTCGCGTTGGTGAACGAGGTGTAGAGGTAGTCGAAGTACTGCGGCTCCCAGTCGTCGTCTGCCAGGTCGGGCTGAGCCTGCTGGGGGAACATCAGGTCCGGGTGAGGCCGGAGCCCGTTCGCCCGGCTGGCCGGGCCGTCTCGATCGAACTCCCAGTACCAAAAGGAGAAGGCGATGACGTTGGTCCCCCAGATGGCGGCCCCGGTGGCGAGGAGGGGGCCGGGCCTCTGCCCGGTGTGGCCGGCGAGGAGGCTGTGGATGAGGAGGATGAGAGAGCCGGCGTTACCGACCGAGATCGCCGCGACGAGGACCAGGGTCACCACCCGCACCACGGTCGAACGCCGGACGAGACGGCCGGGGTCGACGATGACGAGCGTGACGAGGATGGCGCCCTCGAGGCCGGGTAGGAGCCACTCCGGCTGAAAGGCCAGGTGGGAGGGGATCACGAGCTGGAGGGCGATGGCTACTAGGACCGCGGCCGACATCTGCGCCCTGTGCTCGCCCTGGGTCGGCTGGCGCCATTCCGGCCGGGCGCCCCGACGGCCGGTCGGGTCGCCCGGATGGCTGGCTGCGGGCGGGGCATCCCCCCTCGGGGGTCTCACGGGCGGGGTCGACATCTGCCGGCAAGCGTAGGCAACGGCGCGGCGCAAGGAGCAATGCAGGGCGAGTCGAGGCCGAACAAGCTCGCCTGTAACCTTGGGCAGGTGCGCGCCAGGTGGTTATCGGGTCGAGCTCTCGGCCTGCACGCCACCTTGCTCGTGGTGGTGGCGGCTTGCGCCCTCCTCGGACGGTGGCAGCTCAGCCGGGCTCTCGGCGGCAACGGCCTCTCTTGGGTCTACACCTTCGAGTGGCCGTTTTTCGGCCTCTACGCCTGCTACATGTGGTGGAAGCTCCTCCACGAGGACGACGGGGACCGCCAGCGGCGCCTGATCGCCAAGACGAGCGCCAGGGCGAAGGCCGTCGTGGAAACAGAGCTCGAGTCGCTCGATTTCGACCCCTACGACGAGGAGGACCCGCAGCTGGCGGCCTACAACCGCTACCTCGCCTCCCTCCACTCGGCCGATGCCCACCCGCCCAAGGTCACAAAGGAGTCCAGCTGATGACGCTCTCTGACCTCTCTTCGAGCGGCCTAGCCGGCGCCCTCGCTCGCTACCGCCTCATGGCATGGGTGGTCGGAGCGATGCTGCTCCTGCTCTGCGTGGTGGCGATCCCGCTCCAGTACGTCGGGAACAGCCCGGCCATGGCCAACGTCGTCGCCCCGCTGCACGGAGTCCTCTACATCATCTACCTGCTCTCGGTGGCGGCTCTCGCCCGACATGCTCGGCTCCGGATCGGCCAGGTCGTCGGGCTCGTCTGTGCCGGATTCGTCCCGGGACTGGCCTTTTACGTCGAGCACCGGACGACCAAAGGCGTCGTCGCGCGGAGAGAGCCGGCCGCCAGGCCCGGGCTGGTGAGCGAGCACCAGCCGAGCTAGGGCTCAGCCGGCCGAGCCGAAGAGCTCGGCCAGCTCGGCCGGGACGGCGCTTGCGAGCTGGTCGTAACGACAGCTCTCGGGCACTCTGTCTGGCCGCCAGCGCCGGAAGGTCGTGGCGTGGCGGAATCGCTCCTTTTGCAGGTGGTCGTAGGCCACCTCGCAGACGAGCTCGGGGCGCAGCGGCTCGAAGGACAGATCGCTCCCGGCGTTCCAGCGACTCTGGGCGCCCGGGCGCCGCGGGCCGTCGCCCTGGCCGGTTGCCGCCCAGGGATGGCCCTCGAAGCTCGTTGTCCGGTAGGCCTCCAGCTGACCTGCGAGCGCCAGCCGCGTAGCATCTGTGAACGACGAGGTGACGCCGACGTGGTGAAGCCGGCCGGAGGAGTCGTAGAGGCCGAGCAGGAGCGATCCCACCAGGGGCCGGCCGCTCTTGTGCCAGCGAAAGCCGCCCACAACGCAGTCGGCCGTCCGTTCGTGCTTCACCTTCAGCATGGCCCTTTTGTCCTCGAGGTACTCCATCTCGGATGACTTCACGACCACGCCGTCGAGCCCGGCACCCTCGAAGCGCTCGAACCAGTTGGCCGCCTTCGCCGGGTCAGTGGGGCGGGCGTGAGGTGGACGGGTGGCCCGACAGAGCTAAGGAGCTGCTCCAGCCGCTCCCGGTGGGCGGAGAAGGGCGCCCCTCTCAGGTCCTCCTCCTCGACCGCCCAGAGGTCGAATGCGACGAAAGATGCCGGCGTCTCCGAGGCGAGCTTGCGAACCCGGGACTCGGCCGGGTGGATCCGCTGCAAAAGGGCGTCGAAGTCGAGCCCGCCCGGTCCGGCGATGACGATCTCGCCGTCGATCACGCAGCGGCCCGGTAGCCGGTCGGCCAGCTCGGAGACGAGCTCTGGGAAGTAGCGGGTGAGCGGGCGCCCGTGGCGGCTCCCGAGCTCGATCTCGGCGCTGTCCTTGAAGACGATGCAGCGAAACCCGTCCCATTTCGGCTCGTAGACGAGCCCTCGGCCGGTCGGGAGCGCCCTCGCCGCTGTGGCGAGCATCCGAGCCACGGGCGGCCTGACGGGCAGTTGCACCTTCAGCTCGCCCGCAGGAGCCGCCGGCCGGCGCGCTCGCTCGACCGACCGGATGGGCCGTCCGTCTCGGGTCGTCGGGGCATCAACACCTCCTGTTCGAAACGCTAGGCGGCTCAGCAGAGCGAGCTGGCCGCTCGGCCAGCTGCTCCGGCTGGAAGCCACGGGCCCCATCCCGCCGATAGATAGCCTCATGCCCAGAGCAGGCTCTCGCAGGCCGGGCTACGGCAGGCTGGTGGCGTTGCAGGCGGGTCTGCGACAGGATCATGGCAAGAGGCCGGTCCGCCGGCTCGAGACGAGGACGTTCTCATGGGCAAGCTCGACGGTCTTTTGGCGGATCTGCTGGCCGAGCACGCGGCGCTCGACGCCGAGGTCGCTGGTCTGCCGGTCAGCTCTTTCGCACTATTGACACCTGCCGAGGGTTGGACCGTGGCCGATCAGCTGAGCCATCTCGCCTATTTCGACGCCACGGCCTCGCTCGCCCTCTTGGACCCGGCCGCCTTCGCCGAGCACAAGCGGGCGCTCTTTGTCGGCGAGCTCGAGCCGAGCGCCGACCTCGCCCTCGGACGGTCGGTCGCTCCCGACCGCCTCCTTGCCGACTGGCGAAGGGGCCGCCGGGAGCTGCTCGACGCCCTGGCGGCCGCCGACCCGGGCGCACGGGTCCCCTGGTACGGCCCGGAGATGGCCCTCACCAGCTTCGCGACGGCCCGGCTGATGGAAACCTGGGCACACGGCCAAGACGTGCGAGACGCCCTCGGGCGGCCACCGGCCGTGAGCGAGCGCCTCCGTCACATCTGCCACCTGGGCTTCGCGGCCCGGCGCTACGCCTACCGGGTGCACGGCCTCGAGCCGCCCGAGACAGCCGTGCGCCTGGAGGCCGTGGCGCCCTCCGGCTCGACATGGGCCTTCGGAGCGGAAGAGGCAGCTCAGTCGATCCACGGGAGCGCTCTCGGCGTCGCCCTCGTCTTCACCCAGCGGCGCCACCCCGATGACACCGACGTCGTGGCCGACGGCGAGTCGGCCGCCGAGTGGCTCTCGGTCGCGCAGGCCTTCGCCGGGCCGGCCGGGCCCGGGAGGCGCCCTGGCCTCGGGATGCCTGGGCAGTGATGGGACCGGGCGGCATCGAGGAGATGCCCAGATGGCTGTGTTGAGAAGCTCCCTCGACACCGGCTCGGCAGAGTTCGCGGCCAACGCCGCCGCCATGCGGCAAAAGCTCGCCGAGCTCGACCGGCTCCTCGCCGAGGCCGCCGCCGGGGGCGGGGCGGAGGCGACCGCCCGCCACGTCTCGCGGGGAAAGCTGCCGATACGAGAGCGGCTGGCGCTCTTGTTGGACCACGACTCGCCCTTCCTCGAGCTCTCGGCCCTGGCGGGTGCCGAGACTAACTATGCGCTCGGCGGCGGGCTTCTTCTCGGCATAGGCGTGGTCGAGGAGACCGAGTGCGTGATCCTCGGGAACGACCCAACGGTGCTCGGCGGGGCGATGACGGCTGTCTCGTACAAGAAGATCGAGCGGGGTCTCGAGGTGGCCCGCCAGAACCGGCTCCCCTACGTCCAATTCGTCGAGTCGGCCGGGGGCGACCTGCGAGGGGGCGGCGGCCGGGGCGTCGACCCGGCCGAGGAGCTGCGGCGGAACATGGGTCACTTCGCCGAGACCGGCTCGATCTTTCGCCAGATCACCCAGCTATCGGCGGCCGGCGTCCCGACCATCTCGGTGGTCTTCGGCTCGTCGACGGCCGGCGGCGCCTACCAGCCGGGCCTCTCGGACTACAACATCTTCGTAGACAAGGGGGCGAAGGTCTTCTTGGGCGGCCCGCCGCTCGTGAAGATGGCGACCGGCGAGGACTCAGACGACGAGGAGCTCGGGGGTGCCGAGATGCACGCCCGGGTGAGCGGCCTCGCCGACTACCTGGCGGTCGACGAGCGGGACGGCATCCGCCTCGCCCGCGAGGTCGTAGGCCACCTGCACTGGCAAAAGCGCGGACCTGGACCGAGCGAGCCGGCCGACGACCCGCTCTACGACGAGGAGGAGCTGCTCGGGTTGGTCTCGCCCGACCTCCGCTCCTTCTTCGACGTTCGGGAGGTGATCGCCCGGGTGGTGGACGGGAGTCGCTTCGAGGAGTTCAAGGCGAGCTTCGGCGAGACGCTCGTCTGCGGCTTCGCCTCGATTCACGGCTTTCCCGTCGGGGTCCTCGGCAACAACGGGGTGCTCTTCTCCGATTCGTCGCAGAAGGCGGCCCAGTTCATACAGCTCTGCAACCAGATCAGCACGCCGCTCTGCTTTCTGCAGAACATCACCGGCTACATGGTGGGGCGGGACTACGAACGGGGCGGGATCGTGAAGCACGGCAGCCAGATGATCAACGCCCTCTCCAACTCGACGGTGCCCCATGTGACCGTGATCCTCGGGGCTAGCTACGGGGCGGGCAACTACGGCATGGGCGGGCGGGCGTTCGACACCCGCTTCGTCTTCCTCTGGCCGAGCGCCAAGATCGCCGTCATGGGACCCCGGCAGATGGCCGGCGTCATGTCGATCGTCCGGCGGGCCCGGGCGGCCCGGCGGGGGGAAGAGCTGGACGAGGAGGCAGAGCAGCTGCGGAGCCGCTTCGTCGAGGACCTGGCCGAGCGCCAGTCGCTCGCCCTTTATGCCACCGGGCGGGTGAGCGACGACGGGGTGATCGATCCCCGCGACACCCGCCACGTGATCGGGATGGCGCTCTCGGCCTGCCACTCGAACGAGGTGAGAGGCGCCGACGGCTTCGGGGTCTTCCGGCTGTGAGGCGCCTCCTCGTTGCCAACCGGGGCGAGATCGCCCGCCGAGTCATCCGGGCGGCCCGCGGGCTCGGGATCGAGGCCGTCGCCGTCTACTCGACAGGCGACGCCGAGGCCCCGTTCGTGGCCGAGGCCGATGCGGCGGTCGCCCTCGGCGGACGGAGCGCCACAGAGAGCTATCTCGACGTCGCAGGGCTCCTCGAGGCGGCCCGGCGGACCGGTTGCGACGCCGTCCATCCCGGTTACGGCTTCCTGGCCGAGAACGCCGCCTTCGCCCGGGCGGTCGGCGCCGCCGGGCTCGTCTTCGTCGGGCCCTCGCCCGAGGCCATCGCTGCCCTCGGCGACAAGCTGGTGGCCGGCCGCCGGATGAGGGAGGCCGGCGTGCCGGTGCTCAGCTCGAGAGAGGCCTCCGAGGACCTCTCGGGCCTCGAGCTCCCTCTCATGGTGAAGGCGCCATCCGGTGGCGGTGGGAAGGGGATGCGGCTCGTCCGCGAGAGAGCCGGCCTTGAAGAGGCGGTGGCCTCCGCCCGCCGCGAGGCGGCCGCTGCCTTCGGCGACGACCGAGTCTTTCTCGAGCCTTACCTGGCGCGGGCCCGCCACGTCGAGGTGCAGATCTTCGGGGACAGCCGGGGCAACCTCGTCCACTGCTTCGAGCGGGAGTGCTCCATCCAGCGCCGCCACCAAAAGGTGATCGAGGAGGCGCCTTCGCCGGCGGTCTCTCCGGAGCTGCGCCAGGAGCTGGGCGAGGCGGCCCTCAGGGCGGCCCGGGCACTCGGCTACGAGAACGCCGGGACCGTCGAGTTCCTGCTCGACGACGCCGGGCACTTCTACTTCCTCGAGGTGAACACGAGGATCCAGGTCGAGCACCCGGTGACAGAGGAGGTGACCGGACTCGACCTCGTCCGAGAGCAGCTGCTCGTAGCCAGCGGCGAGGCCCTCTCGTTCTCGCAGGGGGACCTGAGCCTCTCCGGTCACGCCATCGAGGCCCGCCTCTACGCTGAGGACGCCGCCAACGGTTTCCTCCCGGTCACCGGAGCGGTGTCCATCTGGCGGCCGGTAGAGCTCTCGGGCCTTCGTTACGAGTCCGGCATCGAGCAGGCAAGCGTCATCGGCCCGGAGTTCGACCCGCTGCTCGCCAAGGTGATCGCCCGGGGCGAGAGCCGCCGGGAGGCCGCCTGCCTGCTTGCCCGCGGCCTCGAGGAGACGCTCCTCGCCGGCCTGGTCACGAACCGGGACTTCCTCGTCTCGGTGCTGCGAGATGAGGCCTTCCTCGCGGGCGACACGACGACGGCCTTCATAGAAGAGCGCCATCCGGCGGCGAGGGCCGAACACGAGAAGGGCCTTGTCGAGCAGGCGGCCGCAGTGGCCGCTCTCATGGCCGAGGAGCGCAAGAGGGGAGAGACCGGTGTGCTCGCGAGCCTTCCGAGCGGCTTTCGCATCAGCCACACCGCGCCCGAAAGGCGGCGTTTTCGCTCGCCCGACGGCGAGCTCCTTGTCGAGTACCGGCGGGAGCGGGACGGCGCCTACCGGCTCGAGGTCCTCGGCCCGCAGGGCGAGAGCCGCCAGAGCTTCCATGTGCGCCGCCTGCGCGGCTCCCCGAGCGCGCCGGCGCTCGAGATGGACGGCATCCGCCGGCCCGTGCTCGTCGAGAGGGCCGGCCAGCAGGTGCTCGTCCGCATCGGGGGCGCTCGGACCGTGGAGCTCACCGAGCTGGGGCGCTTCACCGACTCGGCCCGGCAAGGCAAGGCGGGCGACCTGGTCGCTCCGATGCCCGGCACGGTCCTCTCGCTCCACGTCGGGCGAGGAGAGGTGGTCAGCGCCGGCCAGCTCCTGGCGGTCGTCGAGGCGATGAAGATGGAGCATCGCATCACGGCCCCCTCCGACGGGCTGATCGAGGAGGTCTTCGTCTCCGAGGGCTCTCAGGTGAGCGCCGGCGATCTGTTGGTCGAGGTCAGACCGGTGGGCGAGGCCTGAGTGACCGGCCTCCGCATCGCCAACTGCAGCGGTTTTTACGGCGATCGCCTCGCGGCGGCCCAAGAGATGGTGGACGGCGGGCCGATCGACGTCTTGACGGGTGACTTCCTCGCCGAGCTCACCATGCTCATCCTCGCCAAGAACAAGATGGCCGACCCGCGCAGCGGCTACGCGAAGAGCTTCCTCCGCCAGATGGAAGAGGTGATGGGCCCCTGTCTCGAGCGGGGGATCAAGGTGGTCTCCAATGCCGGCGGCCTGGCGCCGGCTCGCCTCGCCGAGGAGCTCGACGGGCTGGCCTCCCGCCTCGGCCTCTCGCCGGTGATCGCCTACGTCAGCGGCGACGACTTGATGGAGCGCCTCGAGGAGCTCTCGGGTCCGAGCGGGGGCTTCGCCCACTTCGAGACGGGCGAGCCGCTCGGGTCGCGCCAGGTGCTGAGCGCCAACGCCTACCTCGGTGGCTTCCCGATAGCCAGGGCGCTCGAGGAGGGGGCGGACATCGTCGTCACCGGGCGGGTGACCGACGCCGCCCTTGCCCTCGGTCCGGCCGCCTGGCACCACGGCTGGGGCGCCAACGACCTCGACCAGCTGGCCGGCGCCGTCGTGGCCGGCCACGTCATCGAGTGCGGCGCCCAAGCGACCGGCGGCAACTACGCCTTTTTCGAGGAGGTGCCGGGCGCCGAGCACATCGGCTTTCCCATAGCCGAGGTGGAAGCCGACGGCTCTTCGGTTATCACCAAGCACGAGGGGCAGGGCGGGTTGGTCTCGGTCGGCACGGTGACCGCCCAGCTCCTCTACGAGATCGGCTCTCCCGCCTATGCCAACCCTGACGTAGTCGCTCGCTTCGACACGATCGAGCTCACCCAGCTCGGCCCGGACCGGGTCGGCATCTCCGGCGTGAGGGGAGAGGCTCCCTCTGGGAGGCTCAAGGTCGCGATGAACTATCTGGGCGGGTATCGCACCACCCTCACGATGATGCTGACCGGGCTCGACCCGGCCGGAAAGGCCGCCCTGTTCGAGCGGGCGCTCTGGGCGTCGATCCCGGGCGGCAAGCAGTCCTTCTCGCAAGTGGAGGTCGAGCTGGTAGAGAGCGGCCGGAGTGACCCGGCGGACAATGCCTTGGCTCTCTCGTCGCTCCGTATCACGGTGAGAGACGAGAACCCCGAGAAGGTGGGCCGGGCCTTCGCCGCCAAGGTGACCGAGCTGGCGCTCGCGAGCTACCCGGGGCTGTTCGGAGGCGGTAGTCAGACCCAGGCCTACGGGGTCTACTGGCCGAGCTCGCTGCCGACGGAGCTGATCACCCCGCAGGTTCACATCGGCCCGGCGGTGACGCCCGTCGCCCAACCGGTGCCGCGCGCCGGGGAGCCGGTCGAGCGGAGCCGCGCCTGCCTGCCCCCACCTCCCCGGGGCGAGCTCGTCGAAGCCCCCCTCGGGCTCCTCGTGGGCGCTCGCTCGGGCGACAAGGGAGGTGATGCCAACCTCGGGGTCTGGGCCCTAAGCGAGGAGGGTTACGGCTTTCTCGCCCACTTCCTCACGACCGACAAGCTGAAAGAGCTCCTTCCCGAGACCCGCCCGCTCGAGGTGAGGCGTTACGAGCTCGCGAACATCTGGGCGCTCAACTTCGTAGTAGTCGGCCTGCTCGGCGAGGGGGTGGCCGCCTCGAGCCGGATAGACGGGCAGGCAAAGGGGCTCGGGGAGTACCTGCGAGCCAAGGTCGTCCCCGTCCCGGCCCAACTGCTCGAGAGGGAGACCGGCCTGCTCGAGAGGGAGACCGGCAGGCCCGAAAGAGAGAAGGGAACGATATGAGCTCTCCTGCGACCCGCTTCGAGCTCGAGCGGGGCGTCGCCACAATCACCCTCGATCGCCCCGAGAAGAGGAACGCCCTCAGCACCGAGCTGATGGACTCCCTCGGCGACGATCTCGAGCGGGCGGCGGCCGAGCCGGCCTGCCGGGTGGTGGTGCTCACCAACTCCGGTCCCGTCTTCTGCGCCGGGGCCGACCTGAAGGGCGGGGGCGACAGGCCCCGCCACGGCCTGCCCGAGCTCCTCTCGCTCATCGTCGAGCACGAAAGGCCGGTGGTCGGCCGCATAGACGGCCACTGCATGGGAGGAGGGATAGGTCTGGCGGCTGCCTGCGACATCTCGGTCGTCTCGGGCGGGGCCCGCTTCGGCTTCAGCGAGGTGCGCATCGGGGTGGCGCCTGCCATCATCTCAGTGGTCTGCCTCCCGAAGATGCGAGCCGGCGACGCCCTCGAGCTCTTCCTCACCGGAGAGCAGATGACCGCCGAGCGGGCGGCCGCCGTCGGACTGGTCAACCGGGTCGTTCCGCCCGCCAGCCTCGACGAGGAGGTCGAGAAGGTGGTGGCCGCCCTCCTCGAGGGAGCCCCCGGGGCCCTCTCGGCGGCCAAGAGACTCGTCTACACCGTCCCCCGCCTCGAGCGAGCGGCCGGCTTCGAGGAGACCGCTCGTCTCTCGGCGAGCCTCTTCGCCTCCGAGGAGGCGAGGGAGGGGAGGGCCGCCTTCGCCGCGCGCCGGCCCACCTCGTGGTCGCCCTCGGCGGGCTAGGCACGAGAGTCACGGTCCTCGGTGCCGGCTCGTGGGGCACGACCCTCGCCTCTTTGCTCGCGGCCCGCCATCCGACTCTCCGCTGGGCTCGACGGCCCGAGATCGCGGCCGAGGTGCGGGCTCGGCAGAGAAACGAGCTCTATCTGAAGGGGCTCCGGCTGGATGCCCGCCTCGGCGCCACCTCCGATCTGAGAGAGGCGGTGAGCCAGGCCGACATCGTCTTCGTGGCGGTGCCGGTGCAGGGCTTTCGGGAGGTGCTCGAGCAGGCGAGCGCCCACCTGAGGCCCTGGATCCCCGTCGTCAGCCTGGCCAAGGGGCTCGAGCAGCACAGCTGGCTCCGCATGACAGAGGTGATCCGGGCGGTGCTGCCCGGTCACACGGCCGCCGCTCTCACCGGGCCGAACATCGCCCGGGAGATCCTGGAGGGGAAGGCGGCGGCGGCCGTCGTGGCGGCCGAGGACCTCGAGCGGGCGGGCGAGATCCAGAAGGTGGTGAGAAGTGGCCTCTTCCGGGTCTACCTCAACCACGACGTGGTCGGATGCGAGATAGGCGGGGCGCTCAAGAACGTCGTCGCCATCGCAGCCGGGATCGGGGAGGGCCTCGGTGTCGGCGACAACACGAGGGCGGCGGTCATGGCGCGGGGTCTCGCCGAGCTGACCAGGCTCGGGGTCGCCATGGGAGCCGAGCAGGCGACCTTCGCAGGGTTGGCCGGGATGGGTGATCTCGTCGCCACCTGCATGAGCCCGCACTCGCGCAACCGCTTCGTCGGCGAGCAGCTCGGGCGGGGGCGACGCCTGGAGGAGATAGAGCGCCAGCTGCCCATGGTGGCCGAGGGCGTGCGGACCGCCGGCCTGGTGCTGGACCTCGCCGAGCGCCATGGTCTCGATCTTCCCATCTGCCGGGTGATCCACCAGGTGGTGGCTGGCGAGATCTCCCCGATGGACGCCTACTTCGGGCTCACACCGCCGGGTCACGAGGCCGATCCCGGCTGAGACTGGACAGCTCAGAGCGGGCGCCGGAGAGCTCGGACGAGGCGGCTTTCTCCTCCCGGTAGCCTTGAGCCCCACTTCTCGCAGCCTGTGGCTGGCCCGCGGAAGGCGGGCTCAGGCGGCGGAGGGACAAGGCGAGGAAATTTGGTCCACCCAGAGGTCGAAGCGGAGCAGGCCTATCTAGATCGGGCGCACGAGCGCCTCGAGGCCATGCGAGAGGCGGCGCGAGCTCTCTCGGCAGAGGTGGTCGGCCAGGGTGCCGGCGGCACCTTCGCCAACCGGGTCGAGCGCGACATCAGGGTCGAGCTCTCGGGCCGCCGCCTCGCTCAGCTCAACATCGGCGACGCCCCGGTGGCCTTCGGCCGCCTCGACTTCAGCGACGGCCTGCGGGCCTACATCGGGCGCATCGGGGTCTCCGACGAGAACGGCGACCAGCTCGTGGTCGACTGGCGGGCGCCCGTGGCCGAGCCCTTCTACCGGGCGACGCCGGCCGAGCCGCTCGGGGTGCGGCGACGCCGCCACTACATGTTCCAAAGTCGCCGGATCACCGGCATAGACGACGAGCTGCTCGACCGGGCCGAAAGCGAGGACGGTCTCGTGCTCATGGGCGAAGGGGCTCTTCTCGCCAGCCTCGAGCAGGCCCGCACCGGTCGCATGCACGACATCGTCTCGACCATCCAGGGTGAGCAGGACGCCGTCATCCGCTCCGAGCTCGCCGGCGTCCTGGTGGTGCAAGGCGGCCCCGGCACCGGCAAGACTGCGGTCGCCCTCCACCGGGCCGCCTACCTGCTCTTCACGCACCGCCAGCGGCTCTCGCGCGACGGCGTGCTGCTGGTCGGGCCGAACAACGTCTTCCTCCGCTACATCGAGCAGGTCCTTCCCTCGCTCGGCGAGCACGCAGTCGCCCTCGCCACGCCGGCTGAGCTGTACGCCGGACGGGCCAAGCCGGGCGGGAGCGAGCCCCGGCGGCTGGCCGAGCTGAAGGGCGAGGCCCGGATGGCCGAGCTCGTCGCGAACGCCGTCGCCACGAGAGAGCGCCCGCTGCGCCAGGCTCTGGTTCTGAGCTACGGCCGCCACGAGCTGGTCGTCCCGGCCGGAGAGACCCGCCGGATCGTGGAGGCCGCCCGGGGTCGCGCCGGCACGCACAACGCCCGCCGGGGCTATGTAGAGCGCCAGCTCGCCAGGAGCCTTCTTCGCTCCTGGCGACAACAAGAGGAGAAGTCCGTCCGCCTCGGCCAGCGCCACGCCCTCTCCAAGCAAGAGGTGGAGCAGGCGGCCGCCGGCATTGCCCGCGAGCTCCGCCACAACCCCGCCGGCCGGGCGGCCCTTTCGCGCATGTGGCCCCTCCTCAGCCCCGAAGAGCTGCTGCACGACCTCTTCGGCGCTCCGGCCCTGCTGAGAGAGGCCGGCCGGGGAGCGTTCAGCTCAACCGAGCTCTCCCTGCTCGAGCGTGCGAGGAGCAGGTCTCTCGATCAGGTCGCCTGGACCGAGAGCGACATCTCGCTCCTCGATGAGGCGGCCGCCCTCCTCGGGCCGACGCGGCGCCCGCGTCGGGGCCGCTCGAGGGGTGACGCCTCGGAGGAGGCCGACTCCTGGATGCTCGACCGGGCGCTGGTCGACTACCTGCCGGACTGCCCGGCCTGCGGAGCCCAGCTCGACCTCGGTGGGGGAGAGAGGCCTTGGCGCTGCGAGCGCTGCGGCCGCCGCTGGCGAGACGACCAGGTGCAAGGGGGGATGGACTCCTCGAGCCTGGCGCGACTCGCCGGCCAGCTCGGCTCGTCGGAGAGGGTGGCCGGTGGTCCTCCCGCCAGCAAGGGAGCCAGGATATACGGCCACGTCCTCGTCGACGAAGCCCAGCAGGTCACGCCGATGCAATGGCGGGCCCTCTCGCGGCGCTGCCCGGCCGGCTCCTTCACGGTCGTCGGCGACCTCGGGCAGGCAAGCGGCGCCGGCGCCCCAGGCAGCTGGCAGGAAGCACTCTCCGAGCTGAGGACCCGCTCGGGCATCAGGACCGAGGTGCTCTCGGTCAACTACCGGACGCCGGCCGAGGTGATGGCCCTCGCGGCCGAGGTGCTGGCGGCCGCCGCCCCCGGGCTCACCCCGCCGAGCGCCGTGCGCGAGAGCGGCCAGCCGCCGCTCGCCAGCAGGCACCCCGCCAGCCAGCTCTTGGACGAGGTAGTGAAGGCCGCCCTGGTCGAGACGGAGGTGGTCGCGCCGGGCAAGGCGGCCATCATCGCCCCGCTCAGCCTGCTCGACGAGCTGGCCAGCCGCCTCGAGGCTCCGGCGGCCGGAGCCCATGAGGAGCTCAGCTCCTTTGAGGCGCGGCGCCTCCTCGAAGCGCCCCTGGCCGTGCTCGGCCTCGACGCCGCCCGTGGGCTCGAGTTCGACTCGGTCGTGCTCGTCGAGCCCGCCGCCATTCTGGCCGAGCACTCCCAGGGGCTCCGGGCGCTCTATGTCGCTCTCACCAGAACGACCAGGCGCCTCAGGGTGCTCCACTCGCGTGAGCTGCCCGAGGCGCTGGCGGTTCTGCGGCCTTGCCAGCGGTAAGGCACGATGGTGCGGTGGGACACGAGCGGGCCAAGAGGGCGGCCGCCGAGCAGGCCTCTCTCCTCGTCGAGGACGGCATGCGCGTCGGCCTCGGCACTGGCACGACGGTCGCCTTCCTGCTGCCGGCCCTGGCGGCCAGGTCCCTCGACATCGTCTGCGTCGCCACCTCACCCGCCACAGAGAAGCAGGCCCGATCCCTCGGCCTCGACGTCCGAGCTTTCGCCGAGCTCGAGCGCCTCGACCTAGCCATCGACGGGGCCGACCAGGTCGACCCGGCGGGCTGGCTCGTAAAAGGCGGCGGGGGCGCCCACACGAGGGAGAAGATCGTGGCGGCGGCGGCCGAGCACTTCGTCGTGATCGTCTCCGCCGACAAGCTCGTCGGAGAGATCACCCCTCCGGTGCCTCTCGAGCTCCTCTCCTTCGGCCTCGCCTCGACGCTCCGCCAGCTCGGGGAGGTGAGGCTGCGCCCGGGCCCGCCGAGCCCCGACGGTGGAGTGATCGCCGACTGGTACGGCGAGATCCGCGGCCTGGCCGAGCTCGCCGGCCGGCTCGACGCCCAGCCGGGCGTGGTCGAGCACGGCCTCTTCCCCGCCGAGATGGTGGAGACTGTGATCGCAGGCGACGAAGAGGGAGGAGCAAGGAAGGTGAAGGGTTGAGCGAGCGGGCCGATCTCGAGGCGCTGGCCGAGATCGAGCGGCGGGTGCTCTGGCTCTCGACCCGTATCGTCGATGCCGCCAACCATGACCGCAAGAGCGACGACGGCGTGAAGGTGGGGGGCCACCAGGCCTCGAGCGCCTCCCTCGTGAGCGCCATGACGGCGCTCTACTTCTCCCACCTCGACGCCGACGACCGGGTCTCGGTCAAGCCGCACGCCTCTCCGGTGCTGCACGCCATCAACTACCTGCTCGGAGGGCTCGACGCCTCCTACCTCACCACGCTGCGCTCCAAGGGCGGGCTGCAGGCCTACCCGAGCAGGACCAAGGACCCCGACCGGGTCGACTTCTCGACCGGCTCGGTCGGTCTCGGGGCCGTGGCACCGCTCTTCGCGGCCGCCACCCGGCGCTACGTCGACCAGCACTTCGGAGCCCGGCCGGCCAACCGTTTCATCTCGATCCTCGGTGATGCCGAGCTCGACGAGGGGAACGTCTGGGAGGCGGTCGCCGATCCGGCCACCCGCGGCCTCGGCTCTGTCATGTGGCTGGTCGACTTCAATCGCCAGTCGCTCGATCGGGTGATCCCGGAGGTCCGCCTGCGCCAGTGGGCCGCCCAGTTCGAAGCGCACGGCTGGCACGTGGTCGAGCTCAAGTACGGCCACCGCCTCGAGGCCGCCTTCTTTGAGAAGGGGGGCGAGCTGCTGCGGCGCCACATGGATCAGATGAGCAACGAGCAGTACCAGGCCCTCTTCGGCCTGCCAGCCGAGCAGGCGAGGAAGCTCTTCTTGGACGGCGCCGCAAGGCCGGTCGTCTCCTTCTGCAAGCGCTACGGCGACGACGAGCTGGTTGACCTCGTGCGCGACCTCGGGGGACACGACATGGTCTCTCTGCTCGACGCCTTTGGGGCCTGCGACGGCGAGGCGGAGCGTCCGAGCGTCGTCTTCGCCTACACGGTGAAGGGCTTCGGGCTCCCGATAGCCGGCAACCCACGCAACCACTCGGTCCTACTCAGCCCCGGCCAGCTCGAAGAGCTGGCGGCCGAGCTCGGGATCGACCGGGCACGGGAGTGGGACCGGCTTGATCCCGACAGCCCGGCTGGCCGCCTCGCCGAGGAGCGGGGCGCCCACCTGCAGCTGCCCGAGCGCCACCCGGCCATTCCCATAAGGGTGCCGGCCACGAGCGGGCTTCGCGTGACCAAGACCATGTCCACCCAGGAGGGCTTCGGGAGGATCATGGTCGAGCTCTCCCGGGTCGAGGAGGTCGCCCCCTACCTCGTGACCTCGGCTCCGGACGTCGCGACCTCGACCAACCTGGCCGGCTTCATCAACCGGCTCGGCGTCTTCGCCCCGGCCGAGAGGAGAGCCTGGAGCGAGGACAGGCTGCTCCGCTGGATCGAGCGGCCCTCCGGCCAGCACATCGAGCTCGGGATCAGCGAGATGAACCTCTTCCTCCTCCTCGGCCAGCTGGGGCTCGCCTGGGACCTCTCCGACCAGATGCTGCTGCCGGTGGGAACGGTCTACGACCCGTTCGTGCTGCGCGGCCTCGACGCCTTCATCTACTCGGTCTACTCGGGCGCCCGCTTCGTCGTCGCCGGGACACCCTCTGGGGTCAGCCTGGCTCCCGAGGGCGGCGCCCACCAGTCCTCGATCACCGCCTCGGTCGGCCTCGAGCTCCCGAACGTCACCTTCATCGAGCCGGCCTACGTCGAGTCCCTCGATTGGCTCTTGTGCGATGCGCTCGACCGCCTGGCAGCCGGAGCGGGCGCCGCGAAGGCGCCCCCGGGCGAACAGCAAGGAAGCGAGGAGACCGGCTCGTACTACTTCCGCCTCTCGACTCGACCGATCGACCAGGCACCTTTCGGGGCTGCCCGCCAGCGCCTCGGGGAGAGCGAGCTGCGCCGGCAGGTGCTCGCCGGCGCCTACCGGCTCCTCGATGCCGGCGAGCAGCAGTCGGCCGGGGCACCTCCGGTCACGCTGGCGGCCTCCGGCACGGTGCTGCCCGAGGTGCTCGAGGCGGCCGGCATCCTCGAGAGCGAGGGGATCGCGGCCCACGTGGTCGACCTCTGCTCCCTCGACCGCGTTTACTCGGCCTGGCAGGCCGCCATCCGGCGCTCGGTTCGCGAGCTCACGGTGCCGGTCATGCCGGTCGTGCTCGAGGAGGCCTTCCCGGCGGGGGGCGGACCGATCGTCACAGTGCACGACGCCGCCTCGCACTCGATGGCCTTCTTGGGTTCGATCTTCGGGACTCGGGCCGTCTCCCTCGGCGTCGACCACTTTGGCCAGTCTGGCTCGGTCCGGGAGCTCTACGAGCTGCACGACCTCGTTCCGGAGGCAATCGTGAACGCCGCCCTGGCGGCGCTTGCTCCCTAGCTAGAACTGGATCCGGTTCGAGACGAGGATCGGACTCGTGGTCGGGGCGGCCGTCCCGCCGGCCGGCTCGGCGGTGACCATGAGGCGGGAGGAGTGCCTTCCGAGACGGAAGGCGGAGTAGCCGGTCGGCTTTCGCCCGACGAGGCCGAGCGAGACGATCCGGCCGTTCACGAAGGCCCAGAGCTGGTAGGTCTCTCCGGGCTTGAGCGGCGGGAGAGAGGAGTGCACCCAGTAGCTCTCGCCCCCGGGCGTGATCACCACCTCGGCGCTGACGTCGTGGGCACGCGAGGAGAGGAGCGCCTCGGTGTGCGGGTTGACGAGGGCGTCGGAGACCGCCTGGGCGAGGGCGCTGTTCTTGAGGTCGCTCCGCACCAGGTTCACCTGGTGGCGCAGTATCGACAGCTGCAGGGCGAGGACGACCGCCGCCACGGCGGCGAGGGCGGCAACAACCCCGAGCACGCCGGACACCGCACGAACCTTCCGGTGCGAGTCGCGGGGGACGCCGATCGACACCAGGGGAGCAATAGTTGGGTGTCCGACGTACTCAGGGTCTGGCTCCGTCAGGGCGTCCGAGATCCGTTGCCACAGCTCGGAGGGGGCCCGTTCGGGAGAGGTGGAGAAGAGACTTGCCATCTCGAGGTGCTGGGCGAGCTCGGCCCGGCAGCGAGGGCACTCGTCCAGATGGGACTCGACGAGGGCGGCCTCGGGAGCCTCGACGGCGTCGAGGGCGTAGGCTCCGAGCAGCTCTTCGAGCTCGCAGTGGCTCACGCCCGCTCCTCCTCGCGCTGGGCGGAGGAGAGCTCCCGTTCGAGGCGGGCGAGGGCGCGGCGGATGCGGCTTTTCACAGTGCCTTCCGGCTCGGTGAGGGCGTCGGCCACCTGGCGGTAGGTGAGGCCGTCGAAGTAGGCCAGTTTGACCGCCTCCTTCTCCTCGCTCGGCAGGCCGGCAACGGCCGAACGCACCCGGGCGGCCAGGACGCCCTCGATGATCTCGTGCTCGATCGTCGCCCCGGTGGGCGCCGCGGCGGCGTCGTTCTCTTCGCGACGCCGGCGCGAGGCCTCGGCCCTCATCATGTCCACGGCTCGGCCGTGAGTCTCGGCGGCCAGGAAGGCTCGCAGGCTGCCCCGATCTGGGTCGAAGCGCTCGGGGTGATGCCAGAAGCGGACCAGGACCTCCTGCACGACCTCCTCGGCCAGGCGCCCGTCGTGCAGGAGACGGCTCGCCAGGCCGAGGATGCCGGCGGCATATCGGCGGTAGATCTCCGCGAGGGCCTCTTCCTCCCAGCGCGCCACAGCCATGGCCAGGCTGGCGTCGCTTGCGGTCGTGAGGTCGAGGCTCATCCGCTTGTTGTCCGTAGCCACCCCCGTAGTTGGATGAGGAAAAATTCCTGCGCTCCCGGCCCTCCCCAGAGCCGAACTGTGCCCGAGGCTACTGGGACCCGGCCAAGGCGGTCTCTCGGGCGGCTTCGCCCGTCGTGCCCGGCGAGGCCGCCTGCCCCTTGTCCTCTTCTGTTTGTCTCGCTTGCTCGGGGGTAGGGAGCTGGCGAATCCTGACCCAGTCTAGGAGGAGAGCAGTGGCCGAGCTGACCGAGATCCTGGCGTGGACGAAACGGGCCTGGAACGGCATCGCCTGCAGGATCGCCGCCGCCGAGGCAGACAAGGGAGTCGAAAAGGCGCGCCGGGAGGCGAGGTTGGCAGGTCGCAGGGTGGCGGTGGTGACAGGAGCGAGCGGGGGAGTGGGCCGGGCGCCGGCTCGTCGCCTCGCAGAGGCAGGTTTCGACGTCGCCCTTTTCGCCAGGGGAGAGACCGGCCTCGGGGCTGTCGCCCGGGAGGTCGAGAAGCGAGGGGCGCGAGCCCTCTCGCTCGCGGTCGACGTGACCTCCTGCGATGAGGTGGAGAGGGCGGCCCGTCGCGTCGAGTTCGAGCTCGGCGCGATCGATGTCTGGGTGAACGACGCGATGACGACAGTCTTCGCCCCGCTCGAAGAGATAGAGCCGGAGGACTTCGCCCGGGCGGTCGAGGTCACCTTCCTCGGCCAGGTCTGGGGGCGGATGACCGCCTTGAAGCGGATGAGGCCGCGGGACTCGGGCACGGTTGTGAAGGTCGGCTCGGCCCTCGCCTACATCGGCATCCCTCTCCAGTCGGCCTACTGCGCCTCCAACTTCGCCTGCCGCGGCTATTTCGAGTCGGTCCGGGCGGAGCTGCTGCACGAGAAGAGCAGGGTGAAGATGGCGATGGTCCACCTGCCGGCCGTCAACACCCCGCAGTTCGACTGGTCCGCGATCGACCGATACCCCCAGCCGGTGCCGCCTATCTACCAGCCTGAGATCGCGGCCAAGTTCATCGTGCAGGCGGCCCTCGGCGGCCAGCGGGAGAAGGTGGTCGGCTCCTGGAACAAGCTCCTCGTCCTCGCCGGCCGCCTGGCTCCCGGCCTCGGTAACCAGTACGCCTCGCTCGGGGCCTGGGAGACCCAGCTCACCTCGGAGCAGATCGACCCCCGGCGCCCGGGCAACCTGCGTTCACCGCTCGACAGTTCGAGGGAGCACGGGGCTCACGGCGGTTTCGACGAGAGGGCGGGCGGCTTCGCCGGCCCGTCGTTTCTGACAAACCTCCCGAAGACGGGCCTCATCTTCGCCAGGGCCGTGAAGGCGACGGCGAAGGAGAAGGTCGAGCTGTACAGGGCTCGGATCGACCAGGCTGCCTGAGCGCTCAGGGCAACCGGAGGCGCATCGAGCCGTGGCGAGCCGGTGGGGCGCCTCCCGCCTCGGGTGCCCGAGCCTCGGTCCAGCCGGGCGAGCTTGGCTTTCGCCGCTCGGTCACGACATGAGCCGGGGTGCGGAGCTGCTGCCGAGTCTATCAGTGTTTATCAGCGAACATCTGTATTAGTCTGTGGTGGTGCGGTTGCGGGAGTGGGCGGAGTCCCAGGGTGTGCATTATCAGACGGCGTGGAAGTGGTT
>JAJZLV010000143.1 GCA_021803215.1 Actinomycetes bacterium | reverse complement strand
CGTCCATCGCGTTGCGGATCCCGAACCCCCCCCGCTCGTCGCGCAGGCGCCCGGCCCGCTGCTCACCTGTCCGGCTCAGCTCTTCGAGCTCGCCTCCGAGCTCCGCCTCGATCTCGGCGATCAGGTTCGAGAGCCCGTTTCGCAGGTCGGCAGCGCCGGTGCGCTGCAGCCCACCGACGATCTTGCCCCGCCAGACCAGCGGTACGGTGCCCTCTGTCAGGTTCTCCGGACCGACGATATGGCCGCCGAGGGCTCGGGCGACCGGGCGAAGCGCTGCCAAGAAGGCGTCGGAATCGTCTGTCGCGGTCGCGCGCACGCTGAGCATCATGCCGGTGGCTCCTGCCTCGAGAGAGGCCGTGGCCGCCTCTGCCACCGAGGTGAGCAGGGAAGAGGCCTCCCCTTCGACTGCCGTGCCGAAGGGGCCGACATCTGGCTGGTAGCCGCCTGCCCGCAGAGCAGAGAGGGCGGCCTCCACATGAGCCCCGAGCTCCCCCTCGCGGAAGGGCTCCACGGTGAACTCCACCCTTGCCCGCACCATTTGAAGAAGCTTAGCTGACCCCGACCTCTGGTTGATGAAAAGTCCAATTGCTTGACAAATCGTAAATGTATGGGCAAGCTCATCGGGTGAGCGGCGCCGCCGGCCTGCCCGAGGTGGGAAAGTTGCGGGTTGACGGGCGCCGCCTGCAGGCGAGGCTCGAAGAGCTCGGAGAGATCGGGTCGACCGGCGATGGCGGCTGCGCCCGCCTTGCCCTCACCGACGAAGACAGGACGGCCCGAGACCTCGTTGTCACCTGGATGCGGGACCTCGGGCTCGAGGTGAGCATCGATGGCATCGGCAACGTCGTCGGTCTTCGCCAGGGAAGCGAGAGCGGCCCCCCGGTGCTCTGCGGCTCGCACATCGACACAGTCGCCACCGGCGGGATCTTCGACGGCAACCTCGGCGTGCTGGCAGGGCTCGAGGTGCTCGAGACCCTCGAGCGGGCCGGAGTCTCTACGCGACGCCCGCTCGCAGTGGCTTTTTTCACAGACGAGGAGGGGGCCCGCTTCGCCCCCGACATGCTGGGCAGCCTGGTCTACGCGGGAGGCATGGGCGTCGAGGACGCCTACGACCTGTGCGGGATCGACGGAGCTCGCCTCGGCGACGAGCTCTCGCGCATCGGCTATCTCGGCGCCGCCCCCTGTCCCGGTGAGGCGCCCTATGCCTATGTCGAGCTGCACATCGAGCAGGGCCCGGTCCTCGAGAGCCATGGTGAGGTGATCGGCGCCGTGACCGGGGTTCAGGGCATCTCCTGGCAGGAGATCGTCTTCGAGGGCCAGTTCAATCACGCCGGCACGACGCCGATGGCCTATCGCCACGACGCCTGTTACGCGGCCGGTGCTGTGGTCCTTGCTGCCAGGGCTCTGGCCGAGCAGCTCGGTGGCGACCAGGTGGCGACTGTCGGGCGGCTCGACTTGCACCCAGACCTCGTGAACGTCGTGGCGGGGCGGGCGCTTTTGACCGTCGACCTGCGAAACACCGACGAAGGGGCGCTCCAGGCAGCAGAGCGCCAGATGGTCGAAGAGATCGATCGGATCGCGGCGGCCGAAGGGGTGACGGCGGCCCGCCGGAGCCTGGCCCGCTTCGAGCCGGTGGTCTTCGACAGCCGCGTCGTCGAGCTTGTCGAGGCGACGGCGAAAGCCCAGCGCCACCGGGTGCGCCGGCTGCCCTCTGGGGCCGGCCACGACGCCCAGATGCTCGCCAGAATGTGTCCGGCCGGCATGATCTTCGTCCCGAGCGTCGGCGGCGTCAGCCACAACCCGGCTGAGAAGACCCTGCCCGAGCATGTAGAGGCAGGCGCCAACGTCCTCCTCGAGGTGCTCTGGCGGTTGGCCGACGAGGAGCTCGTGTCGTGAGCCGCTGGCTCGGTGTGGCCGCCGCCCAGCTCGGACCGATCGGACGAAACGAGCCTCGCGAGGCGGTCGTCAAACGCCTTGTGAGGCTGCTGCGGGAGGCTCACGAGCGGGGTGCCGAGCTTGTCGTCTTCCCCGAGCTGGCTCTCACCACCTTCTTCCCTCGCTGGGCCCTGGCCCGCTCGGTAGCCGACCAGTGGTTCGAGACCGAGATGCCCGGTCCGGCCACCAAGCCGCTCTTCGAGGAGGCCGCCTTGCTGCGGGTGGGCTTCTTCCTCGGATACGCCGAGCTCACCGAAGACGGTCATCGCTACAACAGCGCCGTGCTCGTCGAGCGGGACGGGAGCATCGTGGCCCGCTTTCGAAAGGTGCACATCCCCGGCCACGAAACAGAAGAGCCCTGGCGGAGCTTCCAGCATCTCGAGCGCCACTACTTCGAGCCGGGTCCTGACAGCTTCGGGGTCTGGGAGGCGTTCGGGTGCCGCGTCGGGATGATGCTCTGCAACGACCGCCGTTGGCCCGAGAGCTACCGGGTGATGGGGCTGCAGGGTGTCGAGCTCATCTGCTGCGGCTACAACACGCCGATCCACTACGCCCCCGATCCTTCCCAGGACGTGCTGGCGGGCTTTCACAACCAGCTCGTCTTGCAGGCGGGCGCATACCAGAACGGCACCTGGGTGGTTGCGGCCGCCAAGGGCGGCATCGAAGAGGGTGTCGACTCCCTCGCCCAGAGCTCGATCGTGGCCCCCTCCGGCCAGGTCGTCGCCCAGAGCCTGAGCGCCGACGACGAGGTCATCGTGGCCCGCTGCGACCTCGACTGGTGCAGCCGCTACAAAAGTACGCTCTTCGACTTCGCCCGCTACCGCCGCCCGGAGCTCTACGGCCTCATCACCGCCTCCTCGGACGATCCTGGCCGAAGCGGGCCGAGCCGACGGGATGTGACGCCGTGACCGTGCTCGAGAGCGACCTCGTCGCTTTCAAGCTCAACGGCAGCGAGGTGGAGGTCAGCCCTGAGCATCCCCATCTCCTCTCGGCGTTGCGAGAGGAGCTGGACGTCACCTCTGCGAAGGACGGTTGTTCGCCCTCGGGGCAGTGCGGCTGCTGCAGCGTGATGATCGACGGCAAGGTGCAGATCTCCTGCCAATATCCGGTGGCAAAGGTTTCGGGTCGCGAGGTCGTCACCCTCGAGGGCTTGGCAGCCGAGGAGCGGGAGGACTTCGCCTCTGCATTCGCCGCCTGTGGCGGCCTCCAGTGCGGTTTTTGCATCCCTGGCATAGTCATGCGGGCCAAGGCCCAGATCGACAAGAAGGGCCAGGAGCTAAAGCGCGAGGACATGGCGCGCCATCTCGGCGCTCATCTCTGCCGCTGCACGGGGTATGTGAAGGTGCTCGACGCCATAGAGGCAGTCGCCAAAAGGGCGATCCCGCCCGCCGGCCGGCCGGGCGGCATCGGAGCTTCCGGGCCGAAGTACGAGGCCAGGCAGCTTGCCCTCGGCGAGCGCGGTTACGTCGACGACATCCGCTTGCCCGGCATCTTGCACGCCGCCCTCCGCCTCACAGACCACAGCCGGGCTGATGTAGTCGGCATCGACACCTCGGCCGCCGCCCGGGCGCCTGGTGTAGTTGCCGTCTACACAGCAGATGACGTCCCGGGCGAGCTGCGCGTCGGCATCATCGAGCGCGACTGGCCGGTGATGATCCCAGTGGGAGGGCGCACTTCGTACGCCGGCGATGTGCTCGCCATCGTGGTGGCGAAGACCCGCCGGGAGGCTCGGGCCGCGGCCCTACTGGTCGAGGTGGGCTACAGCGTGCTCGATCCTCTGACCGATCCCCTGAGCGTCATAGACTGCGACGAGATCGCGGTCTGGGGCACCGACTCGAACCTGCTGTCCCGCTCGGCCTACCGACGGGGCGACGTCGAGGTCGCCCTGGCGGCGAGCGACCATGTCGTTCACGAGGTCTTCTCGACCCAGCGGGTCGAGCATGCCTTCTTGGAGCCCGAGTCGACCCTCGCAGTGCCACGGGCCGACGGCGGGCTGCACGTCTACTCCGGCGGTCAGGGCGTCTGGGACGACCGCGACCAGATCGCCTCCTGCCTCGGCGTGGACCGTGAGAGAGTGAGCGTCGAGCTCGTCTCTAACGGCGGGGCCTTTGGCGGGAAAGAGGACATGTCCAACCAGGCCCAGACGGCTCTTGCCGCCTGGCTCCTCCGGCGGCCCGTGAAGTGCACCCTCTCGCGCGAGGAGAGCTTCCTCATCCACGCCAAGCGGCATCCCATCCGTCTCGAGTACTGGGCGGGCTGCGACGCCGAGGGACACCTCACGGCGGTTCGGGCGAGGATGGTGGGGGACTCGGGGGCCTATGCGAGCGTCGGGATGAAGGTTCTCGAGCGGGCCGCCGGGCATGCCACCGGTCCCTACCGAGTGCCGGCCGTCGATGTCGAGTCGGTCGCTGTCAGGACGAACAACCCCGTCTGCGGAGCCTTCCGGGGCTTTGGCGCCAACCAGGCCCAGTTCGCCATGGAGGGTGTGATGGACCGCTTGGCGGGCCTAGCAGGACTCTCCGGGCTGGAGATGCGACGCCGTAACGTCATCCGTCCCGGCGACCTCTGGGGGCCGGGACAGGTGATGGACGACGGCTGCGCCGGCGCGGCGGCCTGTCTCGAGGCCCTGGCGGATCGCTATGAGGCGGCCCGGGCTGAGAACAAGGCGGTAGGGATCGCTCTCGGGCTCAAGAACTCCGGGCTCGGGAACGGATTCAGGGAGGTGACCCGGGCTCTGGTCCGCTTCGAGCGAGACGGGAGCGTCGAGATCCGCCATGGCTGGACCGAGATGGGACAGGGCGTCCACACCGTGGCGCTCCAGGTCGCAGTAGAAGAGCTCGGCGTCGACCCTGAGCGGGTGGTGGTGCGGGTCGACACCTCCCACGAGATGGGGGAGGGGCAGACGACTGGGAGCCGAGGCACTCTCATGGGTGCCGGAGCCGTTCGAAACGCTTGTCTGGCGGCGAAGAGAGACGGCTGCCGTCCGGGCGTCGACTACGTCGCTGACTACGTGGTCGACTGGACCCACCACATTGGCGAGGTAGACCAGCCGATCATCCACTCGGCCTTTGGATATGCAGCCCAGATGGTCGTCGTCGACCGAGAGACCCTTGTCGTACAAAGGGTGGTCGCCGCCCACGATGTCGGGCGGGCGGTCAACCCGATGCTCTGCAGGGGCCAGATCGAAGGCTCGGTGCACATGGGACTCGGCTACGCCCTCAGCGAGGACTTCCCGGCTGACGAGCGCGGTTTCCCGACCAAGGCCACCTTGCGTTCGCTCGGAATATTGCGGGCAAAGGATGTTCCTTCGATCGAGGTGCTGCTAGTCGAGGTGCCCCAGCCGCGGGCGCCCTACGGCATAAAGGGCGTCGGAGAGATAGGGCTCGTCCCGACTGCCGGTGCCGTCGCGGCCGCCCTGCAGGCCGCTGATGGCAGGTGGCGCTCGTCGCTGCCGATGGGCCTGCCGGGCACCGGCCAGGGCGCCGACTAGGTCAAGGAGACTGGGTTGGGGACCACGCGGGTGGCGCTCTATCTGCAAGATGCCCACACAATCCGAGAGGGCATGGAGTTTGCCGCCTACGCCGAAGAGCGAGGCTTCGAGGCAGTGTGGCAGGCCGAGAGCCGGCTGGTACGCGAGGCGACCGTACCCCTGGCCGCGTATGGCGCTGTCACGAAGCGGATAAAGCTCGGCTCGGGCGTCTCTGACTGCTGGACGCGCAATCCGGCCCGGCTGGCCGCTACCTTCTCCACTCTCGACGACCTCGCGCCTCGGCGGGTGCTCTGCGGGTTAGGGGCTTGGTGGGACCCCCTTGCCACCAAGGTCGGTATCACCCGGGCTCATCCATTGCAGGTGATGCGTGAGGTCGTGACCACGGTGCGGGCGCTTCTTGCCAACGAGACGGTCACCTTCCATGGCGAATGGGTGCACCTCGATGGCGTGGAGCTCGACTACGTCTACCAGGAGCGCCGGCCGAAGGAGGTGCCGATATATGTCGGCGCGACAGGCGACAGGATGCTCGAGCTGGCAGGAGAGATCGCTGATGGCGTGGTGCTCAACTACCTGGTCTCACCCGGCTACAACGAGAGGGCGATGGAGCGGCTCGAGGCAGGGCTCGCCCGGGCCGGCAGATCGCTCGACGAGCTGGATCGTCCCCAGCTCGTCGTCTGCTCGGTGCACGAGGACGAGCAGACAGCGCTCGCTATGGCACGGCTCATGGTCACCCAGTACCTCGGTCAGCAGCCCCACATCATGCGAGCCTCGGGCGTGCCTCAGTCCCTGCTCGACAGCGTCGCCGAGGTCCTCACATGGCCGGCCAGCCACGAGCAGGTCGAGCGGGCGTCAAAGCTCGTACCCGATGAGATCGTTCGCATGCTGACCGCCTCTGGTACGCCGGACCAGGCGCGAGCCCGGGTGTCGGAGTACTTGGCCGGAGGCTGCACCTGTCCGATCCTTTACCCGCTCGGAGACGTGCGGGCGATGATCGACGCCTTCGCCGGATGGGCGCCATGACGACCGGTGCCCCTTTGGCCTCCGAGACCGCCTTCCGTGCGGTGGCCAACCCCTTGGCGGCTTCGCTGGCTGTGGAGCCGGCGCCCGTCGCCGAGGTGCTCGACTTCCACCGTCGCCTGCCTGGTTACGAGCCGACGCCGCTGCTCTCCGTACCGGCGATGGCTGCGCGGCTGGGAGTCCGGTCTCTTCTTTTCAAGTGCGAGTCCGAGCGCTTCGGGCTGCCGGCGTTCAAGATGCTCGGCGCCTCGTGGGCGGTCTATCGCAGCCTCTGTGAGCGCCTCGGAGGCGACCTCGAGTCCTGGGAGGACGTTGAAGAGCTCTCCGCGGCCGTGAAGGGCCTCTTGCCATTTCGCCTGGCTGCCGCGACCGACGGCAATCACGGGCGGGCGGTGGCGCGCATGGCGGGTCTCTTGGGCTTCTCCGCCCGCATCTTCGTCCCGGCGGGAACCTCGGCCGGCCGGATCGCGGGCATCGAGAAGGAGGGCGCCGAGGTGGTCGTCGTCGCCGGGGGTTACGACCTGGCCGTGGAGAGCTCGGCCGGGGAGGAGGGGCCGCACTGCGCCGTCATCTCTGACACGAGCTGGCCTGGCTATACGGCCGTGCCCCGTTGGGTCATCGAGGGCTACTCGACCCTGTTCGCCGAGATCGATCAGGCGCTCGCGAGCCGGCGGCGTCAGTGGCCCGACGTGCTCGTCGTCCCTATCGGAGTCGGTGCACTGGCCGCCGCCGCCGTGGTCCACCTGGCGAGCGGCATCGGCAGGAAGAGACCGACCGCGATTCTCGGAGTCGAGCCTTTCGGCTCGGCCTGCGTGACTGAGTCGGCCCTCCGGGGCGGCATCGTCACCCTCGAAGGCGAGCAGCACTCGATCATGGCCGGGTTGAACTGCGGGACCCCCTCACTTGTCGCGTGGCCCCTCGTCTCCACCGGGGTGGCCGGTTTCATAACTATTGGCGACGAGTGGGCCCGCCGGGCGGTACGCGAGCTGGCGGCTGCCGGCATCGAGGCCGGCGAGACTGGCGCCGCCGGGCTGGCGGGACTGGACGCGATGCGTTTGCAGCCTGCGAGCAGCGCCCTCGAGTTGCTGCTCGGAGAAGACTCAGAGGTGCTGGTGCTTGTGACCGAGGGCGCCAGTGACCGAGAAGCCTGGCGCCAGATCCTCGGCGTAGAGGCTGTGGGGCCGGCGAGCTGATCCCTCTCGACAGGCTGCGGCCAGACCGACCGGGGAGCAAAGGCAGGGTCAAGTGTTCGGTCAAGTGGTCGGACTGAGGCCATGTGGTGGCGGCCGGCGCGACTCTAGGAGCCTCCGGGGGCGTCCCGCCTCGAGCTCGGAGGTCGGATGCGAGCCCGGTTTTGGCGGCTTGTCACGCTGCGAGGCGGTGGCCGGTGGATGAGCCACCGAGACCTCACTGCGCGGTGATCCAGTCGACGGCATGAGCGGCAGAGGCCAGTGCGGCTTTGTTGTGGCGCCGGTGAGACTCCACGGCGACCTCGGTGAACTTGATGGCGTGCTCGTCACCGGAACCGACAGCTCCTTCGACGACCTCCTCGAGCGTGGCAGGTACCCCATCGGCCACTCCCGCCAGAGGAGAGGGTCGGTAGATCGTGGCAATCGTCGCGGTCAGAACCCAGGCCGCCTCGTAGCTTGCCGGCCGGAGCCGTGCTGGCAGTGAGGGAAGGACGAGCGCTACGGCGCGGGGTGCGGTTGCGCTGTGCACGAGCATGACGGGGTCGGCCTGTGCCCAGCGGCCATAGCGGGTGACCGCCGCGTCGACGAGCGCCTCGAGGCCCGACTGCACCGCAAGCGGCTCGGCGACCGGCGCCACCGCTGCGAGAGCTCCGGCCAGGCCGCATCATCGGCGAGGCGAGCCAGGCGAGTCCGGATCCCTCCGGTCAGCCCCCGGGCAGGTAGGGCGTCGAGCGCCCCGCCGGCATCAGCGCTGCCCCGGGTCGTCGCCGGCTGACGCACCGGCTGCCAGCGAGCCGCCCAGTATCCAAGCGCCTGGCCCAGCTCCTGCAGGCGGGGCGGGGTCACCTCTTCGCGCAAGGCGCGCACTGCGTGACCGGTGCGGATGAGCCCATGAGCCGCCGCCGCCGCCCCAGGGAGCAGTCTCGGCCACCACCGAGCCAGCACGGCCTCCCAGGGCTCCTCGCGCACCTGCTGTGTGAGCAGCTCGCACCAGTCGCCCAGACGGGAGGCATCGCCGAGCGGTTCGCGCCACTCCGCCTCGCTGATCGCCCAGCGGGCCTCCGGCATCGGCTCCAGCCGCTTGGTGTAGCCGCGCACCCACCCGGGCGCCTCGCCGCCGCGCCCGAGCCTCATCAAGGCGTCGGCGGCCATCGGCCCGTGGTTGGACAGCCACCCGTCGAACTCCGGGCCGGTGGAATGAAGCTGCTCGTACACCTCGTCCAGGAGATCGTGTGTCACCATGACAGAGAGCCAACAACCTAAAGGGCGCTTCAAGTCAAGCAGGTCTTCGGCCAGGATGGCGCGCCTGGCAGCGACACCGGGACTGACTCTCAGGAAGACCGCACGCTGTCGGCGGCTCAACGCCCTGGCCTGCACCACCCGCGGCGGGGGTTCGGCCCTTCACTTTGAGCTCGGGTCGAGCCCAACACGACAAGGTCACCGACTCCCGGCGATCGAGGGTCGGCTCGGCCGCGATTCGCCGCAGGAATCTGCGACGCGGCCCTGCTGCGGCAGGTCACCTCGGCAGGCCGTTCAGCGGCCCGGGCGTCTCATTGCAACAGAGTCACGACACGATGTCCAAGACTGGCAGCGGGCTCATTGGCACTCAACTCGAGATCGCGGGAAAGAGCATCAACCAGGTGCTCTTCTCGGCCCGAGTGGTGGAGCAGCGCCTCACGCACCTCTCCTAGAGGCGCGCCGCCGCCTCTTTGAGCCGCCTACCGCCGCCGCCGAGCGGAGGTCAGTTCCTGACCAGCCGGACGTCCAGCTCCAGCTCCCAGGAGAGCTCTGACAGCCCACACCTGCTATGCGAGGCGCGAGGCCAGAGTGCCGCTAGGGACGAAGCGCTGCGCAGTGATCCTCTCGGGTGTGGGTTGGGCCGCTTCGAGCTCGACGCTCCCAGCTCGACAGCGAGGCTCGGCTCCCGGTCGGCCCGGCTCGGAGTTGCGTTGCCATTCCTGTCCTTCGGACGCCGAAGCGGGCCTCCGCCAGATCGCCGCCGGTGCTCGAGGAGAGTCAGGGCTTGCAGATCGACCGCCCCTCTGAATCACCCGGTGCCCTCCCGGTTGGTCGCTCTGTCGGGAAGCAGTCCTCAAAAGCCAGGTTCAGCCGACCCGCGCCGGAGTAAGAGTAGGCGTCGTGGCCAACCGTGCGTGGCGTCTCATGCCTGCTCGGTGCCGCCCGCTTCGAGGTACACCGTGCCGCCAGCCTGGCGGAACTCGACGGCCTTCTCCATCATGCCCTCGGAGACGGCGGCCGCTACCGGGATCTTGCGGGAGGCCGCGTAGTCACGTATGTCCTGGCTGATGCGCATCGAGCAGAACTTGGGTCCGCACATCGAGCAGAAGTGCGCCGTCTTGGCGGGAGCTGCGGGCAAGGTCGCGTCGTGGTAGCTCCTGGCGGTGTCTGGATCCATGGCCAGATTGAACTGGTCTTCCCACCGGAACTCGAACCGGGCCTTGGAGAGAGCATCGTCCCAACCTTGGGCGCCCGGATGCCCCTTCGCCAGGTCAGCGGCATGGGCGGCGATCTTGTAGGCGATCATGCCCTGCTTGACGTCGTCGCGGTCGGGAAGTCCGAGATGCTCCTTGGGCGTGACGTAACAGAGCATCGCCGTGCCGTGCATCCCGATGACGGCTGCCCCGATCGCCGAGGTCAGATGGTCATATCCGGGAGCGACGTCGATGGTGAGCGGGCCGAGCGTGTAGAAGGGTGCGCCATGGCAGAGCTCTTGCTGGAGGGAGACGTTCTCGGCGATCTTGTTGAGCGGCACG
>JAJZLV010000052.1 GCA_021803215.1 Actinomycetes bacterium | reverse complement strand
GCGTTGTCGGCCACGGGGCCGAAGGAGTCCTCCGAGATGACCATGCCGGTCGTGGACAGCATGCCGATGCCGACGAGCGCCACGAGGTAGAGGTCGACGTCGATGTTGCTGCCGCCGAGACCGACGGCCGTGGCGATGGCGACGGCGATCGCCAGGATGGCCCAGACAGATGACTCGAGGCCGAGCGAGATGCCCGAGAGGACCGTCGTCGCGGGTCCGGTCCTGGTCGACTCGGCCACCTCGCGGACGGGCTTGGTCTCGGTCGAGGTGAAGTACTCGGTTATGAGGCTCGCCAGGAGGGCGAGGACGACGCCGACGAGGACGGCCCAGAAGACCTTCAAGTTGTGCACGTAGAACTGGGCGACGAGGAAGGCGCCGACGAGGGTGAGCAGGGCCGAGAACCTGAAAGCCCGGTTGATCGGCGCCATGGCCGACCGGTCCTTCTTGCCGGCCCGCACCATGAGGATGCCCACGGCGGCGGAGATGATCCCGATGGCGGCGACGACGAGGGGGTAGATGAGGCCTCTCGACCAGGCGGCCGGGTTGTGAGCGTAAAGGGTTCTGAAGGCCGAGTAGCCGAGGATGAGCGAGGCGATGATCGTGATCTCGTAGGACTCGAACAGGTCGGCCGCCATCCCGGCGCAGTCGCCGACGTTGTCGCCGACGTTGTCCGCGATGGTGGCGGCGTTGCGGGGGTCGTCCTCTGGGATGCCGGCCTCGACCTTCCCGACGAGGTCGGCGCCGACGTCGGCTGCCTTGGTGAAGATGCCGCCTCCGACTCGCATGAAAAGCGCCAGGAGCGAGGCGCCGAAGCCGAAGCCGACGAGGACGGCCGTGGCGGTGTTCTGGAAGATGAACACGATGCCCGTGGCGCCGATGATGCCGAGCCCGACGCAGAACATCCCGGTGATGCCACCGGTGCGGAAGGCGACCTTGAGGGCGCCCGGCAGCTCGCCGCCCCGGGCGGCGGCGGCCGTCCTCACGTTTCCCCGCACCGACATCGACATGCCGATGAAGCCCGTTATCGAGGAGAAGGTGGCGCCGACCAGGAAGGCGATCGCCCGGGCGAAGCCGGCCGAGGTGAAGGTGAGGGCGACATGGTTGTTCGGCCCGACGACCTTGGTGGCCGTGAAGAAGACGAGCACGAACAACGGCACGATGATGATGGCGATCGTGCGGAACTGGCGCCGCAAGAAGGCGACGGCCCCCTCTTGGATGGCCGCCGCGATGTCCTTCATCGAGGTGGTGCCCTGGTCGGAGGCGAGGACGCCGCGCATCAGGTACAGGGCCACGAGGATGGCTACGGCTCCGGCGGCCAGAGCGAGTCCCAGCCAGACGCGCTCGGCTCCGCCGAGAGTGAACGCCTGGTACCCGCCAGAGCTCGCCAGGAGGAGTGGGAGATGCACCGATCAGCTCCTTTTGCTCAGGTCGGGGGCGAGGATAAACGCCTGGGGGCTACATGTACAAGATTTCACCAGCTGTTCTCCGCCCGCAGGCCTCTGCTCCTGGTCCTCGACGGCCGGCCCGGCCGGGCGGAGGATCTCGATGACCGGGTTGATCGAGCGTCCCGCTTTCTCTCCGACGATCCCCTCGGCCGTGATGATGGCCCCCGGCTCCACCCCAGGGTAGCGGCGCCTCCCCTCGAGGGCGATGAGGAGCTGACCCGGAGGAGAGGGTGACGAAAAAGACAAAGAGCACCAGCAAGATGGCGAAGGTGACCGGCAAAGATGAGCGAGAGGGCCGCCACGCCTATCACCGGCACGAGCTGGTTGAGCATCTCTGCTGTGGCGTAGGCGCTCGAGGAGATCATGCCCGGCGAGAGAGCCCCGAGGCGAGGGCCTTCGAGCGCTTCCCGTCGGACAGGCGCTCGGTCGTGAGCGGCGCCCCGCGGGGCGCCGCTCGATCCGGTAGCCGAGCGGCTCGGGGAGGCTGAGCGAGCTCGTGGGCGGCAAGCCGCCCCGGCTCGTCTCCCGTCGCACCCGGTCATCTTTGCCTGCGCGAGAGCGGCGGCGAACACGGCGGGAGTTGTGGAGGACCCCCCGGCGCGGAAGTATGAGCCGGTGCACGTCATCATCGTCGGCTGCTGGCGAGTCGGCTCCGGGCTGGCGGTTGGCCTCGAGGGGGCCGGGCACGAGGTCTTCCTGATCGTCAAGAACCCCAAAGCCCCCGCCGCCTGCCCTCCGCCTGGCGGGGGACGGCGGTGACCGGCTTCGGCTTCGACCGGGAACACCTCGAAGAGGCGGGCGCCTCGAGGGCCGGTCCCCGGGCGGCCGTGACGAGCGGCGACAACTCGAAGGTCCTGACCGCCCGGATCGCCCGCGAGAGCCATGACATGCCCCAGGTGGTGGCGAGGGTTTGCGACCTGCGGCGGGCCAAGAGCCTCCGGCGCCTCGGCCTCCCGACCGTGCCGAGCGTCTCTTGGACGACCGATCAGCTGCTGCGAGGGCTCATCCCCGCCCAAAGCGCCTGGGGGCGGACCGCCTCGACGGGCACCCTCCGTCTCGTCGAGGTGAGGCTGCCAGCCGAGTGGGCCGGCAGGCGCCTGGCCGAAGTCGTGCCGGCCGGGACACGGATCGCGGCCGTGACAAGCGGCGGCGCCGCCGAGCATCGAGGTGCGCGGCATCGTCGGCCAGGAGGGCGACTCGCTCCAGCTCCTCTCACAAGAGGGTCCGAGGCGCGCTGCGCCACCGCTTCGCCGACGCCTGCGAGCTCTCCTCGCTGCACGGCCTTCACCTCGAGGAGGTGGAGGTGACGGTGGCCGTCACGAGCGACGACGAGGACAACGTCGTCATCTCGCTCCTCGCCAAGCAGGAGTTCGCCGTGCCCCGGGTGATCGCCCGGGTCAACCACCCGAAGAACCACTGGCTCTTCCAGAACCACTGGCTCTTCAACGAGTCCTGGGGCGTCGAGCTGGTGTCCTCGACGCCCCAGCTGCCGGCCGGCCTCGTCGAGGAAGCCGTCTCGGTCGGCGTCTTGGCACGCCTCTCGCAGTTCGAGCGGGGCAACACGCGCCCTGTCGAGGTGACCCTCGCCGCCGGCTCGCCGGCCGCCGGCGCCGCCGTCGGCGATCTCGGACCTCCCTGCGGCTCGACCAGCTTCGCCATGTTCAGGGAGGGACGCCTCGTCGTGCCTCGGGCCGACACCTACCTCGACACCGACGACGAGGTGCTCGTCCTCGCCGGAGCCAACACCGACGACGAGGAGCTGCGGGCCCTCCTCACCAGCCCCCGTGAACGGGCCTGAGACCGGCTTCGAGGCGAAGCGGCGTCGGGAGGCCGCCTTTTTCGATCTCGACAAGACGGTGATCGCCCGGGCCTCGATCGCCGCCTTCGGCCGTCCGCTCTACAAAGGGGGCCTCGTCAACCGCCGGACCGTCCTGCGAGCCCTCTACGCCCAGCTGGTCTACCTCCACCTCGGCGCCAGCGAGGAGAAGCTCGAGAGGATCCGTGAGTCCGTGCTCCGCCTGACGCGGGGCTGGAACCAGGAGCGGGTGCGAGAGATCGTGGCCGAGACCCTCGAGCAGATAGTCGAGCCGATCATCTTCGCCGAGGCGGCCGACCTGATCGAGCAGCACAAGGACGAGGGCCGCCTGGTCGTCCTCGTCTCGGCCTCGCCCGAGGAGCTGGTCGCCCCGCTCGGCCGCTACCTCGGAGCCGATCGGGTCATAGCCAGCCGGGCGCAGGTGCAAGAGGGCCGCTACACGGGCGCCATGGAGTTCTATGCCTACGGTGAGTTCAAGGCAGAGGCGATGCGCCAGCTGGCCGACGCCGAGAACATCGACCTCGACGCCTCGTACGCCTACACCGACTCCTACACCGACCTGCCGATGCTCGACGCAGTCGGGCACCCGGTGGCGGTGAACCCCGATCGGGTGCTCGGTCGCTACGCCCGCGAGCACGGCATAGCGGTGGCCCGCTTCACCCAGCCGGTCCGCCTGCGAGACAGGGTGCGGGGGCGGATATCGGCCGTCCCCCAGCGCCCGGCCGTCGCCGTCTCGCTCGGAGCGGTCGTGCTCTCGACCGGGGCGGTCGCCGTCGGCTGGTGGCTCGGCTCGCGCCGCACCCTCGGGCGCCTCGGGCTCGCCGCCGAGAAGGCGGGGCCTGACGGGCAAGGACGCCCGGGGCGGCTGTCGGCGGCCCTCGGCCGCCGCCTCAGGTCCTAGTCAGGGACGGAGACGGCGGGCCGCCTCGGCGCCGAGCGCCAAGAGCAGGGCGATGATGATGAGCTTTTTCAACATGGCCTGGAGGCTAGCCAACCCGCCGGGGTCTGTGACTGGCCGACCCGCCGAGCTCTGTGGCTAGACCGTGAGGAGGTCGCGGGCGCCGGTGTCGCTCGAGGGGTGCCGGAGCTTCGACATCGCCCGGGCCTCGATCTGGCGGATCCGCTCGCGGGTGAGGTTGAAATGCTCCCCGACCTCTTCGAGGGTGCGGGGTTCGCCCCGGTCGAGACCGAAGCGGAGCCGGAGGATCTCCCGCTCCCTCTCGTCAAGGGGGGCCAGGAGCCGGTTGATCTCGACGGGCAGGAGAGCAGTCGCCGCCACCTCGAAGGGCGACTCGGCCGAGCGATCCTCGACGACGTCGCCGAGCTCGGCGTCGCCGTCCTCCCGCAGGGGCTCGGAGAGGGAGAGCGGCTCGGCCCGGAAGCGGAGAGCCTCGATCAGCTTGTCCTCGGGCAGCTCGACCTCGGTCCCGAGCTCTGAGAGGGTGGCAGGCCGCCCGAGCTTCAGCTCGAGGCGGGCCTGGGCCTTCTGCACCCGGGCGAGGGTGTCGCCGGCGTGCACCGGGAGCCGGATCGTCCGGCCGGTGTTGGCTATGCCACGGGTGATCGCCTGACGGATCCACCAGGTGGCATAGGTCGAGAACTTGAAGCCCTTGCGCCAGTCGAACTTCTCGACGGCGTGCATGAGGCCGAGGTTTCCCTCTTGGATGAGGTCGAGCAAGGGCAGGCCGGAGGCCTGGTACTTCTTCGCGATCGAGACGACCAGGCGCAGGTTCGACTGCACGAAGGTGCGCTGGGCCTTCTCACCCTCGCGGACGGCCCGGTTGAGCTCGCGGCGACGAGTCGGTGTGAGCCCCTTTTTCGTCTGCAGCTCCTCTTCGGCCTCCCAGCGGGCTTCGATCGCCTGGGCGAGGCGGACCTCGTCATCCTTGGTCAAAAGCGGGTACTGGCCGATATCGGTGAGATAAAGACGTACGAGATCTTCCTCGTCCCGCTCGACTCGCTCCTTAGCCAAAGTCCGAATCCTCCGTGACTCCTGATTGGGTTCTTGGCTGCGGCTGGAACGCCGTCGCGGACGCACAGTCCCGATTGCTCCCGTTGCTCACCGCCGGCCGCTCAGCTAAACGGCCCTTCGAGAAGGCTTCGCCGTTCACTCCTGGCTCAGTGTAACGGTGGCGTCAAGCTCCCAGCCGACTGCCAGACTCAGTCCAGCTGCTCGCCCAACTGGTCCTCGATGCTCGCGAGGAGCCGCCGAAGGGTCCTCCGAACTGGTCCGTCGGCCGACTTGTGGAGGTGGGAGAGGCGCAGCTCGTAGGCGCCGGCAAGAGCCTCGTACCAGGCCGCCAGGCGGGAAAAGGCCTCCTCGGGCGGCCCCGCCAGGCAACCGGCCGGCCCGGCGGCGAAGGCTGCGACGCCGGGCGTCCTCGCCAGCACCAGCTCGCCCCGGCCGGGAAGCCCGAAAGAGACCGGCAGGAGCCTCTCGAGCTCGCCCGCCCGCCAGGCATGCGCCCGGGCGGCGCCGGCCGCCAGAAGACGGAGCGCGTCGTCTCCACTTTCAGTGGTCGAATACTCGCCTAACGCGCGAAAAGCCTCCTCCTCGACATGACAGAAGCCGCCGAGAACCTGGGCCATCTCCCGCAGCCCGAGCGGCCTCGGCGGGCCGGCAAGGTCCTCGGGCTGCTCGCTCACCGCGGCCGGCGGCCTCCGACCGGCTCCTCGTCGACATCGCGGGTGCTGCGAGGAGCCGGCTCGGCGTTGCGAAAGCGGTTCGTCACCGGCATGCGGCGGTCCTTCCCGAAGCCCCGGCTCGTCACCCGAGGGCCGGGAGCCGCCTGGCGCCTCTTGTACTCGGCCCGGTCGACGAGCTCGACGACTCGCCGGACGATCTCGGCATCGCCCGCCTCGGAGGCGAGCTCCTCCAAGGTGAGGTCCCGCTCGACATAGCCCTCGAGGATGGGGTCGAGCACCTCGTAGGGAGGAAGGCTCTCGTCGTCGCGCTGACCCGGCCTGAGCTCGGCCGAGGGGGGCTTGTCGATCACCCTCTCGGGGATCAGGTCGGCCCCTGCGACCCGGTTGCGCCAACTGGCCAGCTCGTAGACGAGCGTCTTCGGGACGTCCTTTATGACTGCGAAGCCCCCCGCCATGTCGCCGTACAAGGTGGCGTAGCCGACCGCCATCTCGCTCTTGTTGCCCGTCGTGAGCACCAGCCAGCCGAGCTCGTTCGAGAGAGCCATCACGAGGTTTCCCCGTATCCGTGCCTGCAGGTTCTCGTCGGTGACCCCGTCGAGGCTGCCGCCCGGGCGGCCGAGGCACTCCTCGAGCAGCCCAGCCAGCGCGGCGTGCGCCCTCTCGATCTCGATGGTGTGGGCGTCGATCCCGAGGTTCGCCACGAGCACCAGGGCGTCTTGGATCGAGTGATCGCTCGAGTAGCGGGAGGGCAGCAGCACCCCGTGCACCTTCTGCGGCCCGAGGGCGTCGACGGCGACGGCAGCCACGAGCGACGAGTCGATGCCTCCCGAGAGCGAGACGAGGACGCCCTCGAAGCCGCCCTTCTCGAAGTAGTCGCGGGTGCCGGTGACAAGGGCCCGGTAGACCTCCTCGGCCGGACCGAGCCTGCGGGCCAGCTGCGGGCTGTGGCGCTCGGCGAGCCGGACCGGCGGCCGCCTCTCCTCCTCCCGCCTCGGCGGGCTCACGGCGAGCGACCTAAGCGCCGGGCCGCGGCGCTGTCCGCGGGGGTCCGAGAGCCGCTTTCTGTAGGAGGACTCGATCTCGATGTCGAAAGCCTCGACGTGCTCCTCGAACTGCGGGAGGGAGGCCACGAGGCTGCCGTCGTTGTCGAAGATCATCGATCCGCCGTCGAAGACGAGCTCGTCCTGCCCGCCTACGAGGTTCAGGTAGACGAGCCCGACCGAGGCGTCGGCCGCCCGGGTGGCGAGCATGCGCCGGCGCTCCTCGAGGGCCCCCCGCCGGTAGGGCGAGGCGTTGATCACCACCACGAGCTCGGCTCCTCCCTCACCGAGCTCGCCGATGGGACCGGCCGGCGCCCAGGCGTCCTCGCAGACGACGACGCCCGTCGGAACGCCGCCGATCGAGTAGAGGGCGCTCGGCGGCTCGCCGGGGGTGAAGTAGCGGCGCTCGTCGAAGACTCCGTAGTTCGGCAGGACGTTCTTGCGCCAGGTCCCGGCCACCTGGCCCCCGGCCACGACGGCCGCCGCGTTGTAGAGGTTGCCGGCCTCCTCGACGTAGCCGACGACTGCCGGGCAAGCAGAGCTGCTGGCGGCCACCTCCTCGAGGCCGCGCCGGTTCTCCCGCACGAACGCCGGCTTCATCAAGAGGTCCTCGGGCGGGTAGCCGGTGACGGCGAGCTCGGGGAAGACCGCCAGGTCCGAGCCGGCAGACTCGGCCTTCTTCAAAGCGTCGGTGATCCGCCCGACGTTGCCGGAGACATCTCCGACGACGAGGTCGATCTGGCAGAGGGCGACGCGAAGGCGAGCCACGGCGAGATCGTACCGGTGGGCGGGCACTCGTCTCGTTACGCTTCGCCCCAGGTCATGACCGTCCGCCCCGCCGTCCTAGAAGAGCTCGCCCGCGCCTCGGCCGATCCCGAGGCGGTGCGGCTCTGCTTCTCCCGCCTGGGTGCCGAGCAACTCGGCGACGAGGAGCTGGCCTCGAAGGTGGCCGCCGTCGCCGGCGCCAGCCGGGCTCTCGCCCGTCTCCTCGGGGCCGACGGGGGGGCACTCGCCGCCCTCGGGTCCGGCGGCGAGATCGACCTCGAGGCCGTGAGGGGGGCAGCCGACGAGACGGAGCTGGCGAGAAGCAAGCAGCTCTGCTACCTGAAGGTGGCGGCCGGCGACCTCGAGGGTCGCCTCTCGCTCGAGGAGGTCTGCGCCTGGCTCTCAAGGCTGGCAGACGCCGTCCTCGAGGCGGCCTGCAGGCTGGCGGGCGCGGAGGAGCTGGCCGTGATCGCCATGGGCAAGCTCGGGGCCGACGAGCTCAACTACGCGAGCGACGTCGACATCGTCTTCGTGACCGGGGAGGGGGCCGACCTCGATGCCTGCTCGTCAGCTGGCCGGCGACTCTTGCAGGTGGCGAGGGGCTGCTACCGGGTGGACGCCGACCTGCGGCCCGAGGGCCGCAACGGTGCCCTCGTGCGAAGCCTCGCCTCCTACAACACCTACTGGGAGCGCTGGGCGAGGCCCTGGGAGTTCCAGGCGCTCTTGAAGGCCCGCCCGGCGGCGGGGCAACCCGAGATCGGCCGGGCATTCGAGGAGCGAGCCGCCGCCGCCGTCTGGTCCCGCCACCTCGAGGCCGACGACATCGCCGAGCTTCGTAGGATGAAGGCCCGCACCGAGGAGGCGGTCGCCCGGCGGGGGCTCTCGACCCGGGAGCTGAAGCGCGGCCCGGGCGGCATCCGCGACATCGAGTTCTCGGCCCAGCTCCTCCAGCTGGTGCACGGGCGGAACGACCCAGCTCTCAGGGTCCGCTCGACGCTCGGGGCCCTCGCCGAGCTGGCGGCCGCCGGCTACGTCGACAGGGGGGACGCCTGCCTTCTCTCGCTCGCCTACCGCTTCTTGCGGACCGTCGAGCACCGCCTCCAGCTCGTAGAGGGCGCCCAGGTGCACACGGTGCCGGCAGCGGGACCGGCCCGAGACCACCTGGCGAGGGTTCTCGGCCTAAGCGACGGGGGTCGCTCGCGGAGCAGGGCCGACGGCTTCGCGACGGTGCTCGGGCGCTACCAGTCCTCGGTCCGCTCGATCCACGAGAGGCTCTTCTTCCGTCCCCTGCTCGAGGTCTTCGCCGGGACGGGCGAGGCTCGGGCGTTGCCGGCCGGGGCGGCCGAGGAGCGCCTCGCGGCCTTCGGCTTCAAAGAGACCGAGCGGACCCGCCAGGCGCTCTCGGAGCTGACGAGGGGCCTCACCCGCTCCTCTCGCCTCATGCAACAGCTCCTGCCGGTCCTGCTGGGCTGGCTGGCCGAGACGCCCGACCCGGACCTCGGCCTGCTCGGCCTCAGGAGCCTGGCGGGACTCTCGCACCAAAGAGACGTCGTCGTCGCCGCCTTCCGGGATTCGCCCGAGCTGGCGCGGCGCCTCTGCCTCCTGCTCGGCACCGGCCGGCGGCTGGGCGAGCTGGCCGTGAAGAACCCCTCGCTCGCCTTGCGGGTCGGCGACGATGACGCCCTGTCCTTGATGGGACGCGACGAGCTCGCCGCCCGGGCCATGACGGCGGCGAGAAGCGGCCGGAACGGGCCGCCGGCCGGCCTGCAGCGCTTCGTCGGGGCCGAGGTGCTCCGTCTGGCGGCCGGGGAGCTCGTCGGGGCGATCACGCCCGCCGAGGCGGCTGCCGGGCTGGCCCGCCTCGGCGACGCCGCTCTCGGCACCGCCCTTTGGCTCGCGCGGCCAGAGGTGGCCTTCTGCGTAGTCGCCCTCGGACGCTTCGGGGGCGAGGAGCTCGCCTACGGGAGCGACCTCGACGTGGTCTTCGTCTACGAGGGCGAGGGCGAGAAGGCGGCCAGGGAGGCCGGGCGGGTGGCAGAGGAGGTCGTGACGCTCCTCAACGGCAAGACGCCGGCCGAGCGGATCTGGACCCTCGACACCTCCCTCCGGCCCGAGGGCCGCCAGGGCCCGCTCGCCCGCTCGCTCACCGCCTACGGCGCCTACCACTCCCGCTGGATGTCGGCCTGGGAGCGCCAGGCCCTCTTGCGGGCCCGGCCGGTGGCAGGCGACGAGGCCCTCCTCAGCTCCTTTTTCGAGCTCGTCGACAAGAGCCTCTTCGAGCGAGGCTTCTCGGAGGAAGACCTGCGGGAGATCCGCCGCCTCAAGGCGAGGACGGAGAAAGAGCGCATCCCGGCCGGCGAGGACCCGCAGTTCCACCTGAAGCTCGGGCGGGGCTCGCTGGCAGACGTCGAGTGGACCGTCCAGCTCCTCCAGCTGCTGTCCGGCACCAAGGAGACGGGCACCTCAGCTGCCATCGAGAAGCTGCGGGCGGGCGGCCTGCTGAGCCGGGACGAGTCGGAGAGCCTGGCGGCGGCCTACAGCTTCTTGAACCGCACCCGGGCTCGCTGGCACCTGGTCGGCAACTACGTGGCGGCCGGCGGCGGCCTCGTCAACCCGGCCGGCTCGGACTCGCTCCCGAAGTCCCGCGAGGCCCTCGGCCGTCTCGCCCGCTCGCTCGGCAGCTCCCCAAGCGAGCTGCGCGAGCGCTACCGGCGACTCACGCGGCGGGCCCGGCGCGTCGTAGAAGCCCGTTTCTACGGCCTGTGAGCAAGAGCGCCGGGCCACAACATGACTCCGTCTCTCGAGGCGAGCAGGTTGTCGGCCACAAGGAAGCCGCGGGCCGAAGGACCGTGCCGCGGCGAGGTCGCGCGGATCGACCTCACCTGGAGGGGGCGGCCCTAGCTACCAGGCGGCCCCTCGGAAAGGCCGAGGCGCGAGAGGTCGGCAGGCTCGTCGACGTCCTCCAGCTCGCGGGCGAGGTCGAAGTCCCTCAAATCGGAGCAGTCGAGGGCGAGAAAGCCCGCCTCGTCGGAGAAGACGGCCTGCGCCCGGCGCTCTCCGGCGGCCACGAGGCTGGCGGCCAGGTCGAGGGCCGCCGGCGACCAGCGGGCGCAGAGGGGCTGCAGACGCCCACCGACCACCGGCACCACCGAGAGGGAGCGGTCCGCCGGATGGCCCGCCAGGGCGGCGAGCAGCGGGGCGCTCACGAGAGCGAGGTCGGTGGCGAGCACCAGGGCGGGCCCTGCAAAGCCCGCCGAGGAGAGGGCGGCCCGGCCGGCCGACACGGCGCCGAGGGGGCCGAGGCGGGGGGAGTCCGAGACGTGGACCAGCCCAGAGCGCCCCTCTCCCACCTCTATCACCGGCTCGCAGCACGAGGAGAGGAGGCCGGCCAGGTGGCTCGAAAGGCTCGTCCCGTCCGGGGCGAGCCTTAGCCCCGCCTTGTCCCGGCCCATCCGGCGGCTGGCACCGCCCGTGAGGAGGAGGCCGGCGACGCCCGCAGCCATCTCAGCCGGCGAGCGCCTCGGCGAGCTCGCCCGCCCTCTTCTTCGCCTCGCCCGGCTCGAGGCCGGCCCGGGCCGCCAGCCAGCAAGAGACAGGGGCGGCGGTCCGCTCGGCGGCGTGCGCCGCGATGCCGGCGAGGCCGAGCAGGTCGTTCAGCTCCTCGCCCGAGGGAGGGTCGACGCCGAGGGCAGCGGCATACCTCTCGAGCCATTCCGCTGTCGTAGTCACGGCTTCGAAGGTAGCGCGAGGCGGGCCACGGCCCAGCCGGGACGCCAGCCCTGCGAGGGACCCCATCGGGCCAGGGGCCCCATTTAGAATGTCGCTCCATGGAGGTCGGTCGCGAGCTGGTCCGTCCGCGGCCGGTGGAGACCGAAGAGGCGATCACGACCGAGCCGCCGGTCGCCGAGGGCTCGCGCTACGACTCCTGGCGCTACCCGGTTGCGGTCTACCTCGGAACGCGGGCCGGGCTGATCGCCCTCGCCATCCTCTCCCACTTCGCCTTCCATAGCCTCGTCCCGCACGAGACGCTGAGCGGCGAGTTCGCCAACTGGGACGGCTCGTGGTACATCCACCTGGCCACCTACGGCTATCCCGCCTACGTCTCTCACGCCCAGACGACGCTCGGCTTCTTCCCCCTGTACTCGATGGCGATGTGGCTCGTCGCCCACCTCTTCCAGAGCTCCTACGTGGTGGCGGGGATGATCATCTCCGGCCTCGGCGGGCTCGTGGCGACGCTTCTCGCCCAGCGGCTCGTCACCGACTGGTGGGGAAAGGAGGTGGCGAGAAAGGCCGTCCTCCTCTTTTGCATCTTTCCCGGCTCGATCATCTTCTCGATGGCCTACTCGGAGGGCCTCTTGATCCCGCTCATCGCCGGCTGCCTCTACGCCCTCAGCCGAAAGCGCTACCTGCTGGCAGGACTCCTCGCCGCCTTCGCCACCGGCATCGGCCCGGACGCCCTCGTCATGGTGCCGACCTGCGCGGCGCCGGCCGTCGTCGCGATCCGCCGCCACGGCTGGAGGGACCGCCGCAGCCTGAAGAGCCTCGTGGCGCCACTCCTCTCGCCTCTCGGCGCGGTCGGCTTCGCAGCCTTTCTCTGGGCCTGGACCGGCTCTCCCTTCGCCAACTTCATCGCCCAAAAGGACGGCTGGCACGAGTCCACCAACCCGCTGGCGATCCCGATCCAGTTCGGCGTCCTGCTGAAGGAGATCGGCTTCGGGCTCCACTTCTCGCACATCAACGTCAACGTGCCGGTCGCCCTCGCCGGCTCGGTCTTCTTGGCCTTCGGCCTCTACTGGCTCTGGAAGGACCGCGAGACTCTCCCGATCGAGGTGGCGGTCTTCACCGTCTTCATCTCCCTGCTCATGGTGACCTCGCTCCACGTGCCGCCGAACCCGCGCCTTTTGATCACCGGCTTCCCGGTCGTGCTGGTCTACGCCAAGCGCTTCGTCGGCCGGGGCTGGCGCTGGAACCTCTGGCTCAACTGGGTCTGCCTCATAGGGCTCAGCATCATCACCTACATGGGCCGCCTCTTGCGGCCCTGAGGCTCAAAGGCGTCGAAGGTAGGAGTCGAGCGAGGCCTTGTCGCTTCCCAGGTGGGATCCGAACAGCCCGACGTTTATCCGGCTGGCGTAGCCGAAGTGAGCCCAGACCTGCTGGGGATAGGAGAGGCTGAGCAGCCCGAGCATGTTCCGGTAGCGGTCGTAGTGCACGGCCGTCCGGGCGGTCTCGTTCAGCCCCCCGACGTGGGAGGAGACGACCCAGAGACGGGGGCAGCTGGCGGCCACCGAGTTCACCTCAGCCGGCGTGAGGGCCTTGTAGATCTCGACGAAGGGCCGGTACTGCGAGAAGGCGAGGCGCGGGAGCACCGGGGTCGGTATGGCGGCCGGCACCCCGTCGCCAGAGCGCAGGTAGTAGTCGAAGGCCATGCGGCCGTCCGAGGGGTAAAAGGCGATGCAGTCGCCCGGCTCGGCCCGCTCGAGCACATATCTCGTGGCGGCCCGCCAGTTCTCCGGGGACTGGCCGTAGGTCGGCAGTATCTGGAGCCCCCGCAGCACCAGGAAGAGACCGACCATCGCCGGCGCCCCGTAGCGGCCGAGACCGGAGCGCGGGAAGTCGATCCTAAAGATTCCCCAGGCGAGCACGAGGGCGAGGGCCGGAGCGGAGATGAGCAGGTAGCGGGACTCGAAGACGGACTGGCCAACGAGCGACTCGAAGAAGTCGAGCAGGCTCGGGAGCAAGAGCCAGCCGGCGATGGTGGCAGCGAGGAAGTACTCGAGCGAGTGCCCGGTGGCCAGCCGGTGAGAGCGGGCCCAGCGCCAGCAGCGGTAGGCCAGACAGCCGCAGAAGAGGGTGGTGATCCCGAGGAGAGGAAGGCTCGAGGCGGTGAGGGTGAAGTTCGGCGTGAGGGCCGACGAGGTGAGCGCCTCGAGGACGGAGCCGGTCGTCCCGAAGTTCGGCCGCGGCACCCAGAAGAGCTGCCCGGCGCCTCTCTGGTGGGCTAGGACCGCCAGAGGAGAGACGAGGAGGGCGACTCCGGCGAGCGAGAAGACGACGGCTCTCACCCGCCGTCGCCAGAAGTAGAGCGCGAGCAGCTGGGCCGGGACGACGAGAAGGGCGATGAAGGACATGTAGCTCGCGAGCACGAGCGAGCCGGCGTAGAGAGGGACCGCCCAAAGGGGCGCTCTCCCGGGCCGGCGCCGCGACTCACCGGTGGCGAGAGCGACGAAGCCGACATAGGAGGTGGCCACGAAGGCGAAGAGGAAGGCGTAGGCCCGGGCGTTCTGGCCCCAGTAGACGAGCGGGAGCGAGACGGCCGAGATCAGCCCGGCCGAGAGCCCCACCCGGTTGCCGAAGAGCCGCCGGCCGAGAAGCGCCACGGCGGCCGCGGTGAGGGCCGTCCCGATGACGGCCGGGAGGCGCACGACCAAGACGGTCTCGCCGAACCACCCCATGAGGAGGTGGACGACGGCGTAGTAGACGAGCATGTTGCCGCCGTCGTGCGCCATCCCGACCCAAAGGGCGTGCCCGCTCTGGCTGGCGATGGCGATCGTGGCCGACTCGTCGAGCCAGATGCTCCTCGTCGTCAGCTGGTAAGAGGTGAGAGCTATGGCGACAAGCGCCGGGAGCGCCACGCTCGCCACCGCCCCGAGGCGCGCCCGGCGCGTGGTGGCGGCTGCCCTCTCCCTCGCGGCGGCCCTCGTGGCCAACGAGCCGGTCAGCACGGTCCGCTCCCCGCCCGAGCCGGGCTCAGCCGCGCCAAGAACCCCGGCTCCCGGGCGCACAGGCTCTCCGCGTCAGAATTGGCGCCCACGGTCGAGATCGTTCACCTTCCCGCTCGCTTGCATGCACTTGTGAGCCAGTCCCTACATCTTGCCCGTTGCCCGGATCGGACAGGCTCCGGGGCGCGGCGTCGCAGGCCAATCATCGCCGAATTCGGCCCGCCCTGCCGGCTGGGACCGGCCCTCAGGAGAGCTCCCGCCAGTAGATGAGAGCGTCCTCGCCGCCGACGGCGCGCGGGATGCGTCCGATCACCTCGAAGCCGAGCTCCTCGTAGAGGCGGCGGGCGGGGTTCGACGAGAAGACGAGGTTGAACTGGAGCGCGTCGAAGCCGAGACCCGGCGCCCGGGCTATCGAGTCGAGGACGAGCAGCCGGCCGATCCCGTTGCCTCGCTCCTCTCGGACCACGAAGTAGCCGGCGTTGGCGATGTGCGCAGCCCGACCGACGAAATTCGGCTTCAGGTAGTAGGCGCCGACCAGCCGGCCCTCCCGGCGGGCCGCCAGCACGGCCGTCGTGTGGGCCACCCAGTAGTCGTAGAACTCCTCGAAAGAAAGTGGCGCCGCGTGGGGAAAGCCCTCTTCGTCCTCGACCAGGCGGGCGTAGGCCGAGAACAGCTCCTCTTCCCCCTCTCGGCCGAGAGGGAGGATCTCGATCCCGGGCCCGTCCGCCATATGGCTCCCTCGCGCTCTTGTCAGTAGACGCGCAGCTCCGAGAAGACGGCGCCTCCGCCGATCTGCCCGGAGCGCTGCAGGACGCCCGCCATCCGGCGGGCCAGCCAGCGATATCCCGCCCTGGTCGGGTGGAGGTGGCCCCGATGCTTGGGGTAGTGCCACCTCGACTTGATCGGGTTGAAGATGAGCACCTCCGGATCGGCCGCCCGGGCGCCGGCCACGACGGCCCGGTCGATCGCCCAGGCGCGAGGGCGGGGGTCGAGGTGGGCGGAGAAGACCGACACGACGGCGATCTCGCCCCCGGGGTCCTCCCGCTCGATTGTCCGTATCAGCCGCTCCACCTGGACCTTTTCCTCCGAGGGGCGCCACCCGATGTCGTCGTGGCCCCCCTGGATGATGACCAGGCGCGGCCGAGTGCGAGCGAGGTGGAGGCGCTTGAGGAGCTGAGAGAAGGGCCCGAGGTGGGCCGTGCCAGGGTTGAGGAAGCCGGCCCCGGGGTCGGCCGCCACGACAAGGCGCCAGTTGAGCAGGCGGGCGAGGTCCTCCGGCCAGGCGAGCCTGTGGCTCCCGGCCCCGACCCCGACCGAGAAGGAGGCCCCCACGACGGCCATGAGGGGCTGGCCCGCCGGGTCGTAGCGGGGCGAGTACCTGAAGACGCCGCCCGGTAGCTCGTGGCGGCGGTGGTGGTGGTGGTGGTGGTGGTGGTGGTGGTGGTGCGACAGGTGGGCGTGACGGCGCCCACCCCTACCGCCGTGGCGGCGGCGGCGGATCGCCCGGCGCTCGACTCCCGGCAAGAGGCCAGTCGGGCGCCGCGCCAGGGGGACCAGCCCGGCTGTCGCGTAGGGCGAAGCCGCCGCATGGGTGTCGACGGTGAGAGCCCCCGCCGGGCCGGCCGCGGCCGCCAGGACGGCAGAAGAGACGAGGGCGACGGCGAGCAGCGCGATGAACAGGCGGTTTCTCATTTCAGGCGCCGCGAAATGTACTCGAAGCCAAGGCCGCCGGCTCGTCACCGCCTGCGGAGCTCAGGCCGGCCCGGCCGACGCCTCGAGCAGCTGGACCCGCCCGCGCCAGGCGGCGGGCGAGAGGGTCCGCCACGGCTGGCGGGGGCGGCCGGCCAGGGCCTTGGCTCCCGGCAGGCGGGCGAGGAAGGAGGTGAGGAGCGTCGAGAGGGTGAAGACTATGACAACGCCCGAGAGGGTCAGCCCCCACCAGGGGACGAAGCTGTCGAGCCGGCGGAAGCCTACGAAGACGAGGAATTGGAAGACGAGGATCTGGCTCAGGTAGATGCCGTAGGAGTCGTCCACCCCGACCTTCACGAGGGCTCGGAACCTGCCCGAGCGGCGCCGGCTGCACATGCTCACCCCGAGCAGGTAGACGCAGGCGACGAGCCCGAGGTAAAAGGGCATCACAGCCGGCTGGAAGACGGCCGCCGCGAAGACCCCCCCGACATGCGGCACCCCCGCCTCGCCAGCGGCCACCCAGCCCTCGGCGAAGAGCCCCGTGCCGAGCGTGTAGCAGAGGATCAGGCGCTTGTGCTCGAGGAACCAGGCGTGCACCCTCTCGTAGTTGTAGGCGAAGAGGCCGCCCGAGACCACGAAGACCTCGTAGTTCCACAGCTCCGTCATGCCGTTCCCCTTCCCGAGGGCGCCGGCCAGCAGCCCGTAGTGCAAGAGCCCCATGAGCAGCATCTGCAGGCCGATGCTGAGCCCGAGCACCAGGCCGTGGTGGCCCTCGGTCCGGCGCAGGAACCAGAGCAAGCCCGGGTAGATCACGCAGAGCTCCAGCAGCAAGAGCAGGTAGTAGAGCTGGTAGTAGCCGGTGAACAGCAGGTAGAAGAAGTGGTAGCTGGCCGCCGCCGCCGAGTGGAAAGAGCCGATCCCGGCCAGGAAGTAGATGAGGGTCCAGGTGGCGTAGGGGAGGGCCACCGCCACGAGGCGCCGGCGCCAGAAGACCTTGATCCCCTCCCGGTCGAGGCGGGGGTAGGCATAGACCAGCATGGCGGCCGAGATGAACAGAAAGGCGAAGCGGGTGACGTGGGTGATCATGACGCTCGCCCCGACCGCGTAGCCGGCCGCCGGCGCGAAGAAGGCGAAGGAGTGGGTCCCGACCACGCCGAGCTGCTTCACCGGCCGCATGGCGTCGACGTGGTGGAGCCGGGCGCGGGCCGCGCCCCGCCCGGCGGTGGGCTCGTCGGCCGCGGGCTGGGCGGGATCGGTCGCGAGCTCGGCCTGCGAGCCGGCCAGCCTGGCGGCGCTCTCGACGGGGCTCACCGGGCGGCGCGCAGCAGGGAGGGCGTCACCTCGCGGCGCCTGACCTTGCCCGTCGGCCCGACGGGGAGGGCTTCGACCACGTGGATCTCGCTCGGCCGCTTGTAGGAGCTGAGCTCGCTCCGACAGCGCCTCTCGAGGCGGGCCACGAGCCCCCCGAGAGAGCCGTCCAGCCGGGCTGGAACCACGTAGGCGACCGGCACCCCGCCGAGGATCGGGTGGGGCTCCCCGACGACGACGGCGGCCGCCAGCTCCCGCGAGGCCATGAGCACCTCCTCGACCTCGCGGGGGTAGACCTTCTCGCCGCCCCGGTTGATCACGTCGTCGCTCCGCCCGACGAGGTACAAGAACCCCTCCTGGTCGAGATAGCCGAGGTCGTTCGTCTCGAGCCAGCCGTCGGCGTCGATCGCATCGGCTCCCCCACCGACGGCGTAGCCGGCTATGACGCCGGGCCCGCGCACCTGGACCCGGCCCACCTCGCCCGAGGCGACCCGGTGCGGGCCCTCGACGACCCGCACCTCGGCTCCGACCGCCAGCCCGACCGAGCCTGGGCGGCCCGCCCCGAGCGGGTTGGCGGTGATCATGCTCGCCGCCTCGGTCATCCCGTAGCTCTCGAGCACCCGGATGCCGGTCTTCTCCTCGAACTGGCGCATGGTGCCGGCCGCGAGCGGGGCCGAGGCAGAGCGGGCGAAGCGCACCCTCGCAGGCGGGGCCTGCGGCCCGGCCGTCGAGGCGAGGACGGCGAGGATGGCAGGAGCGGCGTTGATCCAGGTGATCTCCTCCCGCTCGACGAGCTCCCAGAACCCCGTGCGGTGGAAGCGCTCCTCCACCACGAGCTCGGCACCGCCCAGCAGGCTCGACAAGAGGCCGACCACCTCGGCGTTCACGTGGTAAAGGGGAAGGAGGCAGAGGCCCTTCTCGCCGGCGGTGATCCCGTGGTGAGAACAGACCTGGCCGGCGACGTGCAGCAGGCGGTCCTCGTCGAGGTAGACGCCCTTCGGCGTGCCGGTGGTGCCGCTCGTGCAGAGGAAGACGCCTGCTGATCCCTCGGGTGGCCGGGGCGGGCCCTTCCGGGGCGACAGCTCGAGGCCGTCGCCGAGGAGCGCCGCCGGCCCGGCGATGCCGGCGAGCCGGCCGAGCTCCTCAGCCGGCGCCGCCGGGTCGAGCGGCACGACGACCATGCCGGCGCCGAGCAGGGCGAAAAAGCCGGTGGCGTACTCGAGGATGTCCCGCGGCCGCAGCAAGACGCCGGAGCCCGGCCCGACCCCCCTCTCGGCGCAGGCCGAGGCGAGGCGCTTTCTCGCCCGCTCGACAGCGGCGAAGGTGACGACCCGCCCGGTGCGGTCCGAGAGCAAGGGGGCATCGCCCAGCCGGGCCCGCTCGGTGAGGAGCCGACCGATCCGAGAGCCGCCTGCCAGTCGGGCTGGAACCATCTCAGTACATCATCCTCGGGTCCGCATAGTGCTTGAACTCGATCAGGTTGCCCGACGGGTCCGCCAGCACGAAGGTCTCGTGCACCTCGACCATCCCTTCGAAGCGGGTCGAGGTCTGGCGGAAGAATTTGAGCTCTCGCTGCAGCGCCAGGGAGTGGACTGCCAAGAAGTCCTTCTCGTCGCGGAAGGTGACCCCGAAGTGGCGGGGGTAGAGGTCCTCCGGCTCTCGCCTGTCCGGCGGCGGCTCGCTCAGGTGGCAGACGAGCTGGTCGCCGAAGAAGTCGAGGGTTATCCGATCCCGATAGCGCCTGGCCAGCTTGCAGCCGAGCCCGTCCACGTAGAAACGCTCGGTCTCCGCCAGGTCATAGGCCGGTATGGCGAGATGGAAGAGGTCGGTCGTGGTCCGCATGAGCTCAGTCGAATTGCTCGAGGGTCTCCGAGCGCAGCCCGAGCCGGAGCGTCTCGAGGGAGACGACGTCGCGGGCGGCGATGTTGCCGAGGTTGACCTCCGCCCCGACCCGGCCGACGAAGTAGGCCTGCAGCCCAGCCGTCGGCGCCTCGAACAAGAGCCGATCCGGCCCGAGCGAGCTGATGAGCTCCTCGACGAGCCCGACACGGAGCCGGCCGTCGGCCAGGCAGGTGCCTGAGCGGCCGCTCTCGCGTGACTCGGCTATGACAAAGCTCGCCCCGGCGGCGAGATCCTCTCTTATGAACTCGATCCAACCCGGGGCGGCCAGCCGCTCGGAGCGGGCCGGGTCCTTGTATCCGACCTCGGCGTAGACGGTGAACTCCGAGGCGAGCTTCTCGATGTAGGAGGCCTTCTCGCTGTTGGACAGAGCGATCGTCCCGTTCGAGACCTCGACGATCTCGCAGCCGTAAAGGCTGCAGAAACGGCGGAAGTCGTCGAAGCGGCCCTGGCGGACGTACTTCTCGAACAGCGTCCCGCCGAAGCAGAAGGGGATGCGGTTCTCTTTCAAAGAGGCGATCTTGCGCTCGAGGTCAGCGGTCACGAGGGCCGTCCCCCAGCCGAACTTCACGCCGTCGAAGAGCGAGCCGTGGCTCTCGACCACGTCGCAGAAGTACGAGGTCGGCAGGCCCGGGTCGATCACCATCGTTATGCCATTCGAGCGGGGCTTTCGCGGCCGCTCGGGCAGCTGGAGGGAGGTGGTGGTCATCGGCCCTCCTCCACCAGCCGTCGGGCAAAGCCACGCCGCAGCACGGCCGCGTTCTCCACCGGTCCCCAGTCGATCCGGTCGACCGGAAGGCCCGCCAGGATGGCCTCGGCGACTCTTATCGTCCCGCCGTGCACCACGAGGGCGAGCCGCTGGCCCGGCGGCGCCGAGCCGAGCTCGCCGGTCACCTCGAGGAGCGCTCGCTCCACCCGCTCGGAGAACTGTCTGATGCTCTCGCCGCCCGGTGGGGCTACGTCAGGGTCGACGACGACGTGGCCTGCCAGCCCTGTCACCTCGGCGGTGAGGCTAGAGACCGGGCAGCCCTCGTAGCTCCCGAAGTTGCGCTCCCGGAGGCCTGGATGGACCCGCACACCCAGGCCCAGCCCGTCGGCGAGCGCCTCTGCCGTCTGCCGGGCCCGCTGCAGATCACTCGTCCAGAGGGCCGCCACCCGCTCTCCGGCCAGCCGCTCGGCCAACCAGGCCGCCTGGGCGAGGCCCTCCGGCGTGAGGCGCGACTCGTCGTTATGGCCCTGCACCCTCCCCGCGCTGTTCCAGGTGGTCTGGCCGTGGCGAATGAGAACCAGCTCTATCTCGGCACTGCTCGGTGGCAACGGGGAAACCTGCTTGTAGCTCTTGCCAGACCACCATAGCCAGCCGAAGCGCCCGAAGTCGATCCCCTGCTCAGGCGGCGCCTGGCAAGCTTTCCTCACCCGAGGAGCTGGTCCGCGGCCCATCCCGGCCGGCCCCTAGGGGCCGGCGCCGCCTACCGCCAGCTCTGACCAGACCGTCTTCCCCCTGTCGTGGCGCTCTATGCCCCAGCTTCTCGAGAGGCGGGAGACGATGCCCAGACCATGCACGCCGTCGACCTCCGGGTCGCGCTCGTCCGAGAAGGCGGTCTGATCTCTCACCGAGACGCGTATCCCGTCCTCGAGGCGGGCCAGCACGACCCAGAAGTCCGAGGCGGCATGGACGACAGCATTTGTCGAGAGCTCGCTCGCCACGAGCAGCGCGTCATCGAGCCGAGCGACCCCCCAGCTCTCGAGAGTCTCTCTCGTGAAAGCCCTCACCTTGGCGGGCGAAGTCGCCTCGGGAGGGAAGCGACGGCTGCGGGCCCGCAGCGCCTTGGCACCGCTGGGCACCCCCTTTTCCTCGAGAAGGGAGGCGTGAAGCCCGAGGACCTGCTCGAAGGCGTTGAAGCGACGGGGCACGCCTTCGTCGAGCGGGAGATAACCGGTGAGAAGGTAGAAGGGCCGGGCTGCCGCCAGCTCGAGCCAGAGGCCCTCGAGCTCGGCGACGGCGGAGAGCTCCTCTCTCTCCCACAGGTAGCCGCTCATCTCGCCGTAGACGTGGAGCGGGGCGCCTTCGACCGACACCTTGTCGAGCAGCGAGCCGACTATCTCGAAGAACCTGGCCTTCTCGAACCGCCCGTCGACCCGCAGCCTCGAGAGGATCTCCTCGGCCGGGGCGAAGAGGATCCGCTCCAGCTGCTCGGCCGTGGCCGCCTGCTCCATGGAGTGCCTGAGAGCCCGCTCGTGGGCGGAGCTCACGAAGGCGGCGCCGGCACCGCCGGCCGCCACGGCGGAGAGGAGGTGGCTGACGACCTCGGCCCGCAAGTCAGCCTCGTCGGCGTAGAAGAGATGGTCTCGCCGCTTACCTCTCTCTATGAGCGCAAAGGCCGCCACGAAGCTCCGAAGTCCTCTCTCCCGAAAACCCGCAGCTCCGATACCCAGGTGGGCGGCCTGCCATGCCTGGGTCGCCCACCGCGGTCGCAAGACCCACAGGCGGCAACCTCTCGTCGCCAGGGCGCCGCGACACCTCCCCCGCGATCGGAGGCTTTCTCCCCTACCGAGGGGATCGCTCCGGGCCCATCCTGTCAAGAGCTGCCGAGGGGAAGGAGGAGGTGAAATGGCGTCGCCTGCAGGTCGTTCGGGTGACGACAGGCCTCTCGCCTCCCGGCCGCGCCTGCTCGAGCCAAGAGAGCGGGATCCTCGTGGAGGGGTTGGATCGAAACGAAAGATCCTCGTCGGGATCGACAGCTCCGAGAGCTCGAGGCCGGCCCTGTCGTGGGCCGCTCGCCAGCACCGGCTCCCGGGTTCGAGCGTCGAGCCCGCCTGTCTCTCGGAGCCCCCGCTCTCATACGGCTGGCCGGTCGCCTGGGTCCGTTGCCGACTTCACGACCGACACCGAGACAGCGCTCGCCGAACTGATCGACGAGGTGCTCGGAGCCCTGCTCGGCCTCGCTCTCGAGACGCTCGTGGTCGGGGACCAGCCGGCTCGGACGCTGGCCGAGCTGTCGAGAGAGGCCGACCTCGTCTTCGTCCGCAGCTGCGGCGGCGAGCTCTGAGGCGTGCTCTCGGCTCTGTCAGCTCCCACCTGGCCCAACACTGCCACTGCGACCTCGTGATCGTCCGCCTGCCGGCTACCCAAGGAGCAGCCGCCTGATGTCCCAGTCAGTCCCGCGGGCCGGCGAGGTCGGAGCCTCCTGGCGGGTCGCCCGGCCGGCGGCCGCCGTCCGGCTCGGGCCGGACCGCCTCTTTCGCGCCGCCTTCGCCGAGAGCCAGGAGAAATCCGGGCTCTTCGAGCTGCCGCTCTTCTCCCGGGGAGAGCTCGAGGTGGGCCACTACTGCGTCGGCTTCGACTTCGCGAGCGCCACCCGCGCCGAGGTCAGCGGGGCCGTGCTCCATCTGAGGCGGCACCCGAGGCGGCACCGGCCACTGCTGCGCTCCGGAGAGGGGCTGCCCCGAGCGAGGTGGCGAGCGTCACAGTCGAGGTCGCCCTGGCGGAGAGGGCCGGCATGATCGCCAGGGGCTCGCGGGCCCTCCGCCCTCTCAGCCCTGGTGGTTGGCTCCAACGCTTACAAGCTGCTCCACCTCGCCCACTGCCCGGTGCTGGTGGTCCACTGACAGCTCCGGCCGGGCTCAGTCGCCGGAGGAGGGCAGCGGGCGCAGCTCTCGCCGCTCGAAAAGAGGTCTCCTGGTCCGGCGGGAGAGGCGGGCCCTGGCGTCGACCGCCACCGACCCGGCCGGGCCTGCGAGAAGCGGGTTGAGGTCCAGCTCGGCCACCTCTGGCAGGTCTTCGGCCAGCAGGGCGAGCCGGCAGAGCAGCTCGGCGAGCGCCTCGACATCGGTCGGCGGCGCTCCCCGGTAGCCCTCGAGGAGGGGGGAGAGCCGGAGAGAGCCGATCACCCGGCGAGCCTCTTCCATCGAGAGGGGCACGAGCGAGAGCACGTGGTCTCCGATCAGCTCCGTCGTGACCCCGCCCATCCCGAACATGAGGACCGGCCCGAAGCTGGCGTCCTGCACGAGCCCGGCGATCACCTCGACGCCCGGCGGGGCCATCGGCTGGACGACGACGCCCGCCTCGGGGCCGAAGCGGGCGAGCAGCTCGGCGGCGGCCTTCTCGGCCGCCTCGGCGCTGGCCAGTCCGAGGCGCACCCCGCCGGCGTCGCTCTTGTGCAGGACAGAGGGCGCCTCGAGCTTCACCGCCACAGGCAGGCCGACCGCCCTGGCAGCCGCAGCCGCCTCCTCGGGGTCCGAGGCGGCCACCGTGGCGACGTGGGCGATCCCGTAGCAGGAGAGGAGCTCGTTCAGGCGCACCTGGTCCATCCAGGCCCCCTCTCCCTTCTCGGCCAGGGTGGACTCGACGATGAGGCGGGCGCCGGCCCGGTCGATACCGGCCGGCGGCCGGGGCGGGAGCGCCGGCCGCCGGCGCCACTGCGAGTATGGGACGACCTTGCCGAGGACACGGGCGGCCGACTCCGGGTAGGCGAACCAGGGGACCCGGCGCTTTGCCTCCTGCAGAGCCCTCACGACCCCCCCGACGGCGAGGAAGTTGGCCACGATCGGCTTCTCCGAGCTGGCCGCCACGGCGGCGACGGCCCTCGCGACGTCGTCGGCCTGGATGACGAGAGGCGGTGTGAAGATCACGATGACGGCGTCGATGTGGTCGTCCGCCAGGACGGTCTCGAGCGCCCGACGGTAGTCGTCGGCCGTGGCCGAAGCGATGCAGTCGACCGGGTTGGAGACGGCGGCCTCGGGTGAGAGGAAGCTCCGCAGCTCGGCCTGGGTCGCCTCCGAGAGGACCGGCACCTCGAGCCCGTAACGCTCGCAGGCGTCGGCCGCCAAGACCCCCGGACCTCCGGCGTTCCCGACGACCGCCACCCGCCCCCCGGCAGGAAGCGGCTGGTGGCTCACGAAGTCGGCCACGTCGAACAGCTCCTCCAAGGTGTCGACCCGTATCACGCCGGCCTGGCGGAAGAGGGCGTCGACCTCGGCGTCCGAGCTGGCGATGGCGGCGGTGTGCGAGCTGGCGCCCCGAGTTCCGGCCGAGGAGCGACCCGACTTCACCGCCACGATCGGCTTGGTGCGTGAGACGCGCCGGGCGATGGCGGCAAAACGCCGCGGGTTGCCGAAGGACTCGAGGTACAAAAGCACGACGGTCGTGTCCGGATCGTCTCCCCAGTACTGGAGGAGGTCGTTCCCGCTCACGTCCGCCTTGTTGCCGACCGAGACGAAGGTGGAGATCCCGAGGCCCCGGCGGTTCGCCTCTTGCAATATCGCGATGCCGAGGCCGCCCGACTGCGAGGAGAAGCCGATGTAACCGGGTTCGGGCGGGATGGGGGCGAAGGTGGCGTTGAGGCGTACCTTCTCCGACATGTTCACGATGCCCATGCAGTTCGGGCCGACGATGCGGACTCCGTAGCGGCGGGCCACCTCGAGGATCGCCCGCTCCCGGGCGGCACCCTCGGGCCCGGTCTCGGCGAAGCCGGCGCTGATGACCACGGCGCCGGCCACCCCCTTGCGGCCGCACTCCTCGAGCACGCCTGCCACCGAGGGCGCCGGGACGGCGATGATCGCCAGGTCGACCGGCCCCGCCACCTCGGAGATGGAGCGGAGAACGGGCCGCCCGGCTATCTCACCGCCGGCAGGGTTGACCGGGTAGAGCGGCCCTTCGAAGCCGGAGCTGACGATGTTGTCGAGCAGGGCACGACCGATGGAGCTCTGGCGGTGACTGGCTCCGATGAGGGCGACCGAGCCCGGGCTCAACAGCCGGCGCATCGATCGGGCGCTCGCTCGCCTGTCTCGCTCCTCCACTCGGCGCCGGTAGTTCTCCGAGGCCCGCAGCCGCAGCGTCACCCGGATGGCCCCGCCCTCGAAGGCGGCGCTCTCCTCGAAGCCCGCCTGGCGGAAGACCTCCAGCATCCGGCGGTTCTCGGCCAGCACGTCGGCGACGAAGGTCGTGATCCCGCGGGCGAGGGCAGCCGCCGCCAGGTGCTCGAGCAGCAAGGTGGCAAGCCCGCGGCCCTGCAGCTCCTCTCGGACCACGAAGGCGATCTCGGCCTCGTCGCTCCGCACCCGGTCGTAGCGGGCGACCGCCACCAGCTCGCCCGCCATCGTGGCGACGAGAGCCAGGCGAGCGACGTAGTCGACCCTCACGTAGCGCTCGAGCTCCTCTTCGGAGAGGACGGGATGGTAGGAGAAGAACCTGAGCCGCTTGGCCTCCTCGGAGAGCGAGTCGTGGAGTGCCCGCAAGGCCTCCCCATCTGCCGGGCGGATGGGCCGGACGGAGGCGACGCTGCCGTCGGCGAGGAGGACATCTGCCACCAGGTCACGGGGAAAGGCGCCCTCCGGCTCGGCAGCGGGGCTCACGCCGGCACCTGCTCGGGGGCCAAGGCCACCTCCGGGGCCCGCCGGAGGGCGGCAGCCGGCCCCTCGGGCGACGCCGAGGTGAAGCCCGGCCGGGCCGGACCGCGGCCGCCCGGCGAGCTCAGGCGCGAGGGCCGGCCGGCAGGGGCGGCGCCCCTCGAGCCGGCCGCGTCGCCCGCTCTCAAGGTGGCTCCGGTCACGATGCCTCCTCCTCGTAGCACTCCGCCGGACGGTGGAGGTGGTCTTCCTCGACTCCCATGGGGGTGAGCCGGAAAAGCTCTACCCAGGGCCGACGGTCACAGGTGGCGAGCCTTGCCTCAGTGAGGATGCCGGCCGCGCTCTTGCAGCCGGGCCGCGAAGGCGGCCGCCTCGCTCCGTCGGGACATGTCGAGCTTGGCCAGGAGGTTCGAGACGTAGTTCTTCACGGTCTTCTCTGCGAGGAACATCTCCGAGGCGATCTGCCGGTTCGTCTCTCCCTCGGCGATGTGACCGAGGATCTTCCGTTCCTGTGAGCTCAGCCGTGAGAGTCGCTCGTCTTCGGGCGTGCCGCTCCGCAGCCGCTCCATCACCTTGGCCGTGAGAGCCGGGTCGATGAGCGACTCGCCGGCCGCCACTCTCTTCACGGCGTCGACGAGGTTGCTCCCGCCGATCTGCTTCAGGAGGTAGCCGGCCGCTCCCGCCAAGATGGCGGCGAAGAGCGCCTCGTCGTCCGAGAACGAGGTGAGTATCAGGCAGGCGAGCTCCGGCATGCGGGACTTGATCTCCCGGCAGACCTCGATGCCGTTGCCCTCCTCGAGGCGGACGTCGAGGATCGCCACGTCCGGCTTCGTCGGCGGGATGCGCGAGACGGCCTCCTCGGCAGTGGCCGCTTCGCCCACGACCTTTATGGAGCCGTCTGCCTCGAGCAGCGCTCGGATGCCAGAACGCACCACCTCGTGGTCGTCGAGCAAGAACACCCGTGTCTCCTCCACGACCCACAGTTTGCTGGAAATCGGAGGGTGTCGGGCCGTTTTGGCGACCCAGCTGACCTTTGGCCCTAGAAGCCGGAGAGATGGCGGCGCAGCATCTCCGAAGGACTGGGCAGAGCCTGTGATCCGGAAGGGAGATGAGATGTTGGAGAAGGTCTTGGTCGCCCTAGAGCGCTCGGAGCACTCCCTAACTAAGCGCTCCCGAGGCCGCCGCGGCTGCCGCCCGCCAAGGCGACGGCGAGGTGAGGGTGCTGCACGTGCCGTGCGTGCCAGGCCGGCCGGCGAATCTGCTGGGCGGAGCCGCCCGACGAGATGCCCGTGGTCGAAGATCACCTCACGAGAAGAGTTCTGCCAGCGGTTCTCAAGAGCGATCCCGTCGGCCAGCTCGCTCAGGCGTTGTGCCACACGGCCCCCGAGCAGCCCTTTTCGGTACCTCGGGCACCACAAGAGTGGCAGACCGAGCGAGCTGGCCCCACCAGCCGAGCGACGAAAGCGAGCATCGGAGATGTCCAGAGCAACCTACGGGCGGGCTGTGAGAGCCACGGGGGATGTCGGGCCTGCGGCCCGAGCCCTTCTTCCCCTGACGGCTGAGCCCGCCAGTCCCCTCGGGGCGATCTGATGGAAGCCATCGCCCTGGTCCCCATCGTAGAGGCGGCCGTGCTGGCGCCTTCGGTAGAGAACACCCAGCCGTGGCGATTCGCCCTCCACCCGGGAGAGGCCAAGACGGCCAGCATCGACCTGTTCGCCGATCGCTCGCGCTTGCTCTCCGTGGCCGACCCGAGCGGCCGGGAGCTCCACATCAGCTGCGGGGCGGCCATCGAGTTCGCCCGGGTGGCCGGAAGGGGGCTCGGGCTCGACTGCCGAGTCGAGCTGCTGCCCGATCCAGCCGACGAGGACCACCTGGCGAGGCTGGTCTTCGAGGGCGAGGAGCTGCCGACTGCGACTGATCTCTCGCTGGCGCAGGCCCTTCCCCACCGCTACACCGAGCGGGGCCCCTTCGAGGACCGAGTGGTGCCAGACGGCCTCGTCGAGCGGCTGCGCCAGTGCGTGCTGCCATTCGAGGCCTGGTTGAAGGTGCTCGAGCCGGGCGCCGACCAGACGACGGCAGCAGTCCTTCTCGGGATGGCGGACGAGATCGCGTCGGCCTGGGAATCCTACGAGGCCGAGGCGGCCCTCTGGCGCCGCTCGGAGCCGGGCCAGACCGACGGCCTGCCCGCCTACCTCGAGGAGCGGAAGCTCGCAGGCCGGGCGAGCTCGTTCAAGCTGCGGGGCTCTCACAGCTCGGGGCCGCAGAGCGGGCTCGAAGAGGCTCCGCCGCCCGCCGAGCACCCGCTCGTGGCGGTGATCGGCACGCCGGGTGACGAGCCCTACTACTGGCTGCAGGCGGGCCGAGCCCTCGGGCGGCTCCTTGTCACCGCTGCCGCCCAGGGAGTCTCTGCATCGCCTATGACCCAGATCCTCGAGATCGAGCCGACCCGGGCTCTCCTCACGAGGGAGCTGCGGCTCGTCGGCCGCCCCCAGGTGCTCTTGCGGATGGGATACGCCCATGGAGAGCCGAGCGCTCCACGGCGGCCCATCGAAGAGGTCCTGATCGACGCGCCGGACGTCCCGCAGGCGAGCTGAGCGGCAGACGCAGCCTTCCAGAGGTCGCCGCCCCCTCGAGAGCTGCTTGTCCGGCCTAGGAGTGGCCTAGGAGCCGAGCGGGACCTGCCAGAAGAGCCGAGTCCCCCCCTCCTCGCGTCGCTCGACCGCGAACTGGCCCCCGAGCAGCCGGCAGCGCTCGGCCAGGTTGGCGAGCCCGCTCTGCCTCGCCCCCTCGCTCATCCCGACCCCGTTGTCGTTCACCGTGACAGAGAGCAGCTCAACTCCCACCTCGAGCACCACCTCCACCTTGCTCGCCCCGGAATGGCGGGCTGCGTTCGAGAGGCCCTCTCGCAGCACCGCCAGGACGTGGGGCACGATCCTCTCGGGGACGGCGGTGTCGATCGGCCCGACGAAGCGAAGGGTGGGGGCGAAACCGAGAGCGCCCTCGATCTCCTTTGTCATCTCGAGCGCCCGCAGCCTGAGGAGGCTCGTGGTGCCGGCCGGAGCCGACAGCTCGAAGATCGTGTTGCGGATCTGACGGATCGTCTCGTCGAGCGCCTCGACTGCCTCTGAGACCCTCTCGCGCACCTCGGGCCTCTCCACCAACGAGAGCAAGCTCTGCAGGCCGAGCCCGGCGGCGAAGAGCCGCTGGATGACGTGGTCGTGCAGGTCGCGGCCGATCCGCTCGCGGTCGCCGACCAGCATGAGCTTCTCCCGTTCGCGCTCTGCCCGCTCCAGCTCGATCGCCAGGGCGGCCTGGGCGGCGAGGACCTCGGCGAAGACCTGCTCGGCGTTGGAGAAGGCCGGCTCGCCGTCGTGGCGCGCGAGAGCCAGGGCGGCCTGCACCCGTCCGGCCGCCAGCACAGGCACGCCGAGCACCGGACCGTTCGGCATCTGGTCTGGGAGCACCACCTTCGAGATTTCGCTCCGGTGGTCGGCGGCGATGAGACGCTCCTCGGCGATGACCGCATCGGCCAGCGTGCCTTCGAGAGGGAACTCCATCCCGAGCATCGAGGGCGCTATCCCCGCCCCAGCGACGATCCGGGTGGGTCCCTCGTCGCGGAGCACCACCGTAGCCATGTCGGCGCCGAGGAGCTCGACGGCCTGCTCGCAGATGAGGGTGAGCGAGTCGTGCAGGTCGCGTCCCGAGAGGAGGGCGAGGCGGATCTCGGCCGTGGCGGCGTGCTGGCGCTCGAGACGGCGCTCCTCGGCGAGCAGGCGCCGCAGCTCGGCCTCGGCCGCCTTTCGCTCCCGGATGTCCCGGACGATGAACGAGAAGCCCCGAACCCCGCCGTCATCTCCCAGCAGCGGGGAGGCAGAGACAGCCAGCGGCACCCGCTCGCCCGCCTTCGTCACCCACTCGGTGTCCTTGCCGCCCACCAGGGAGAATGCGAAGGCGGCGTCGAGGAGCTCGTCGAGATCGGTCTGCGACTCGGGCGGCACCATGTTGGTCAGGTGCCGGCCGAGCATCTCCTCCGGCTCGTAGCCGAGAAGGGCCGTGGCCGCCGGGTTCCAGTTCGTCACCTGGCCCTCGCGGGTCGTCGAGATGATGCCGTCGAGCGAGGACCGGACTATCGTGGCCAGCTCGGCCTGGGCGGCGCTGGCGGCCCGCTGCTCGGTCATGTCCCGCACCGAGGCGACGACGAGACCTCCGGCGAGGGGCGCCAGGCTTATGTCGACTGGGATCTCGCTCCCGTCCGTACGCCGGCCGGCGAGCTCGAGCCCGACCCCCATCGGGCGCGTCGCGGGGTCCTTCGCATAGGCGGCCCGGTGCCCCCTGTGGCGCTGGCGGAGACCTTCCGGGACGAGGACCTCCAGCTGCTGGCCGACGAGGCAGCCCGGCTCGAAGCCGAACATCTCTTCAGCCCTCGAGTTGGCCGCTGTCACGATGCCCTGCGAGTCGACCACGATGGCGGCGTCGGGCATGAGGGGGATGACGGCCGAGAGAAGGCCGCTCGAGATCTCCTCGGCGCCACGATCCTCCGGCGCTGTGGGAGTCTCGGCCTGGCCCACCGCCCCGTCCTCCTGCGTTGGCGACTTCGGCGGTCTCAGGCCAGCCCCAGCCCAGGAGCGCTTCTTCTCACAGCGAGGCTAACAGGAGGCCGGCATGTGCCAGTCTCGCCAAGCCTCAGCTCGAGCTCGAGGCGAGGAGGGCCCGGATGCGGGAGATGAGCTCCGAAGGGGTCTTCAAGACGGCCCCCTCGTCTTTCATGAGCCGCGACTCGAACGGAACGAGCACCTCCAGTTGCACGTGCCGCAGGGCTTGTTCGCTGCCGGCTGCCAGGGCAAGCAGCTCCGAGCAGAGCTGGCGGCGGGCCGCCCTCCAAGAGAGCTCCGGGCCGAGCCCGGTCTCCTCGGCGCTGCCCCGGCAGATCTGTTCCAGGTCCGCCAGCGTGCCATGGGCGAGAGCGTTCACCCAGCACCAGGTGGGGACGGCTTCTGCCCGTTCGGCGCCGATCTCGAGGTAGCTTCCCCGCAGGTAGCTCTCGGCCTGCGAGGTGAAGCGCCGCAACTCTTTCTTGCTTGGACGGGGCTTCTTGTAGAACATGCTGCGACCTTCTGTCCGAACCCTCCCTACCAGCAAAGCGATCCGGGAGCTGGAAAGCAAGAGGTTGTCTCGCCGAGGGTGGCCGGCGGCCGGGGCAGGAAGGGATTTCGCCCCTAGCGGAGACGGGCCCTTGCCTCGATGATTCTCGAGAGGAGGTGCGCGATGGGCGAGCCCGCCCTCGAGAGAGCAGAAGCCACCCGAAAAAAGACCGGCCGGGCTCTGTCGGTCCACGCCTCCCGTCCGCCGGTCGGGCCGGGAGAAGAGCCAAGAGCCACCCGCCGCAGGTGGCAGGGCTCTGCCCGAGCCGGAGTCCACCAAGGCGACGGAGGCAGGATGAGGCCCGCTCGGTCTGGAGGCGGCGGGGCTCGCCCCTTTGAACGAGAAGCTGCCGCCACCGGCTCCTCCATGAGCCTTGGCGGCGCCATCCAGCCGCGGCCAGCCGCCGGCCTGCCGCCGCGGGCAGCTCCCCGTGACAGCCCCGGGGCCGATCGAGCATCAAAGCCCACCCGAAGGAGCCGGAGACGAGCTCCGAGGCTCGGAGAGATGCTCGCCGGCACCTCGGGAGACAGAGCCCGTGTCGCTCGCCGACCGGCTCGTCGCGGCCCTCACCGGGAGCGCCGGCTCGTTCCGAGAGACGGTGGCTGAAAAGAGGGCCTCGCCCATCTCGGACGAGGCAGGTGTCGGGCTCGAGCCGGGGCGGCGCCCGGAGGGTGGCCTGAAGGCGCCCGGCCGCCCGAGCCACGAGCTGCGCTTGGGCGCCCTCGCCATCTTGTGCATCTCGCTTCTCATCGTCAGCCTCGACAGCACGATCCTCAACGTCGCCCTCCCTGTCATCGCCCGGGACTTGAAGGCCTCCTCCTCCGAGCTGCAGTGGATCGTCGACTCATACACGACCGTCTTCGCCGGGCTGCTCCTAGTGCTCGGGTCTCTCGGCGACAGACTCGGGCGAAAGTGGATCCTCCTCGCCGGGCTCACCGTCTTCGGGGCGGGCTCGTGCGCCTCGGCCTTCGCCACCTCGCCCGCCATGCTCATCGCCACGCGGGGCGCCATGGGCATCGGCGGGGCAGCGATCATGCCCTCGACGCTCTCGCTCCTCACAAGCATCTTCACCGAGCCGGCCGACCGGGCCCGGGCGATCGGACTGTGGTCGGGCACGACCGGCCTCGGGGTCGCGATCGGGCCGGTCGTCGGGGGCTGGCTGCTCGCCCACTACTGGTGGGGTTCGGTCCTCCTAGTCAACGTCCCGATAGCCGCCGTCGGCATCGCGGCCGCCTGGATCGTCATCCCGAACTCCCGCGACGAGACCGCCAGCCGACCCGACCCTCTCGGAGCGCTCCTCTCGACCATCGGGATGGCGGCTCTCCTGTTCGCCATCATCGAGGCGCCGGGCCGGAGCTGGTCATCGCCAATCGTGCTGGCGGCCCTTGCCGGCGGCATCGTCCTGCTCAGCCTGTTCGGCCTGCACGAGAGGCGTTCCACACACCCGATGCTCAAGCTCTCGTTCTTCTCCTCCCGGCGCTTTTCCGTCGCCATGGCCGCCATGGGCCTCGTCATGTTCGCCCTCATGGGCGGGCTCTTCCTCTTCACCCAGTACCTGCAGTTCAGCCTCGGCTTCACCCCCCTCGAAGCCGGGCTTCGCATCTTCCCGGTCGCCGGCACCCTCATAGTGCTGGCCCCGCTCTCGACCCTTTTCACCCGACGCTTGGGCACAAAGCCGGTCGTCTTCACCGGGATGGTGCTCATCGCGGGCGGACTCGCCCTTCTCTCGAGCACGACGGCCGCCGGGGGCTACGGCGAGTCGCTCCCGGGCTTCCTCCTCATCGGAGCCGGGGCCGGGCTCTCCTTCGCCCCTTGCACCGACTCGGTGATGGGGAGCCTGCCCCCGAGCCAGACCGGCATCGGCTCGGCCACCAACGGAGCGGCGCTCCAGACCGGCGGCGCGCTCGGCGTCGGGGTGCTCGGCTCGCTCTTGAACGGGCGCTACGCCGCCCGCATCGGCCCCGTCCTCGTGGCCCACAAAGCGCCGGTCGCCGTGGCGAGCCTCGTGAAGGGCTCGCTCGGCGGGGCGATCGCAGTGGCGGCCAGGATCGGCGGGAGCCTCGGAGCCGCTCTGGCAGCCCTCGCCAGGGAGGCTTTCCTGAGCGGCTACGACCTGGCGGTCTCCGTGGCAGCCGTCGTGGTGGCGATAGCCGCCCTCGTCATCGTCTTCCTCCTCCCCAACAGGGCGAGCCCACCTCGCAGCTGGTCCGAGACCACCAGCGAGGTGGAAGAGCCCCACCGGTGACAAAGAGGCCAAGACCTCTCCATCGGCCAGGCCTTTGCATGCGGGCCTCGGAGTCGGAAGCTCGAAGGCACAGCTTCGACGAGGAGGGGCCGGAGGCACCTTCGCTGTCGCGGCCGGCTCCGAGGACGCCCTTCGCCCGGCCCCGACCGAGGGTAAAGGGGGAAACAGGCAACCGCCCGTTACCTGCCAGGAGGGGCAAGAGGCTCCGCCATCACATCTCGGGCCTTCTGACCGCCGAGCTGCGCGACCGGCTGACCCAGCTTGCCTGCAACGAGGAGGTGGCGGTCATCGCCGTGGACACCGGCGCGTGCCTCCGTCGGGAGGATCGAACGGAGCCGCCGCGCCCGGCGGGCGGCTCACTGCCGGCGACGAAGCACGAGAACCGGACAGCGGGCATGGTGGACACAGGCGCTTGACACCGAGCCCAGCGTGAGGCTCAAGAGGCCTCCTCTCCCGCGACTTCCGACGACGAGCAGCTCGGCCCCCTTGGCCTCCTCCACCAAGAGCTCGGCGGGCGGGCCGGCCTCGATCCTCCTCGTCACATCGAGGCCGGGCGAGCCGCCGAGGATGTCGAGCTCGAGCCGGGACACCACAGCCTCGGCGGCGGCCTGGCCGGCTGCCTCGATCTCGACCGGCGGGATCATGAACGGCGCCGCGGGATAGGCGATGTGTCAGCCGTGCACGATGCGAAGCTCCCAGCCCTGCTGCTCGGCGATGGCGGCGGCAACCGCCAGGGCGTGCCGCCCATGCTCCGAGTCGTCCACACCCACCACCACTCAACCGGGCCCGCTTCTTCCTCCATCCATCTTCTCCTCCTAGCCAGCCAGCGAGACGGGCCCGCTGCCGGGCTCTTTGGCCAATGGTCGGCCCGAGCGGGGCTCGCCGCTGGGGCCGAACGGCAGCCAGACCCGCCACCCACCGAGCTTCGGGCCTTTTGGCCCTGCCGCTTTCCTTCGGGGGAAGGAATGCTTGCCCGAGAGCCACAAGAGCGACCGGGGAGGTGAAAGCCCGATGATGGCGAGAGAGACGGCGCTTGTGAGCGACGGGGCCGAGCCATACAGGGAGCCGCGCCGCCTGATCGGTACTGCCCTCCGGCTCGAGCTCGAGCCGAGCCTCTCGGAGTCAGACCGCCTGCAGGAGCTTTTGGCCGCAGCCGACTTCGACCGCGTCCTCCTCGGAGAGACCTGGTTCAGCCTCACTCTCGGTCAGCTTCGCTCTCCGAGCAAGGCCTCGGCCGAGGCCGCCAGACTCGTCTCGCTGGCACTCGACCTCGAGATCGCCCTCTCGGAGGTGGCCAGGAGGCCGGAGCTGCTCCGCGACGGGGGTGAGAGCTGAGCTGGCGAAGCGGGGCTGCGGGGGCTTTCAACTGTTGAGCAAGCTGGGTGATTCTGTCTCGTTCGGGCATGGCTGACCGAGGCTCCTTCGTTCTCAGGCCGCTTTTGAAACGACAGGCTGGGTGCCAGGTCCTCGGCGCTACTGTCGCCTCTGGGTCGGGGGCGGCCCTGCCGGCTGTTTCGGCGCCGGCGGGCCCGGCGGTTGGGCCTGTTGACCTCGACGACCAAGAGGCCCTCTGGTGTCAGGTGGCGGGCGAGCCCTCCTCCGTAGATGCCCGTGCCCGCCACGGCGACCCCTGCGACCTCGTCGAAGGCGCGCATCCAGCCGAGGAGCTCGCGGATAGCCCGTAGCCGGGTTGGGAAAGCCCGAGCCGCCCTGAGGTAGCGATGTCGTTTTCGCTACGCGCTCAGCAACGCTCAGAAGGCCGGTGGTTCACGCCGGCTCGCCTAACCTCTCGCCACAGCGGCACGGGAGGTGGGCCGAGGTTGGCTGGCGAGGAGAAGGGCTCGATTCGGACGCTGCGGGTGAACGGCGAGAGCCACGCGGCCCCCGCTGGGGAGCTGCCGCTCCTGGCCTTCCTGAGGGGCGGGCTCGGGCTCTTCGGGCCGAAGCTCGGCTGCGGCGAGGGCGCCTGCGGCGCCTGTACCGTGCTCGCCGACGGCAGTCCTGTCCTCTCCTGCCAGATGACGATGGAGGACGTCTTTGGCCGGGAGATCACGACCGTCGAAGGCGCCGTCTCCGAGACGGCCGCCAGGCTCAAGGCCTCGCTCGCCGCCGCCGGGGCCTCCCAGTGCGGCTACTGCAGTCCCGGCATGGTGCTGCGGGCCATCGCCCTGCTCGAGAGCAACCCTCGCCCGGATGAGGCCGAGGTGCGCGAGTGGATGGCCCCGAACATCTGTCGCTGCGGCTGCTACCAGCGCATCACCAAGGGGATAGTCGAGGCGGCCGGCACCCGCCGGGAGGATGGCGAGGGCGTGCCGGCCCCTGGACCCTCCTGGGGCTGGCGCCCTCACCGTCCCTTCGACCTCACCGACCCAGCCGAAAGGCAGTGGTTCGAGCTGCTCGGGGAGGGCATCATCGCGACCAGCTCTCCGGAGCTCGAGGCCAGCTTCGCCGGGAGGAGCGGGGCATGGATCCACCTCTCGCCTTCGGGCGAGGTGACAGCCTTCACCGGCAAGGTGGACGTTGGCCAGGACAACACGACGGCCTTCCGCCGCCTCGTGGCCGAAGAGCTCTCCATCGACCCGGTCCGGGTACGGGTCGTCCTCGGAGACACCGACCTTTGCCCCTATGACATGGGAACCTTCGGCAGCCGCTCCATGCCGGACGCCGGAGAGGCGCTCCGTCAGGTGGCAGCCGGGCTCCGCTGCCGGCTCGTGAGCAAAGCCGCCGACCGCCTCGGACTCCCGCCGAGGGCGCTCCAGGCGAGCGACGGCGCCGTCCGGACCGACAGCGAGACGATCGGCTACGAGATTCTCGCCGCCAATGCCAGAGATGTCGAGGTCGTCGGTCCCGCTCAGGAGCTCGTCTCCTCCTCGAGGCGGCTGGCCGAGGCCGACCTCCGGCCCTATCGCTCTGAGGCCTTCGAGGGGCGGCGACGCTTCGTCTCCGACCTGAGAGTCGACCAGATGGGTTTCGGTCTGGTGCTCCACCCGCCGATGGCCGGCGACCGGCTGGCCAGCCTCGACAGAGAGGCGATCTCCCGCTTGAAGGGGGTGCAGCTGGTCGAGGAGGACGGTTTCGCCGGGGTCGTGGCCGACGACCTGGGGACGGCGCTCAAGGCGGCTCGCGCCCTTTCTCCCGAGTTCGAGCCGGCCGGAGATCGCTTCGGCGACCTCGGCTCGTACCTGCGGAGCCATCCAGCCGCCCGCGAGGGCTTCGAAGGGGCCTTCGAGGACCGGGAGGGGGACCTCGAAGCCGGCCTCTCGCGGGCGCGAACGGCGATCGCCGGCACCTACACGACCGCCTACATCGCCCATGTGCCACTCGAGACGCGAGCCGCGCTCGCCAGCTTCGAAGGGGGGCGGCTGACGGTGGTGGTCGGCACCCAGACACCGTTTCGCACCCGGGGCCTGCTCGCATCCGCCCTTTCTATGGAGGAGGCCGATGTCCGGGTCGTAGTCGCTCCGACCGGGGGTGCCTTCGGGGGAAAGCACGGGGCAGATGTCGCGACGGAAGCGGCCCGCCTCTCTCGGGCTGCCGGGCGGCCCGTCCTCGTCCACTGGAGCCGCGAAGAGGAGTTCGCGGCCGGCTACCTCCGCCCGGCCGCCCTGGTGGACGTGCGGGCCGGCCTCGACGAGGAGGGGCGGCTGGTGGGCTTCGAGCTGACCGACACAAACGCCGGCCCTGCCGGCATGTCCTTCCCCTACCGGGCCGAGAGCCGGCGCCTCTCCTTCCAGCCAGCCCGCTCTCCGCTGCGCCAGGGGTCGTACCGGGCGCTGGCGGCCACCGCCAACCACTTCGCCCGCGAGTCGGCCATCGACGAGCTGGCCGCCTTGGCCGGCGAGGACCCCGCCTCTTTCCGCCTCCGCCTGCTCGACGATGTCCGCCTGCGCGAGCTCTTGCAGCTGGCGCTCGACCGCTTCGGCTGGCACGGCGAGCGGCAAGGCGGCGAGCGAGGGGTCGGTGTGGCGCTCGGTCTCGAGAAGGGAGGGCGGGTCGTCACCTGTGCCGAGATCGCCCCGGATCGTCAGGGCTTTCGCGTCTCGCGCATGATGACCGCCTACGACTGCGGCCGGGTCGTCAACCCGGATACGGTGGTGAACCAGGTGGAAGGGGCCACCGTCATGGCGCTCGGTGGCGCCCTCTTCGAAGAGATACGGCTCGAGGACGGCCGGCAGGAGACGCGGCACCTCGCTCAGTACCGGGTGCCGCGCTTCACCGACATGCCCTCCATCTCGGTCGAGCTCCTCGACCGGCCGGGCGAGCCCTCGGCCGGAGCGGGTGAGACCCCGCTCGTGGCCGTGGCACCGGCCGTCGCGAACGCCGTCTTCTCCGCCACCGGGATACGCCTCCGCTCGCTACCGCTGCTCCCCGCCTTCAGGGAACAGGTTGGCTGAGGGCGGCGGAGAGGGACGGGGACCGCCCCGGCTGGGAGGGCCCGGTCCGGCTGTCGCCGGCTTCGGTCCGCCGGGGCGCTCATCGGAGGTGCTTGGGCTGTGAGAGACGGTCGCCTGCTCCACCTCGTGCTCGCTTCTTCGTCCTCCGGCCGCCATCGGCTCCTGAGCGGCGCCTGTATCGTCCATCGCGTCGTCCCGAGCCGGGTCGACGAGCGCTTCGAGCATCTGACGACGAGCAGCGCCGTGGCTCTTCTGGCGGAGCGAAAGGCGCGCCAGGTCGAAAGGCGGCTCCCGAGAGAGATCGTGCTCGGCTGTGACTCGCTCCTCGAGTTCGAGGGCCGGCCCTACGGCAAGCCGAAGTCGCGGGCGCAGGCGGCCGCCCTCTGGGAGCGTCTCGCCGGTCGGGAGGCAACGCTTTGGACCGGCCACTTCCTCATAGACGGCAGGACCGGCAGAACCGCCGAGAGAAGTGTCGGAACCACGGTCCGCTTCGACCGACCGAGCCCTGGCGAGCTCGAGGCTTACCTGCAAAGCGGCGAGGCGGAGCTCTTGGCGGGCGGGTTCAGCATCGAGGGCCGGGCCGCCCCCTTCCTCGCCGGGATCGACGGCGAGCCGGCCAACGTCATCGGTCTCTCGCTCTCGCTCCTCCGCCAGCTGCTAAGAGAGCTCGGCTTCGAACTCGAGCAGTTCGACTGGACGAAGCGGTCCTTCGAAGTCCGTCCGCTCGACGCCGCGAGCGACCGCGACTGGTACTCCGAGCTGGTCGAGACCGAGTGGGGGTTGCCTCTTGTGAGCACCTCCGGCTCCCACGATCCCCGAGACCTGCCGGGCTACGTCGCCGAGTCGGCGGGCAGCCCGCTCGGCGTCTTGGCCTATCGAGTCGACGGCGAGGGGCTCGAGGTCGTGCTGCTGCAAAGCCTCGTCGAGCGAGCGGGAGTGGGAGGCCGGCTGCTCGAGGCGGCCGCGGCGCTCGCCGGGCAGCTGCACAAGCGGCTCTGGCTGACGACGACCGACGAGAACCTCCGAGCCATCGGCTTCTACCTGAGCCATGGCATGCGCCTCGTCCGACTGCACCACGACTTCGTCGTCGTGGCCGGCACCGCGAAGCCTCGCTTGCTGGAAGAAGGGGTCTTCCGCGACGCCCTCGAGTTCGAGCTCAGCGGCCCCTAGGGGTCGGCGCTCGGACGGCGGCCCGACCGGGCGATCGGCGAGGCGCCGATCCCTCGGCTGTCGCTTGCAGCCTGAGCCTGGCCATCTGACGATCCAGCCCCGACCGCTTTCTCTCGGGGAGATCCGGGCCCAGACGGCCAGGCCCGTCGCGGGCTCGAGCGGCTCGTCGAGAAGGATCGTCCCGGTCCTCAGCTACGGGCCGAGACTTACAGGCACCCGGCGTGGGGGCGGCGGCCGGCGCTCTGGCGGCTCACGCCGCTCTTCCTCGCCCTCGGCCAGCGTCCCAAGCTCGCCCGTTCCGAGAGGGTGCGACCCAGGGGCGGGGGAGACATGATCACCCAGCTCGCTCGAGAGTAGGAAGCCCCTTGATGCCGAAGAGCTCGCGAAGAGCTGACATCGCCGCCAACTCCCCGCAGCGTCCATGCACCCCCGGGCCCGGCGGCGTGGCGCTCGAGCAGAGGTACACCCCCTCGAGCGGGACACGGTAGGGATTCCAGCGAGGGGCCGGCCGGGCGATCAGCTGGCGGAGGTTCTGGGCGCCGCAGCCGATGTCGCCACCGACGTAGTTGGCGTTCTCCGCCTCCATGCGCTGCGCGGTCCGCACCGACTTCGCCAGCACGAGCTCGCCGAAACCGGGCGCGAAGCGCTCGAGCTGACCGGCGATCGCCTGGCTCATGTCCCGATCCGATCCCGCCGGCACGTGGCAGTAGGTCCAAAGGGTCTGCTGACCGAACGGGGCTCGGCTGGAGTCGACGACGCCGGCCTGGACAGCGAGCACGAAGGGTCGCTCGGGGTGCCGGCCGGCGGCAACCTCCTGTTCTGCCGCGGCTACCTCCTCGAGCCTTCCTCCGAGGTGCACCGTGCCGGCTCTCCGGCACAGCTCGGCCGTCCACGGCACCGGAGCGTCGAGTGCCCAGTCGACCTTGCAGACCCCAGGTCCGTAGTGAAAGCTCCGAAGCTGGCGGACGTAGCGGGCCGGAAGCCTACCGCCTGCGATGCCGAGCAGCCCCATCGGGCTGACGTCGAGCAAGGTCGCACGAGCCTTCGGCAGCTGCTCGAGGCGAGCCACCGGCTCCCCCGTGACGACCGTCACCCCTCGCTCGGCGAGAAAGCCCTGCAGCGCCGCCACTATCCCGGCGCTGCCACCCTCGACGAGGGGCCAGCCGGACCCGTGACCGAGGGCTGCGAGCAGCAGGGCGACGCCACCGGTGAGCGGCCTGTCGAGAGGCTGCATGGCATGGGCCGCCACACCGGCGAGCAACGCCTTCGGGGCGTCGTGTCGGAAGCGGCGAGCGAGCGAGGTGGCCGAGCGCAAACCACAAGCGGCAAAGCGGGCGCCCACCAGAGCGCCCGCAGGCACAGACCGATAGGACGAGAGCACGGCGGAGGCGAGCTCTGAGGAGCGGGCGGCCAGCCAGCCAAGCAGCTCCTTGTAGGCGGCGGCATCCTCCCGGCCGAAGGTCGAGGTCGTCTCCTCCAGGCTGCGAAAGGCCGCCACTGCTCGATCCCCGCCCAAGGGCTGCGCAAAGAGGACCTCGGGATGCAGCAACCTGACGCCGCGGGACTCGAGGCCGAAGCGCCTGAAAAAGGGCGATGCCAGGGCCAGCGGGTGCACCGTCGAGCAGAGGTCGTGGTGGAACCCCGGCAGGTTGAGCTCCTCGGTGCGGCAGCCTCCGCCGATCTCGCCGGTCGCCTCGTAGACTCGCACCGCCAGGCCGGCAGCCGCCAGGACGACAGCCGCCGCCAGGCCGTTGGGCCCGGCCCCGACCACCACCGCATCGACCCGCTCAGCAGCCATCCGACCGGCCCTTGTTCACCCTCAGAGCCGATCTTCGCGAGCCGGTGCGTGTCGCCGCGGACGCATTCTTGAAGAGCCGCTGCCGGCGGCTGGGAGCAGCTGAACACCCCCGGCTAGTGTGCCGGGCATGGGCGGGGTCCCGATCCTGGAAGTCCCCGACATCGTCCGCGTCTACGACGAGCTGACCGAGGGGCGGACGCACCATCTGCGAGCCTCGGAGCTGGTGTACGCCGCTTCGGAGCGGCTCCCGGCGCTCCTGCCATCCCGCGCCGCCATCGACGCCGAGCGCCGGCGGCTGCAAAAGGACAAACAGGGCCTTGAGATCGCCCAGGGCTCTTTCCTCGGCCAGCTGCTGGCTCACCGCGCGATCGGGCTCCACCTCATTCACGCGATGTCGCTTCCGACGGCGGCGGCGCTCGCCAGACGGGCGGACTTCGAGGAGACGGGCCGGGCCGACTTGGGCCCGGTGAGGGTCGAGCGTGACGGCTCGGTCGGCACTGTGACGATCCAGAACCTCTCGGTGCTCAACGCCGAAGACGACGCATCGGTGGCCGCCCTCGAGGTCGGGATCGACCTCGTCCTCCTCGACGATCGCATAGAGGTGGGAGTCCTGCGCGGCGCGGTGGCCAGCCATCCCAAGTACGAGGGGCGGCGGGTCCTCGGCAGCGGCATCAATTTGACGAGCTTGTACCAGGGCCAGATCTCCCTCGTCGAGTTTATGATCGAGCGCGAGCTCGGGGCGCTCAACAAGATCTACCGGGGGCACGGCGTTCGTCCAGACGAAGACGACCCGGACGACGCCTCGAGGGAGAAGCCTTGGATCGCGGCGCTCGAGACGTTCGCGATCGGAGGCGCCTGCCAGTGGCTGCTCGTATCGGACCACGTCGTGGCAGAGAAGGGCTCCTACTTCAACCTGCCGGCGAACAAGGAGGGCATCATCCCCGGCTGCGCCGCCCTCCGCCTGCCGCGCCTCACCGGCCTCCGCCTGGCGCGCCAAGCGGTGTTGCTCGATCGTCCCTTCTCGGTCGACGACCCCGAGGGCCGCCTCGTGGTCGACGAAGTGGCCGCGACAGAAGAGATCGGCGAGCGAGTCGCTCAAATGGCAGAGACGCGGACAAGCGTCGGGACGACAGCGCTTCGCGGCAACCGGCGGACGCTGCGAGCCGCCGCCGAGCCGCTCGACGACTTCCGCCGCTACATGAGCCTGTACGCCCGGGAGCAGGCTCTCTGCTTGTACAGCCCCGGGCTGATCGCAAACCTGGAGCGGAACTGGGGGGCCGCCCGCCGGCGCCCGGCGGAGGAGAGCCCGCCGCCGGCGCCCGCCGGAGCCTGACCTAGGATTGCAGCGATGTCTTCGGGTGGGCACGGGCAACGGGGCTCGCCCCCCGTGACCCTAGGAACGGGCGTGGCCAGAGCCGGCGTGGACGAGGAGCAGCCGATGGACGGGCTGCTTCGCCCGACCTACTTCCTCGACTTCGACCATCCCAAGGTGGCCCGCTACGTGAAGGAGACGACGAGGAACGCCTCTTCTGCCCGCGAGCGCGCCGTGGCCCTCTTTTATGCCGTGAGGGACGGCATCCGCTACGACCCCTACGGCATCTCGGCCTCGAGAGCGGCCTACCGGGCAAGCGCTGTCTTGGACTCCAAGTCCGCCTACTGCATCCCGAAGGCCGTCCTGCTCGCTGCGTCGGCCCGCGCCGCTGGGATCCCGGCCCGGCTCGGCTTCGCCGACGTGCGCAACCACCTGGCAAGCGAGAAGCTGCTGGCCCGGCTGGGCACAGACCTGTTCATCTACCACGGCTACGTCGAGATGCTGCTCGGAGGAAGATGGGTGAAGGCGACTCCGGCCTTCAACGTCGAGCTGTGCCGACGTTTCGGAGTGCGCCCCCTCGAGTTCGACGGGCGCCACGACGCTCTCTTCCACGAGTACTCGGTCGACGGCCACCGCCACATGGAGTACGTGGCCGTCCGCGGCGCCTACGAGGACCTTCCCTACGAGGAGATCATGGAGGCTTTCGCAGCGCAGTACGGCACAGCGGTGCTGGCCGCCTCGGAGCGGGAGCGCGACGGCCTTTTCGACAGCGGGGCGGCCCGGCAGGCCTGACTCATCCCGACAGATCGGGGGGCGCGAGCTCCGGCCCGGGCCTCCGCCTGAGGCTCGCGCCTTGGGCTCTGGCACCAGCCGGGGCGGCTCCCGCCCCGGCGAGCATGACGGCGGCGGAGCTCTCCGGCGGCGACAGGGCCCCCGCCGCCCGAGGTTTGGAGATCGGTCCTCTCGCACCGCTGCAGGCGCCAGGCGGCTGGTGGTGCCGGTGGGTGGCCAGCTGCTCTCTGTCTGGCTGCCCATGCTGAGCGTACGAGCGTTCTGGTAGTCCGATAGTCGTACTGCTACGGCAACGCGCTCGGGTTACCGATCACGATCCTCTTGTCTTGGACAGGCTGCCAGCCAGCACCAGGGACGCGATCTCCCAGATCTGCTCTGCCCTCATCCGGGCCAGGGGGCGCTCCTCGCGATGGGCGACCACCAGCCGAGCCGGCCACGATCGCGCCCGGTCACGACCTCTCCCGGGCCCCTGCATCCCAGCCGATATCGGCTGCGCGAGAGGCGAGCCGGCCCGCCCAGCTCCTTACGGCATCGAGGCGGCGGGCTGGGCATCGAGACGGGGCGGAGGACAAAGAACTCTTGCCACTGGCGTCTCCTGACTCGGAGCATTATGCTACATCTGAGGAAAGACCGTCATAGAAACGGTCACAAGACAGATGGCGGAGCCGGCAGGTCGCCGGGATGACGCTCCGGGGCGTGGGGGCCTCCGGGACGCAGTGGTCGGCCAGCTTGCAGACGACCGGTAGGGGGTGAGCCGCCCGTGCTCGAGCTCGAGCAACTGGTGAAGAGCTTCGGCGGCGTGCGAGCCGTCGACGGCGTCTCGCTGTCCGTCCCCGCCGGCGAGCTGCGGGCGCTGATCGGCCCGAACGGGGCGGGGAAATCCACCCTCTTCAGCCTCGTCACCGGCCATCTGCGCCCCGAGCAGGGCACAATCTCGTTCGAGCAGCGGCGAGTCGAGCAACTGCGCCCCGCCGCACGCGCCCGGCTCGGCATCGCGATCACCTTCCAGACGGTCCATCTCTTCCAGGGAATGACGGCGCTCGAGAACGTGATGGTCGGCGCCCACTGCTGGACCCGGCACGAGTTCATCGAGGCGGCCTTCCGCCTGCCGCGCCACTTCCGGGAGGAGCCGAAGATCCGCGAACGGGCCCGTGCCGCCATCGCCCGGGCTGGCCTCGAGCGCTGGGCGGAGTTGCCGGCGGAGTCCCTGCCGCTCGGCCGGCAGCGCTCGATCCAGATCGCCCGGGCGCTGTGCGGCAACCCGAAGCTGCTTCTCCTCGACGAGCCTGCCGCCGGGCTTCGGGGCGACGAGCGCCGCGAGCTGAGCGAGCTCCTTGGCCAGCTGCGCGACGAGAGGCTGACAATGCTGCTCGTCGAGCACGACATCGGTTTCGTGAGCGCCGTCGCCGACCAGGTCACGGTTCTCGACCTCGGGCGCGTCATCGCCGAAGGCACCCCGGCGCAGGTGCGCGCCAACGAGGCGGTCGTCGACGCCTATCTCGGATCGGCTACAGGCGATGGTGCTGCCGCAGGTCGCTAGCAGCCCGCCGGCCGGCGTCGGGCCCGGCGGGACCTCCCCCATCCTCTCGGTCGACGGGCTGGTCGTGCGCTACGGCGCCGCCGTCGTCCTCGACGGGGTCAGCCTCGAGGTCGGCGCCGGTGAGATGGTCGCCCTCATCGGCCCCAACGGGGCGGGCAAGACCACGTTGCTCAACACGCTCTCGGGCATCCTCTCGGCGAGCTCGGGGACGATCGTGCGTCGGGGAAGGCTCGCCCATGTACCAGAGGGCCGCGAGCTGTTCCCGGAGCTGTGCGTCGACGACAACCTCCGTCTCGGCGCCTGGCGGGCCGCCTCCCGCGATCCCGCTGAGGTCTACGAGCTGTTCCCGAAGCTCCAAAGCCTCGCCCGGCGCAGGGCGGGCAACCTCTCAGGGGGCGAGCAGCAGATGGTCGCCATCGGGCGAGCCCTCATGGCCAAGCCGGAGCTGTTGGCGATCGACGAGCTCTCCCAGGGCCTGGCCCCAACCGTCGTGCAGGAGATCAGCCGCTATCTCGTGAGGTTGAACGTCGAGACCGGACTCTCCGTGCTCCTCGTCGAGCAGAATGCCCGGCTGGCGCTCGAGCTCTGCCCTCGCGCCTACGTGCTCGAGACCGGAAGGATCGTGGCCGACGGGCCTTCCGGCCACCTGAGGGAGCAGCCAGCCGTCCAGCGCGCCTACCTGGGAGGACACGTCACGACATGAGCACGTTGGCGCAGTATCTCATCACCGGAGTCTCGCAGGGCTTCCTTCTCGCCCTGCTCGCCACCGGCTTCGTGATCATCTACCGGGTGACGAAGGTGGTCAATTTCGCCCAGGGCGCCTTCGTCGTGCTCGGCGGCTTCATCGCCTACTCGCTCCTAGGAGTCGGCGTGCCCCACGGCATCTCCGAGCTGCTCGCCGTGCTGGCCAGCGCCGCCATCGGGCTCGTCTTCGGCGCGGTGACGATCCTCGGCAAGATGGGCCCGACGGCCTCGCTCATGACGACCATCGGCCTCGCCATCTTCAGCGAGGCCATAGCGATGCTCGTGTGGGGGACGGTGCCGCTCACCTTCTCGGGCTTGAGCGGCCACGACATCGAGATCGGCGGGGTCTTCGTCCAGCCCCAGTATCTCCTCCTGATCGGCGTGAGCATCGTGGTCCTCGCCATCCTCTGGCTCGTGCTCGACCGCACCTACGTCGGCAAGGCCATGACGGCCTGTGCCTCGAATCCCTACGCCGCCCGTCTCTCGGGCATCAACGTCAAGGCGATGGGCCTCCTCTCGTTCGCGATCGGCGGTGCTCTCGGCGGCCTGGGAGGGGTCCTCGTCACGCCGCTCTTCCCGCTCACCTACGACAGCGACGTGAACCTGGCGATCCTGGGCTTCGCGGCGGCCATCGTCGGGGGGCTGACGAGCCCGGGCCTGGCGCTCGCGGGCGGGCTCGCCTTCGGAGTGACCGAAGAGCTCGTCGCCGGCTACTGGTCCGCGGCGAACCAGACGGCGGTGGCACTCGGCCTCATGATCCTGCTGCTCCTCTGGCAGTCCCACCGGCGCCAGCGCGTCGAGCAGTTCGTATGAGGTTCCTACGCGATCTCTCGGGCGGGAATCCGCTGGCCGCGGTCGCCGCCGTGGTGATCGGGGCGGCGACCCTCATCCTGCCCGAGCTGCTCAACGCCCCCGACCTCATCACCTACGTGATGATCGGCCTCTCGACCATGGTGGTGGCCGGGCTGTCGCTGCTGGTGGGCTTCGCCGGGCAGGTCTCGCTCGGCCAGGGGGCCTTCTACGGCTTCGGCGCCTACGCAGCCGCCATCTTGGCGATGCACGGCTGGCCGCCTCTGCTGGCGCTCGTGGCAGCCGTGGCGATGACCGCCGCCATCGCCGCCATCATCGGTCTCCTGCTGCTCCGGCTCGAGGGGCACGCGCTCGCTTTCGGCACGCTCGCCCTGCAGCTCATCTTCCTCTCGGTGCTGAGCCAGACGCCGAGCTTCACCGGCGGTGACATCGGCCTGACCAACATCCCCTCGCTGACGATCGGCCCGATGGCGCTGACGAGCTACCGCTCGTACGCCTACCTCGTCTGGATCGTGGCGGCGGCGGTGCTCGTCGTGAACCGGAACATCACAAAGTCGCGCCCGGGCCGCGGGCTGCGGGCGATGGCCACCTCGCCGTCGGCGGCCTCTGCGGCGGGTGTCAACGTCGTCAGCTACAAGCTGCGGGACTTCGCGCTCTCGGCTGCCTACGCCGGGCTGGCCGGAGCGATCTACGCCTTCTTCCTCGGCTACATCTCACCGGACGCCTTCCCGGTCATGCTCTCGATCGAGTTCCTCATCATGGTGGTCGTGGGCGGTCTCGGGACGATCTCGGGTGCCTTCGTCGGAGCGGCGGTGATCACCGTCATCTCCCAGGTGCTCGCCGCGGTCGGCACGAGCCCCTCGCTCCCGCCGCAGCTCCCGAACGTTCTCTCCGAAGGCGTCTACGCGGTCCTTCTGATCGCCCTCCTCAGGTTGATGCCGGACGGCGTCGTCGGCCTCGTCTCCCGGCTCTCGAAGCGGCTGCTACCGAGCAG
>JAJZLV010000010.1 GCA_021803215.1 Actinomycetes bacterium | reverse complement strand
CACGGATCTCCTCGCGCTCGTCCGCGCGAAGTGGTTGCCCTGGCATGATGGTCTCTCCACTGGTCGTTGTTTCGGGGTGACCCGGCCATCATGGCCGGACCGTTGCAACGACTGGTGGAACTCGCCAGCTCACCTCCGATAGTCCACATTCTCCCTACCGCGGAGGGTGCGCGGGGGCGAAGACCCGCTCTCGCGACCAATTGCCTCGGTGGATCTAGGCTGAACCTGAGGTACACCAATGAGATGGTCTGTCGGTAAGATGACTACAACTAGAGGCGCCGGCCTAGGCAACGAGGTTTTCCCCTGGGCTAAGGCATATCTCGGCGCCATCGCCTTTGATGCCCGTCTCGTGGACCCGCCGTTTCTGCTGAACCCACGCCGCTATGACCGCGAACTCGACGTTGGCGGCATCGCCGCAACCATTCGCTACCTCGCCGTCCACTCTCTCCCGGCGACTACGATCGACCAACCCTTGCTCGATACGCTCGGTGCGATCGACTACTACGACGCCATGTGCGCATTGCGGGCGCGACTCGGCACGAAGTCAGGCTTGATATTGAGGCACACGACTGGCATGCAGAACGGCTACCTCGCTATCCGACGCGCACGCCCTTTTCTTCGGTCACGCCTACTTGGCACAGAGTCGGCGTTGCGGCACCTGGCATCTCTACCCGCAGTGGCGAGTGGCGTCGTAACGGTTGGCCTACACATCCGGGGGGGAGACTTTGACAGCCAGGGACAAGTAACACCCGGAGTCTTCAACGCGACTATTCCGGAGGCTTGGTATCGCGATGTACTCGACTCGGTTCACAGGGAGCTAGGACTAGACAGGCCACTCCAGGTGTACGTCGCCTCCAACCTGCCGGGTGAGCGCCTAGCGGATCTACTCGACCTGCCCGGCTGCAGCATAACTCTGCTGTCTGGATCAGCGACCGAGGACCTAGCCGTGTTAGCCAGCTGCGATTTTATCATTCCCAGTATCAGCAGCTACTCGCTACTCGCAATATTCCTCAGCGACGCCTTTTACTGCTGGCCGCAGGAGCACCTTAACGACACAGATGGCTGGCTGAGCATCTGGGGCCATGAGTCGTCATCGGGTGGTCCCCCCACCACCGAGTCGATCGCCTCCCAGGGCCCGGAAGCCGTGCTGATAGTCCGCGGTATACCGGTACAGGCCCACACGCCATCATGGCCGCGCTGGCTGCCAGACGCACTGGCTGCTCGCGCTCTCGTACGCGCCAGTAGCACAGATTTATGCATGTACGGTGTCGTTCGTAGGGCACAATGAGGACGAGGCGTACGCGATCCAGGGCAGTGTCCCTGAGCTGTTTGATTCGGCTACAAACACTGTCTCCCTGGAGGCTGATACAGAGGGCGGCGGACAGTCACCGTCAGGTGCTCTGTCATCTAGAGCGCATCGTTCCCGTGCTCAAACCTCTGCCTGCGGCATCACCCCTGTTCTTAAAGTACGGCTCCTCCCTCTCGGGTCCTCGAAGTAAGGCCTGCCAATGAGCCGCCGGAGGCGACGTCAGCGCGGCAGTCCGACAAGTCCCACAGCTCCGCTGAGGGTGCTACACGTGTTCTCCGAGCTCCGGCAGTCGGGGGACGCGGTCATGATGCGTGTGGCCTCGGACCTGTGGGCCGAGCATGGTATCGAGTGCGAGATAGTGGCCGTTGCGGATGTCATTGTGTCCTACGCCCGGACCCTTGAAGAGGCCGGATACCGCTGCCACCGGCTCTCGCCCTCAGCGCCTCGATTGCTCACGTCGTTTCCCAGATTGCTCCGCGCCATCAAGCCCGACATCGTCCACCTCCACGTCGAGCGGGCCAACTTCTGGCTCGCCCTCGAGGCCCTCGGCTCCGGGGCGCGGGTGGTGCAGACGGTGCATGGCTGTTTGCCTCTTAGTGGTGCTCTGCGGATTGAGCGCATCATCCAGCGCCGAGTGCTGAGGAACCTCGGCGTCGACTACATAGCAGTCGGCCCGAGTGTCGGCCTCAATGAGTGGCGCATCTTCCACAACCCGGCGGAGATCATCTGGAACTGGTGTGACCTCGAGACGTTCAGTGAGACTACTGACGCCGATCACGATACCGCTCGAGGCAGACTCGGTCTGCATGGCGACGACCAGGTGCTAGTCAGCGTCGGCAATTGTTCACCGGCCAAGAACCACGAGTCCATTATCCGGGCCATTGCGACGGCGCCAACACTGTCGAACGTAGTCTATCTCCACGTCGGCGACGACAGCAGTGAGGCGGGGATCGCCGAGCGCAGGCTCGCGGCGAGCCTTGGTTTCGGCGACCGGGTCCGATTCCTGGGGACCGTAGAAGATGTATGCCGTGTGCTCCGCGCCGCTGACCTGTTCGTCATGCCATCGCGCAATGAAGGGCTTGGTATCTCGGCGGTCGAGGCCGTCGCCACCGGCACACCCACGCTCGTGACCCGGATTCCCGCGCTACGCGACATCGCAGCGTTGAGCAGCGCAATCGACACGGTCGAAGCCGAGCCTGTCGCTCTCTCGGGGGCGATCAAGCGATGCCTGGGCCGCAAAGACCGCGATCAACGATCACGGGACCTCCGCAAGACGGCCGAACGGTGGTTCTCTCCCCCGAGGGGCGTGGCCCAGTACGCGGACCTGTACCACTCATCGGTTCGGCCAAGCGCCGCCTCCTTCGCGTCGGTCGAGCCGGCGACGATCAGTGCCCTCGTCACCAGCCACAACCGTCGGGAACACACGCTGGCGTGTTTGGAGAGTCTCCGGGCCGCCGCCATTCCGGGAGTCACGGTCGATGTTCACCTGGTCGACGACGCGAGCAACGACGGCACCGCGGAGGCAGTGGCTGCGGCCTATCCCCACGTCGAGATCAATCCAGGCACGGGTGACTTGTTCTGGGGCGGCGGAATGCGCCTCGCCTTCGCACGAGCGGTGCCGGCGCGCCCCGACTACCTGCTGTGGCTCAACGACGATGTCGTGCTCTACCCCGACGCGCTCAAACGGTTGCTCGCGACCTACGCCACCCTCTGCGCTGGGCGTCAGCCGCTGTCGGTGGTGACGGGCTCGGTCTGCGACCCGCAGACGGGGACCACGACCTACGGCGGGGTCCGAAGGATCAGCCGCTTGCGGCGGATGGCCTTTGCCCAGGTCACACCCACCGACACACCTCAGTCCTGTGACACGATGAACGGCAATGTCGTCCTCATACCCAGATCGGTGTACTCGGTAGTGGGGAACATCGATGAGAAGTTCACCCACGCCATGGGCGACTTTGACTACGGGTTCCGGGCTCGCTCGGCCGGGTGTCAGGTATTTCTCGCTCCCGGTCATGTCGGCACCTGCAGCGTCAACCCCCGCGCCGACACATTTCGAGACGAGACACTGAGCCGCCGCGAACGCCTCCGGCGAGCTGCCTCGCCGAAAGGGCTCCCAGTCGCCGAATGGGCGGTGCTGTGCCGTCGCCACGGTGGACCGCTCTGGCCCGCTCTGGCGCTCTCGCCCTACCTTCGGCTGATTGCGGGACGAGGCCCACGATGAGGATCGCCATCGCCGGTCAGCTAAGTCTTCGGCAACTGGCCGACCTACTCGATGAACCCGCCGCAGTTCCCGCAGGGCTCGGCGGCACCCCACCGCTTCCCGAGGTACGAGCCCTGATTGCGCGCGGTCACGACGTCTCCCTCGTCACGCTCGACCCGGATCTCGCGAGCGAGATCATCTTGCGCGGCAACCGGCTGACAGTTCACGTCGGACCCTTTCGCCAGCGTCACGCCGCCCGCGATGGGTTCAAGATGGAGCGGCAGTTCGTGGCGAAGGCACTTCTGGGGTCCAGGCCCGACGTCGTCCACGCCCACTGGACCTACGAATTCGCCCTCGCTGCGCTGGCCACTGGCCTCCCGACCGTGGTCACAGCTCACGATGCGCCGCTGGTCGCCTCGCTCCGTTACAATTTGCCTACCAAAAGCGTCGGGCCGCTCCTCGCCCAGCTGCCGACTGCAGCGCACTGGTCAGTTCGTGCAGCGACGGCCGCTCTCGTCGCTCATAAGGCGAAGCACCTGATCGCGGTCTCCCCATATGTTGAACGCCACTTCCGCCATGCGCTGCGCTACCGAGGCGAGATCACGGTAGTCCCGAATATGATGTCACCGCCGTCACGCCGACCGGTGTCACCCATCAGACGGCCGCCGCACGATGGCACCAGCTACCTCACGATTCTCAGTTCGTGGAGCGCACTTAAGAACGGGGCAGCAGCAATCGAAGCGTTTGGTCAGGTCCGAGCTGAGTTGCCGAAAGCGTCACTACGGATGATCGGACATGGCTTTGGGCCGGGCGGCCCGGCAGAGCGCTGGGCCGCCGAGCATGGCCTCACCGACAGGGTCACCTTCGTTGGGCCGCTCCCGCACGATCGGGTGCTTGACGCCCTGGCCGCAGCCGACATCCTCGTCCACCCTGCCCTCGAAGAGTCAGCTCCGATGGTCATCGCTGAGGCACAACTGGCCGGTGTGGCGGTGATCGGCGGCTCACATAGCGGTGGCGTCCCCTGGATACTCGACTACGACCGAGCCGGCCGGCTCGTCGACGTTCGGAGGCCGAGTAGCCTTGCCGCGGCGATGAGAGAGCTTGCGCTTGACTCCACGACCCGATCGCGGCTGGCCCGAACGGGTACTGATCTCGCCCGACATCGCCACGATCCGGAGCGTCTGATCACCTCGATCGAGGCCCTGCTCGATGCGGCGGCCCACGACCGCCGAGCCAAGACCGATCGGATCGGTTGAATGGCGGGCCTGACACTCGAGTCGGCGCTCCTCGCTGCGATCGTGGTCGTCCTCATTGTGCTGCTGTCGGTAGGTTTTGCCAACCGGCCAGCGAGCGCGATCCCGCTGCTGTTGCTCGTCGAAGTGGGTGTCGCCTCCTCGATCACACCAGCGGTCATGGTGGGGCATCTCCACGTATATGCCGGAGACATCCTCGTCACGGCGCTGGTAGTGGCGACCCTTCTGCGGTGGCACCAGCACGGAGCGCGCTTGCAGCCGCTCGCGCCACTGAGCGTCTTTTTGGTGATCCTATTGTTCAACATGCTGCGGGGGGTAGCGATCTTTGGTCTCCAGCCGCCGATAGTCGCCGCCCGCGAAATGCTAGCGATGCTCACTGCAGCCGTCTTCTTCAGCACAGTTCGCGTCACGCCTCAACTCGTTCGGGCCGTGAGGAACTGGTTGCTGCTGGCCTCTGGCACGCTAATCGTCGTGGCGATCAACTTCTGGTTGCAGCATGGCTTCGGCACCTATGCCGCAACGGGTGCTCGAGCGCTCGACGGGCTACAAGCCCTGATCGTTCTGGAGACAACGGTCATGGTCGTCGTGTTCCCGCTCTTTCGTGGCCCAATCCTCCGTTGGGTTGTACCGCTGGTTGGCTTCGTCGTCGTGGTACTCTCGATACAACGGACGGTGTGGGTAGCCGGGCTCGTCGCAGTTGCGGTGCTCGTGGTCGTCCGCCAGAAGGGGCGCGGGACTATGTCGGTCGCGGGTCGACGGCTCGTCGTCGTGGCAGCGGTGCTCGCCGTGCTTTTCCTCGTGGCCGCCGGTCCGTCTGGCGTGACGAGCAGTCTCACGACCGGGTATCAGCAGACAAGCGCTACTCAGAACAGCACCTTTAGTTGGCGTCTCAAAAGCTGGTCTTTCCTAATCAACCGCCAGATAGCCGGCCCAGCCGCCGACCTGGTCGTGGGTTCGCCAAGCGGAACCGGAAACGTGCGCACCATCGACGGGAACACTACTGCGGCCCCTGCTCACAGCGAGTACGTGGAAAGCCTCACCATGACCGGGATCATCGGGCTCACCCTACTCCTGTGGGCGTACGTAATAGCCCTCCGGAAGCATCGTCTGCGATTGCGCTCGCCTTCTGCCTTCGTCGGCCAGGCCGCCCTTATGTTCATCGCGTTACTGGCGCTCCAGCTCACCTACCTCATTACCTACTCGGAAGGAACTCTCGTCGGGCTGATGCTCGGCCTTGCATGCGGATACGTTCAGGAAAGCGACCAGGAGCCGTCGATCGATCGGTCGCAACGCCTCATGGCAGCAACTACTCAGGGGTCCTGATCGATGCGCACCCCGTCTCCCGCGAATGCAATCTCCGGGCAGTTCGAAGTCGGACTTCCTCGGTCGATAACGACAGCGGTGCTCTCCGTCTTGGGCCAGCCTGGACTCTGGAGCCGATGTCGGACGCTGGTAGGGAGTAATTTACTCGGGGCTCGACCGAGGTCTGAAGGGTGAACTACTTCGAGCTTGCTCACAGGCGCGGCTACGTTACGGATCACTGCATCGCGGAGTGGAGCAGTGCGCCAGTCACGAGTGCGACCGAGGCGGATTCGGTTTCCAATGCTCGATACACGGAGATGCTTACCACCGCGCTTGTACCGACGTGGAGTGCCGCGCGTCGGATCGAATGGCGAGGTAGCGAGACCTATCGGTTCGTAAATCATCAGTGTAAGCGCCGCGTTCTCTTGGAAGCACACTGCGACATCTTTGCGGATGACCCGCCGCGGAGCGGTAACTTGCACGCCCACGCAGCGACATACATCGGGGCCTCTCAGGTGAGTCGCGTCGCTGCTCGGACCCGCTATCACATCACAGTCGCATTGAAGAGGGTCCTCGCGTTCGGTAAGCCTGCGGCATGCTGAATCCGGAACCACCAAGAAGCAGTCTTGTCGCGGATGATCGCCAGGCGACGACCATCAGGCCGCACCGGGTTTTGCTCTTCCGGCGAGTACCGTAGGTGACTGCGTAGCGTGGCGCCTGATCTTTTCGTCGGTCCGTTCGACGCCATGCTCCACCCAAGGTCTGCAGTCTTAGAGGCAACCTACGTGCGATACGGGCTCGGTGATCGAAGGCTGTGAAAGTCCTGTTGCACGACGACACTCCGGCCTACCTGTGCCACGGTGGGAAGCAGGTGCTCGCTGAGAAGCTGTACGGATCCCTGCGGACTCTCGGGATCGAAGTGGAACACGCACGCTGGTGGGATCCGGACCAGTACAGCGACCTCATTCACACCTTTGGCTGTTCACCGTCGATGGTCTCCATGGCTCATCAGGCCGGCGTCAAAGTGGTGCTCACGCACATCGTCGACGAGATGACAAACAGCTCTTGCTCAAGACGCCTCTGGCATCGCACACGGAATGCTGCAATACGCGAGTTCGCCCCAGGTTCGGTGCGACGGCTCTTCCCCTGGCATGTGCTTCCTGCCATCGATGAGCTTGTCTACATCAATCAAGCCGATGCCGAAACCGCCATCGATATCTACGGCATACAGCGACGCCGGACCCACGTGATCCCCCACGGGTGCGGCACTGATGCGATCACGCGGCTCCAAGCCGGAGCTCGTGAGGCGGCATCCTATCTCGTGTCGGTCGGGAGCATCGTCCCTCGGAAGAACACCATAGTGCTCGCGCGAGCTGCTCGACGGGCAGGGGTGCCGCTTGTGTTCCTCGGGAAGGCCTTCGACGAAGACGACCCCTACTTCAAGGAATTCAAGGCTCTCGTGGACGGGGAGTGTGTCATCTATCCGGGTTACGTCTCGGAGGACGAGAAAACTGCCTGGTTGGTTGGAGCATCTGGCTTCGTTCTTGCGTCCCGCGCTGAGAGTGGGTGCATCGCGGTCTATGAAGCTGCCGCCGCCGGGCTTCCAATGCTGCTTTCAGATCGCCCGTGGGCACGGGTCTACGGTAGGAACCCATCCCTGCATCTCGTCCCGCCTGTCGAGGACGCGTTGGCAGAGCAGCTGAAGCCGTTCTTCGATACCTCGCGACGAATGAGGGCTTGCACCTTCCCAGTGGAGACTTGGGATGACATTGCCAAGAGATATTTGGCCGTCTACCAACATGCGCTACTCTAAGCCCTGTTATTGAGACTCGACCCTATCGGCAGGCTGTACTTCGCTATTACCGGTCGAACCGATACAGCACCTGGTAGCCGTGATGCATCTTCGTGACGGCGCGCGTCGAATCCAGATATGGAACTATCAGCATTCCCTTGCCTGGCATGACGCCTTCGCGCTCGAGAAAGGCCTCCGCTTCATGCCGCCACTCAGGGGGGCACACGTCAGGACTGATCGGCGTGTCGTCGACGAGTAGCAGCGAACCTTCCCCAAGCGCGGGACGAATGGCGAGGTACTCGCGGATACCGTGCACAGCCGCCGCGTACGGTGAGCGAGGGTCCAGATCATAGCTGTCTAGGTAGACGAGATCCGCCTTGCGTCGCGGGTTCGAATGAACCCAGCGTTCGAGGAACCTGACGCTGTCATCGCAGATCAGCTGGGTCCGGTGGCTCACGAGACTTCGCATTTGCATCAGAGGGAGGAGGCGAATGTCAACCGTGTAGAACTCACCGCCGAAGCAGTCGACATAGTCGTCGAACAACCGAGATGAATCCGTTCCCCAAGCAGACATCCCGGTCTCAAGAATCACGCTTGGCGATTGCCCCAGAAGGTGAATTGCTTCCCGCATCGAGTCATAGCTGGGATGGTCGAGGCTGCTTCGCGCGGCAAAGTGATGTTTGACCAACTCGTCTGCAGAAGAGAAGTAGACCCGACGATGAGCCGCTTGGCCCCGCACGCGAATCGCCTTGCCGAGTCGAGGGAGCACACGCCCGGGCAGACTCTGCACGTGGAACTCTATAGTCGCTCGCATAGATCCAGTATGACCGATGAGGACGAGGTTGCTCGGGCGAGAGGAGGACACCCCGTCGGTTCTCGGTCGCTCCACGCTGCGCCAATCAGCGGGCGAATGCGAACAGGCCGAGACCGTGATGCAGGTTCCACTCGTCAGATGGGTTCTGGTGAGGCAGGAACTCCCCCACATCGTCGACGACCGCGAAGTCAAACACAGTGAGGCTGTCGAACATCGCAAGCACGTGATCGACCTCGTGTACTCGGTGCCCATTGAACTCGGTGCGCGTCACTCCGCTGATCGGGAGCGTCACGTACAGCGCACCATCGGGGGCGAGGACCCTCGCCAACTCGGCCGCGGCCTTTTCGGTGCCACGCGGGTCGAGTCGGTCACCGTACCGGCCGAGGCCGACGTGCTCGATGACATGGAGGCAGCTGAGGGACGGCAACGTGCGGTCGGCAAACGGAAGGGCTAGAAGGTCACCAGACACGTTCAGCATATGAGGCATGCGGTTGGTGAGCGGTCGGAGTTCGACCCCGACCACGTCGGCGATGCCCGTGAGCACCGCGAGAAAGCCAGCTTGGCCTCCGATGTCATAGTGCGTCCGTGGCCTGCGTTCGCCGATGTGACGCGCCGCCCAACCAGCCTGGTGGAAGTACTGAGGCTCGGCCGTCTGCGTGCCTGTGTCTTGTCCGAACTGCGGCGAGATGATGGCCAGCGGCGCCGCTCCGCCCAAGCGTCGGTATTCCCTCAAGTCCCTGAGGTACGGTACAACACTCCGTATGGCGACCGTCGGGCGCTTGAAGGCAAGTGCGGCGTTGCGCGCACCGCGAACCTTTCGCAGCCCGTCTCTCAGCGCTTCGTCCACGGTCGGTGATGGTATCAGCCTGTCCCTTGGCTCTAAGGCTCGTGCCGATTTTGTGCTACTTGGAGGTGGCCGGCGGCGTGTGATATACGGTGTTGACAAGAACGATCGTGGCAGCCCGCTTCGCTAACTTGACCTTGAAGCCCCGCGGCAGGTGGCTGTTCGAGCCTCCCGCCTCGGCGGTGGTGATCAACCGGGTGGCATCAGGACAGTGATCGGCACCCATCCGCTCCCACCATCTCGCAATCGCGGCAACCGCGAAGGCCGGGATGTCGTGCTGGTCGCCGACGTTGACCCAGCGATCGTTGGCGCCGACCTCGTGGACGCCGTAGCCCCCCCCTCTCTGTCAATATAGGTGTTGCCGCCCCAGTGGGGTTGAAACCATGAGTAGGGCGAGGAAGGAATAGCACTTCTTGCTCACTGGCTCGCGTGGACGGCGCGCTGTCAGATCCCCGCATTCGTCGCACTCGGCGCCAAGATCCGTCGTCACCGAACAGCGATCGAAGCCTCTCTTCGCTCAGGCACATCGAATGCCCGCCACGAGGGCCTCAACCGGCGGGTTCGCCTCATCGCCAACCGCGCCTACGGCTTCCACTCCGCCAACGCGGCACTCGGCCTCATCATGCTGACGCTCGGACCGATCGAGCATGTCTTGCCACACGAACGGCGCCGGGGCTCAGATCCCTGAATCAACCCACATTCATGCCGGGAGGCCCCGAAATCGCCTGACCAGTACTTCTACATCACGCGTAGGGGGAACACGTCCTCATCGCGTCCCCATCTACCTGGGCATTCGCGAAAGTACCGCCGAAGTCAGGACAGAAGTAGACGTCGATGCCGCACAGCTCGGCGAGCTCTTCCTGGCGGGCCATCTCGCGTCCCTGGTCCCAGGTGAGCCTGCGGCGGAGCTGTGCTCGGGGATGCGCTCCAAGATCTCGCAGAGCGCGGCCAGGGTGGCCTCTGCGCCGTGGTCCTCGGGGAAGTCGGCCAGCCAGAGGTAGCGAGAGGTGCGGTCGAACACGGTGACGATCGCCGAGCGGTTGTAGGCGCCGGTGATCAGGTCCCCTTCGAAGTGGCCCACCTCGGTGCGCGCATCGGCGCTGGCCGGGCGGTTGGTGATGGGGCTGAACTGGCCCAACGGGCCTTCTTCTCCGCATCGGCACTGTCCGACCTGCGACGGCGCCTGCACCGGCGCCGGCGGTGCAGGCGCTCGTGGAGACCCTTTGGCAGGCCTCTCGCCCCGTGGGGGTAGACGGCCCGGTAGATGGACTCGTAGCTGATCGACCCGGTGGCGTCGTGGACCCCGGAGGCCAGCTCGCGCGAGATGGTCATCGGCGAGTCCTTCACCTCCAGGCGGGCCGTCACGTGAGCGCACAGCGTGGGGGCCGCCACCAGGATCGGCGTCTTCGGCCGCTGGCGCTGCTCGTTAGCCCGACCCTGGGCCGCCACTGCGAAGTAGGCGCGCCGGCCGCCGTTTCGGGTGATCTCCGCGTTGATCGTGCACCGATGCCGACCGAGGCGCCCGGAGATCACCCCGTCGAGCTCGCGTCGTTCGATCCCGGCGCGGATCTCCTCTCGCTCGTGCAACGTCAACAGTCGGGCTGGCATGCTGGGTCCTCCACTGGTCAGGTGCGTGTCTTGAGCAGCGGGCATCCTGCCCGCCCTCACGCTCTGACCGGTGGACCTCAGGCCACCCGACTCACCCCCAGCTCAGGGGCCAGGTGTTGCCGTCACCACTTGAACTGGCCCACCCCACAAGGTCTCCATCCGCCGCTACATGTACGACCTCCAGGTCGGGTTCACGAACAATCAAGCGGAACGGGATTTGCGACCCACGAAGCTTCATCGCAAGATTTCAGGCCTGTTCCGAAGCCAGGCAGGTGCCGAGCGCTTCGCCCACGTGCGCAGCTACCTCTCCACGACCCGGAAGGACGATATGTCCGCCATCGACGCCCTCATCCGCCTCTTCGAGGGAGACCCGTGGATGCCACCGCAGCCGAGGTAACTGAACACTTACCGGCAGACTTACCGTTCTCGGGTCGGGCGCCGGATCCCGCTACTTATGGGAACGCGGTCCGCAGCCTAATCAGACATATCATAACCCCATAGCCTCACAAGGTCACGATCCAAGTACTCGCTGAAACGCTCAACCTCGGGTCTCAACCAGATGCGGAGCTCGGCCATCAGGTCGTCATCCGGGGGAGGCGGCGGCGAGTACACAATCCTCGACTGGACACTCTGGAGCAGGTGTCGGCGCGCCGACTGGGGAACGACTGCCTTGATCCCGGACTTGACAGCCTTCGAGAAGGGTCCCCAACCGGCCGAGAACCGTTGAACGGCATCGTCGAGCAGCTGCGACCGCACGGCAACGGTCGGGTTCGCCTCCACTGACAGGAGCGGCACCGAGCTGTCGACCCCCAGGAAGTCGCAGACGCGTTGCACCGTCGCCTCGTTATCACTGCGATAATCGTCGTAAATCAAGGTGAGCACCTGCTCGGCAGGGAAAACAGCGCGGTAACGGCGGAGCTGCTCGGTGTAACAGACGTGTTGGGAGTAAAGTAGCTCCTGCGGGCTATACGACCCTCGCGGCACGTAGCTCTCGCGTGTAGCCTCGAGAGCGATTGCCTTGCGTAAGTCTCGCTCACTCTCTTGATGGCTCCTGCACTGCTGTAGATGATATGACCGCAGGAACGATGCTGGTTCACGGAAGATCACAATGATGCGGGCAGCCGGATTGAGCGCTCCGATCGACGCTGCGGCTGTGCGGGAGAACAGATAGAGAACCGACGCCTCGCCGAGCTGCTGGTGCGACATCGCATCCTCGAACAGTGCCAGGTACTCCTCCAACGTCGTAGGGAGCGAGGCCAGGTACTCCCGGGACCTTGTATAGCGCGACCCTATCCGGGGCCCGTGGAACCGCTGCCGCAAGTCGGCGGCGAGGAACATGGGCTCCTTGACGTCAGGCATGAAAATCTCGGGATGCCGCCGGAGCATCTCATACAGCGCGGTGGTGCCGCTCTTGGGCTGACCCACGATGAAGAAGTCGGGCACGCGCGCCGCGCCCGACTCGTCGCCCGTGATGGCTCTTTGGCTCACCGCGTCCGTAACACCGCCATCCCCACTCATGGCGAGTTCTCGATGCTGTTGAACTGCGAAAGCGATGCCGCCTTGCGATAGAAGTCGTTCGACCGCTCGAGCTCCGCGGCCGGCGCGAAGGCCTCGAGCACTCCCTCGTTCAGCACTATTACGCGATCGCAGAGGCTCAAGGTGGACATGCGATGGGCGACCACAAACAGGGTGAGCCGTCCCTTTAGCCCAGCCAAGGATTCCTGAACCAAAGACTCCGAGTGGGGATCAAGCGCACTCGTTGGCTCGTCGAGGACCAACACGACTGGGTTCCCCGCCAGCGCTCTTGCCAGGCAGATACGCTGACGCTGACCACCAGATACCGCCTTCGCTCGCTGACTGATCAGGGTCTCATAGCCGTTCACCCAGCTCATGATCTCGCTGTCGATACGGGCCTGACACGCCGCCCGCTCCACCGCTGCATCGTCCAGCTGGCGGAAGAAGCGGATGTTCTCGGCGACCGTGCCTTGCAGGAGACGCGGCTCTTGGGGGACATAGGCGAACGCTCCCGACCACCACGACGGCGACCAGGTTTCCGCGGGTTCTCCGTCCACCAGATACCGGCCCGAAGCGGGCTCTCGGAGGCCGAGTAGCAGCTGGACCAGCGTCGACTTACCCGCTCCGGAGGGGCCGACAACTCCGATCGCCTCTCCTGGCTCGACTCGGAAGCTCACTCGACGAAGTGCGGGTCTGGCGGGGTTATAGGCATACGACACCTCGTCGAAGGCGATAGGTGGCACGTTAGTAGCCACGCGCGTCCCCCGGATGACAGGCGTAGCTCGATAGTTGCGCTCAGCATCGGCGAGCCGGTCGAGGAAGGGAAGGCTTTGGTGCAAGTTCTGGTAGTTGCCCTGTAGCTGCTGGCCGTAGGACGAAGCGCGTACCAGGAGCAGGACGACGGCCCCAAGTGAGGCGAGGTGGCCACTACCCGTGGCCTCGAGAACGGCGAGTCCTCCTACGAGCAACAGGAGCACTATGCCCTGATAGGCACCTGGCACCAGTGCGCCCAGGAACAGAGTTGAAAAGAAGCGTCGACGGGCGACCTCGACAAGGCGGCCGAGTTGGCGCTCCTGTGTCTCGCCGACGCCGAATACTTGGGTCTCTTCAGCCATACCGACCGCATCATGGATTCCGGAGGCATACTCGAGTTGGGCTGAAGACAGAGCCCGGGCGCGAAGGGACCCGACCTTACCGAGTGGACGGAACAGGAGGAACAATGCCAACCCCGCCCCGATCACTACGAGCGCTGTGGTCAGCTCAACCAAGAGAGCCGCACCCACGAGAACTAACAGCATGACGCCTGCCGTGACGCCCAGCGTCGCTTGCATGACGCCCTGCGTCGCCTGGATGACTTGACTGGTCGCGAGTTCCTGGAATCTGCCCTCACCATCGGCCGACTGCACAGACCATGGTGCCCTACTAAAGGCGGCGAAGAGCCGGAGACGCAGCCCGGCTTGTACCTCGGCTCCGATGCGCGCCGGCAGGTAGGCGATCAACCCCTGGACAGCGATACGTGCCAGTGCGATGGCAAGGCCCACGACCAGCAGCTCACCCACCCGAGCTTCAACGTGCAGGGACCCGACCTGGAAGCTGACTGTCGAGTGCTGACCGACCAGCGCGGTCGCGATCGATGCGACAAGAGCAAGGACGGCCGACTCGCACATGCCCGCTAGCGCGGAAGCCATCACCAAAGCCACGACCAGACCTGGGCGGTTGCCGAAAAGCACCTTGGCACGTTCCCAGATCGGCGTGTTCCCGGTGCGGGCTCGCCAGATGCGGTACCGCGCCGTCATGCCGTCTCCCTCTTCGTGACAGCCGGGCACTTCGTGGTTCCTGCCGAGGGACGGCCCGCCGGTCTGAACAGCTTCGTGTGAGCCGCCATGGCCAACGTCACATACCTGCTTGGCCCAAGACCGGCGCTCATCACTCGTCACCCTCTCTGTGTGCCGAGCCGCAGCGTATTCGGCTGCAGCCGGCGGTCGATGTGCCGCGATCTCGGGTAGTCAAGCTCCAGCAACAACGTTACGTAGAGCGCGCGCGAACGCCATTACGTGCCACACCCCCCTCGCCCGGTATTGCAACCCACGTCCAGGATGCGCGTCGCGTTGCCCAGGTGGCGGGCGAACTGCGCATACCGGCACGCCGGAGATTCCGCCCGACCCAGAGGGCCGCCGGGGCCGAGCGATCTGGAGCTTCGCGCTCCTCGGTCGCGATGGCCTCGGGCTCCACCGCTGTGTCCAGGCAGAGCTCGACCCGTGTGGCACCAAGGGCTCGCGATCGTGCAGCTGTCTCGTTGTTGGTCGCCAAGGCAAGGCCGGCTGCCCGAGTCGTGCGGCGAGCTCGCGGGTTGAACCTAAGCAGCACCCGCAGGGCCCAATTCCGCTTTACCTCGCGACGCCACGATTCGCCGAACCATTCACGCAACACTTCGGGGGAGATCTCGCCCCCACCGATGGGCCCGAAGATGAAGGGCTTGCCGAGCCGTGAGAAGGTGGATCCCCAGAAGAGACTGCCCCAGTTCAAGTGGTGCATAACGTCGAAGTCATGCTCTGCATCAAGCTGTACCGCGACCTCAAGACAGTCTCGCTGCCACGCGAGGTACTTGGCCTACACACTGCGCTGCCCGGATCTGAAGTCCCTTAGAAGAGCCGGACGGCTAGTAACATAGTGGAAGGTGAGACCGTCACCGGGCCGCCCGTGCGCCTCGATCTCGGCGTGCCAATCCGCGCCGGTGATTACGTGCACATCGACACCTGTGGCAGCCAGTGCGGAGGTCAGATGCCAACTGGAGCCTGGTTCGCTCCCCCGACAGGGCGAGACCTGGCAGGCGGCGATCAGCGCCCGAAGCGGCCTGTCACTCCGAGTTCTGAACTCCCATGCCGACTCATCCAAGGGTCACCGAACCCTCGATACCTGCATGCCGAGACAACACCGGCCGGCGCCGCCAAAACCCCGGTGCATGCAGCCCATGCTGATCTGCTTCCGCCTCACGTCTCCGCTACTCCCCGGCTACCGTATTCTCGGCTCGTCCGGTGCCGTCAACCGTGCCGACCCCACGCCGACCGGGCGGGCGCCGTTGCCGGTGGCAGCCTCCCCGGTGGGTTCGTACTTGCCGTACCGGTAGTACTTGCCGTAGCCATAGCCGTTTGTGGACGTGCTGACCTCGTTGAGCACCACGCCGAGGAGCGTGCCGTGGACCAGGGAGAGCGCCTCGGTCGCCCGGCGCAGGTTCTTGCCCCGAGTCTGCCCAGCGGCCACCACCAAGAGCGTGGCATCGACTGTCTGGGCCAGGATTGCCGCGTCGGTAACCGGCAATAGCGGTGGACTGTCGACAAGAACGAGATCGAACATCTGGCGCAGCTTCTCAAGCAACCCGGCGAACTGTTGGCTGCCGAGCACACCGGTCGGGTCCGACATCCGCTCCCCGGTGGCCATGATAGAGAGCCCGTCGACCCCCGGCACCGGTTGGAGTGCCTCCTCGAGTGAGCACCGGCCGAGCAGCACAGTGGTCAGGCCCACCCGTTCGTCCAGGTTGAAGTACTTACCGATGCGCGGCCGGCGAAAGTCGCCCGAGACGACAACCACTCGTTCGCCCGAAGTGGCCAGAACCACACCCAGGTTTGCCGCCGTCGAGCTCTTCCCCTCGGACTCGCCCGGACTGGTCACGAGGATCGTCTGAACGTGGCTGTCGAGGGTGGCGAACCGCAGCGAGGTCCGCAGCGAGCGAAAGGCCTCCCCGGCCACTGAGTTGGGTTCGGTCACCGTGATCACGAGCGTCTGGTCCTTGCTCTTCCACGAGCGCACCATCGGGATGACTGCTAGCACCCGCGTGCCAGGCGTGAGCCGCTCCACCTCTTCTTGCACGCGGATGGTGTCGTCGAGATGCTCTACCGCGAAGGCCAGCCCGATCCCCAACAAGAGCCCGAGTAGCAACCCAAGGATGGCATCAGTGAGCGGCTTGGGGGAGGTCGGCGCGCTCGGCGCTGTGGCCGCGGTAACCACCTGGATCCCAGTGGTGGCCGCCGTCCCGCTCAGCTGGAGCTGGGCCAGCTGGTCCTTCAGCGAGGCTTCCTCGTTAAGCAGTGCGTTCACCTGGGCGACCGACGACGGCGGGACCAACTTCACCTGGGCGGCAATCGACGTGATCTGACGGCGAAGCTGTGTCTCGGCCGCCGTCAGGTTGTTGATGGTGACCGATCGTTGGTAAGTGATGAAAGCAGTCGCGTAGGTATTGGCGATCAACGCGGCTCGGGCCGGGCTGGCCGCGGTGGCAGTTACCGAGATGACGTTCGTCTGGCCCACCTCGCCCGCGGTGACGCTTGGCACGCTGCCCAGCCGCCGCCGGACCGCCGCCTCGACCGGGGAGCTCGTCACTAGCTGAAGTTCGGTGAGCACGTCAGTCGAGGTGATCGGTTGTTGGTTCGAAGTGACCAGGAGGTTCTCCGGTTGGAGCAGAAGCTGCGCGGAGGCCGAATACACCTTGGGCTGGGTCAGGGAATACCCGAGCGAGGCCACTAGGCCGAGCGCGGCGAGAGCGATCACCCACCACTTCCGCCGCCGCAGGAGCGCGAGATAGGAGCCGAGGCTAAGTGCAGGAGCTTCGTAGGAGTCAGTCAACCAACTCACGATCCATTCTCTCGTAATCGTTCCACCACAAGGCGACCGACGTTCCACCGTGACGACCAGCCTCGCCTAACTGCTCGCGAAACGATACAACACACATCCTGGACTTCGCGAAGCGACCCGAACGCGAGCAAATGTCTCGCGGGTTTCCCGTCGTGGCGCGCGACCTCCATGGGGTAGGCGATTTCATGCCGGCCGCCGCCGGCGTCAAAGTGCCGCTGCAGCGAGACGGGGGTCTCGCCGATGCCTTGGGTGAAGGGGTCATCCAGCTTCTCACCGAACCCGCTCGCGGACAGGAGGCATCTCGTACTGCGCGAGCGGTGGCGGCGCGCCACACCTGGGATCGTCGAGCTCAGGAGCTCGCTCGCCATTTCGCCCAGCTGGCGCCGGTGAGCCGAGCTGGCGCTTAGGGTCCGCACATATGCACGCCGGAGACACTGGTGTCTGCGGAGCATGAGGCTCTCAAAGCGGCGCAGACGGCCTCCTGGAGCCGATTCCTTTTCAGGGGGTGCCATCCAAAGACCCCAGAAGACACGGGCCACTTAGGCCGAACGACCTCCGGAACGCTTCCTCCACGAGCCCAGGACCTTCACTGCTGTGTGGACTTGATCGGGAAAAAGGACGACCTGGTGGAACATTCCCAGGTGGTAGCGGTGCAAGTCCCTTGGCCAGGACCCGACCAGGTGGAGCACCAGAGTCTCCGACGTGCGAGCAGGAACCTTCACCAGCCCCGAGTAGACGAAGCGACCGAGCTCCTGCTGTGACGAGAGATCGAGCCTCTTGCCGCCGAAGGTGGCTCCGTTGTCCTCCCACGGGGTGTAGATCGAGACGTAGAGCTTGTTTTCCCCTGGCAAGGTGTTGGCCCCGGGAGACGGGTCGATCACCTGAGCCGGAAGGCCCGAGCTGGGTGCCAGGTTGCGCAGTATCACCTTGACCGTCGCTGTGACAGCGCCTGTCGAGAAGTCCACTGTCGCGTGGTAGTCGATGGTCCGGCGAAGGTACCAGTCGAGCTTGTTCCCGTCGGCGTTCTGGGTCACGACTCCGAGAAAGTCACCGCGCACTCGCGGCATGGCGCCGGCGATGTGCACCGAGCGAAAGAAGCTCTCTGCCTTCGCGTTCCTGCTGTAGAGGAGGAGGCTATGGCCTCGAACGGCTGGTCGCAGGTCATTGATGACCGAAGGGATCGGCGGCAGGGGCTGGGAGACGAGCTTGCTCCAAAGAGCCCGGACCAGCTCTTGCACGAACTGGGTGCCGGCGCTCTCGTTGCCAGCAAAGTGGAGGAACTCGGTGTTGGCGAGGACTGGCACGACGTTGCTGCTGGAGATCGGCGTCGGCCAGAGCGGCACGCTGATCGGGCCAGTCACGGCGAGGAAGCTGGCCACGGCCTGTGGATCGAGGCTGATCACATCCTCGACCGGTACTCCTCCCGACTGGGGGTAGAGATTGGCGGCTACTTCGCCGACAGACGGAAAGTCCGGCGACATCGGAACGTTCTGCCAGTAGTCCTGCGGCTCGAACTGGCTGTAGCGGTCGATGTAGCCGGTCGGCCCCCGCAGGGTCCTCGTAGCCGGGTCGCCGCTCGAGTTTAGATAGCCCACCGAGCCGACCCTGTCGAGATGGAGCCTTCCCTTGTCAGCGGTCACTTGGGCGAACTCCCCGACGATCCCTCCGCTGGCGCGGGACTCCGCTGGGTCTTCCAGGAGGAGGAGGTATCGCACCGGCCCCTTGGCACCAAGAAGGCCGGGGACAACCTCCATGCCGCGGTAAGCGGTCTGGGCGGCCTTTTCCGCCTCCCTCAGCTTGTTGGTCTCCGAGCCGAGCTTGCTCTCGATCTGTGACAACAGCCACGGCGAGCGGATGGCGCGCGACTGCCGGAGCGCCAGGCGCAAAGCCGTGAAGTCCCTGCGCAAGAGAGGACGGAGAGCCTCCAAGGTTGCAAGAGGAAAGGTTCCCCGATCGATGCGCAGGCTGCCGAGGTCGGCCCGAGCTGCCGTGTGGCGCGCCACCGAGGAGACCGTGGCCCCTATCCGAGCGGCCGCCCGGACTGCCCGGACCTGCTGGGCGACGCCTGGGACGAGCTCGGCCCAACGAGCCGCCGAGAGGTCCCGGCCGGCCGCGCGGAACTGTGTCTCGGCGCTCGCAAAGCTCCCGACGGCACCTGCCTGGTTGCCGGCCCGGGCTGCGGCCACTCCGGCCTGGCTGGACCCGACGGCGTCGACAAGTGAGCTCTTCGCAGCCAGCACCGAGAGACCAGCCAGAGCTGTGAGCCCGACACCGGCCGCCAGTAGGACTGCGCTGGCGGCGGCCACCCAGCGCCGATAGGGGCGAGGACAGCAGAAGAGGGCCGGGATTAAAAGCAGCCCAAAGGCGACGGCCGCAACGAGCGACGGGTAAAGCGGATGCGAGGGCCAGCTGAGGCGGAGAGCAATCTGGCACAGCAGTAGGCCGACAAGAGCACGGAGGGCGGTCAGGATCGGTCCCGGGCGCAACCAGGAAGGAGGCGAGGCGGCGCGGCGAAAGCCGGCCCACATGCCGCCGCCAGCGATCAGCAGGCAGGCTATCGGCACCAAAGCGGCGCTGCTGTGCACTGTCGCTGCCAGAAGGACGACGGCCGAGAGGACGAGAAACGGCCACGGACAGACCGTGCCCGCCAGGGCCGCGACGAAACCCAGGGCTGACCTGCAAATAGCATCCCACAGCGATATCCCGGTCGGGTGGCCTCCGGCATAGCCCGCCACGACGGCACTGGCGAAGGCGAGGGAGATGACGAGAAAGCGAGTCTCGACGGCTCCTCGCGGGCTGGGCGATGCGGCCAGCTCGTCTTCGGCGCGCAGCGCGACGATGCGGGGTTCGCGCTCGTCGGTCGCCATGGGCGCCTATCTTGCTCGCTCCGGAAAGCGAGCGGGGGCCGTGGCTCGCCTGCGGGCGCGAGGCGTCTATCTGATCAGCGAGGTGACGTCGGCTTTCTCCGCCAGCAACTCCTCAGTGGTGAGGCGGATCCGTTCCCGGGCGAACTCCGAATGGGCCAAGCCCTCTACCACTGACCAGCCGCCCTTCCCGTCGGCCCGCACCGGGAAGCCGAACTGGAGGCCTTCTGGCACTCCGTACTCGCCGTGCGAGACGACGGCGAGTGAGGTCCAGTCGCCGTCCGGGGTGGCTCGACTCGCGGCGCGCACCGAGTCGATGGCGGCGTTGGCGGCGGAGGCCGCCGAGGAGGCGCCCCTGGCATCGATGATGGCCGCCCCGCGCTTTTGCACCACCGAGATGAACTCGCCCTCGAGCCAGTCGCGCTCGCCGATGACCTCCTCGGCGGGCCGACCGCCGATCCTGGCGTTCTCGAAATCCGGGAACTGCGTCGAGGAGTGGTTGCCCCAGATCGCCATGTTGGTGACCTCGGCGACCTCTACCCCGGCCCGCTTCGCGAGCTGGCTCTTGGCCCGGTTCTCGTCAAGGCGGGTCATGGCGAACCAGCGGTCGGCTGGAACCTCGGGGGCATTCGACCGGGCGATCAGGCAGTTCGTGTTGCAGGGGTTTCCCACCACGAGGACCCGTACGTCGGAGGCTGCGTTCTCGGCGATCGCCCTTCCCTGCGGCTTGAAGATCCCGCCGTTGATCCCGAGGAGGTCCTTTCGCTCCATCCCTGCCTTGCGTGGGACCGAGCCGACGAGCAGGGCGAATGAGCACCCGTCGAAGGCGGTAGCAAGGTCAGAGGTCGTGACGACCTCTCGCACGAGGGGAAAAGCGCAGTCGTCGAGCTCCATGACGACACCTTCGAGCGCCTTCATAGCCGGTTCGATCTCGAGCAGCCGGAGCACGATGGGCTGGTCGATACCGAGCAGCTCTCCCGCGGCGATACGGAAGAGAAGTGAGTAGCCGATCTGGCCGGCAGCGCCGGTGACGGTCACCTGCACTGGTTGACGAGAAGATGAGGAAGACGAGGTCACAAAGAGACGAGGTTACCGAGCAAGCTAGCCCGGTGCGAACTCGAAGTGGGACTGCTCGCACTCGTGCTTGCTGGGAATACTGTCAGAGAGTATGCTTCGACGCATCCCGGACCTGAAGGTCTCGCCGGGGGGCTGGAGGACCGAATGACAAGGGTCGGAAGAATCGCCCGTGCAACGCTGATGTCGGCAGTCTTGGCCGGCGTGGGTGTCACGGGATTGACGCTGGCGCCGGCGAGCAGCGCGGCTGCCGCGGCAAGGCCCGCAGCCACGTGCTACCCGATCGGCAGCTCCAACTGCGGCGGGAGCATCCAGGCGCCGCCCTTTGCCTCCCGCGGCCTCTTCTTCGTGGTGAGAGTCGGTGGCTACGTCGCCAACAGCAAGGTGACCTTCAAGGCCTGTGGCATCCGCACGATCACGACGACAGCGAACAGCGGAGGCGCAGCCCTGCACCGCTTCAACGTGCCGATCAGCTATCCCCTCGGCCCCTGCAAGGTGGTGGTGTCAGGGACTGGCGACAACACGCGGCTCTACCTGACCACCACGGTCGTCATCCGGAAGGTTCCGAGCAACAGCTTCCTGGGGCTCCGCTGGCTCGGCATCCCAGGGCACTTCTCGGCCAACGTCTACGTTCGACCGATAGTGCACGGCATCCCCCCGAAGGGACGGGTGGCCATCATCGCCTGGAACCGGTTCACCCGGAAGATCCTGCACGTCTGCAGCTTCATACTCAAGGCGAACGGCTACGGGTTCTGCCGCTTCGTGCTCCCGCGGGGCCACTATCTGGTGCACGCCGCCTACGGCGGAGACTTCCTCTTCGCCGCCTCACGCAGCTTCCGGCTCCCCCAGTCGGCCCGCTGACAACGGCTTCGACTGCTCGAGCGGGCTGACGGGTTCCACTGCCCGTCGCGCAGAGCCGATCTGGAACTGGCGCACTGCCACCGGCCACAGAGCCGGTGGCAGTGTCGCGTTCCCAGGTGGCTGCTCCAGGCGACCGGGGCGAGCCGCCGGCGGGTCAGTGTCAGTGATGCGGGCTCCGCAGGCCGCTCAGGCCGGCACCTCTAGCCCGCCGACTCCCGACCAAAGAAGTAACGCCCGGCGGTAATCAGAGTCGGCCGAAGAGCCGGCGGCGCGAAGGTGGCGGGGTGGCTCAGAGCCGCTCGACGATCGCCTGGGCGAACTCGCTGCAGCGCACCTCGCGGGCTCCCTCCATCAACCGGGCGAAGTCGTAGGTGACGACCTTGTCGGCGATGGTCTTCTCGAGCGCCGCCACGATGTCGTCTGCAGCCTCCTGCCAGCCGATGTGCTCGAACATGAGGACGCCGGAGAGGAGCACCGAGCCGGGGTTCACCTTGTCCTGGCCGGCGTACTTCGGGGCCGTCCCGTGGGTCGCCTCGAAGACCCCGTGACCGGTGACGTAGTTGATGTTGCCTCCGGGCGCGATGCCGATGCCGCCCACCTGGGCCGCCAGGGCGTCGGAGAGGTAGTCGCCGTTCAGGTTCGTCGTGGCGATGACGTCGAACTCATCGGGGCGGGTGAGCACCTGCTGGAGGGTGATGTCGGCTATGGCGTCTTTCACGAGGATCTTGTCGCCCGGGTCGCCGCCGCAGTCGTCCCAGCTGACGGCGACGTCGGAGAACTCCTCCCGGGTGAGCTCGTAGCCCCAGGCGCGGAAGGCGCCCTCGGTGAACTTCTGGATGTTCCCCTTGTGCACCAGGGTGACGGACTTGCGGTTCCGCCGCACGGCGTACTCGATGGCGGCCCGGATGAGGCGCTTCGAGCCGGTGACCGAGACCGGCTTGATGCCGATGCCCGAGTCCGGCCGGATCTCCCAGCCGAAGGACTCCCTCAGGTGCTCGATGAGGGCCTTCGCCTCGGGGGTGCCCTCCTGCAGCTCGAGGCCGGCGTAGACGTCCTCGGTGTTCTCGCGGAAGATGACCATGTCCACCTTCTCGGGGTGGCGGACCGGGGAGGGGACCCCGCTGAACCAGCGGACCGGCCGCAGGCAGACATAGAGGTCGAGGAGCTGGCGAAGCGCCACGTTGAGCGAGCGGATGCCCCCGCCGATCGGTGTCGTGAGGGGGCCCTTGATGCCGATGAGGTACTCCCGGAAGGCCTGGACGGTCTCGTCGGGGAGCCACTCGCCGGTCTGCTTGTAGGCCTTCTCCCCCGCCAGCACCTCCTTCCAGGCGACCGAGCGACCGTGCTTGGCGGCCGCGGCGTCGAGCACGAGCTTGGCGGCCGGCCAGATGTCGACGCCGGTTCCGTCGCCCTCTATGAAAGGGATTATGGGTTCGTCCGGGACATTGAGCGTCCCGTCCGCGGACATCGTGATCTTTTCGGCCATGGGCCGGATGCTAACGAGAGTTCTAGCCGACTGCGATTCCTAGGTTGCGACAGACGGCGACCGTGGCCGCCGAGGCGTTCATCGTGTAGAAGTGCAAGCCGGGAGCCCCTCCCTCCAGGAGCTCGTTGCCGAGGTTGGTCGCGACCTCCACCCCGATGCGGAGGACCTCGCCCGGCTCGCCGGCGGCCTCGTCGATGCGCCTGGCAAGCTCTTCGGGTATGGCGCTGCCGGACATCTCGGCCATCTTGGCCAGAGTGCGCGGGTTGGTGATCGGCATGATGCCGGGGAGCACCGGCTTGTCGATCCCGCGGGCGGCCAGCTCTTCCACGAGCGAGAAGTAGTCCTGGCTCCGGAAGAAGAACTGCGTGATGGCGAAGTCGGCCGCCTCGAGCTTGGCGGCGAGCCATCTCCGGTCGCTCGCCAGGTCCGGGGAGCTCGGATGGCCCTCTGGATGGGCGGCGACCGCCACGCAGAAGTCGCCCACCGACTTCGCCAGCTCGACGAGCTCGGCGGCGTAGGCGAGCTCTCCGGCACGGAGCGACTCCTCGGCGTCGAGGGGCGGATCGCCCTTCAGCGCCAGGATGTTCTCGACGCCGGCCGCCTGGTAGCGCCCGAGTATCTCGGTCAGCTCGGCTCGGCTGTGGGCGGCGCAGACGAGATGGGCCATCGCCGTGCCGTCGACCTCGTTTCGGAGCCGCACGACGAGGTCGTGGGTCCTCTCGCGCGTGGAGCCGCCCGCCCCGTAGGTGATCGAGTAGAAGGCGGGGGCCAGGACGGACTCGATCTCAGCCAGGGCCGCCTCGAGGCGGGCTTCGGCCACCTCGTTGCGAGGTGGCCACATCTCGACCGAGAGCGTCGTGCCCTCGGCGAACAGCTCGGAGATCCGCGTCATTGCCCCCAGTCTTGTCTCTCCTGGCACAATGCGCGAATGGAGACTCTGAGAGACAAGGTGGCCGTCGTGACCGGAGGCGCCAGCGGGATCGGCCTTTCCATGGCGCACGCCTTCGGCCGAGAAGGCATGCGGGTCGTGCTCGCCGACATCGAGACCGAACGGCTCGAGATGGCCCGGGCAGAGCTCCAGTCCGCCGGGGTCGAGGCGGCCGCCGTCTCCTGCGACGTCTCGGACCCGGCCTCTATCGAGGCGCTCCGCGACCGGGCCGTTGCGGCCTTTGGAACCGTTCACCTCCTCTGCAACAACGCCGGGGTCGGGGCGGGTGGTCCGAGCTGGGAGATCCCCCTCGCCCGCTGGAGGTGGGTCTTCGGGGTCAACTTCTGGGGGGTCGTCCACGGCATCTCGAGCTTCATACCCCTCCTACTCGCCCAAGGAGAGGGCCACGTGGTGAACACCGCCTCGGCGGCCGGCCTGCTGGCCGTCCCCTACATGGGCCCCTACACCGCCAGCAAGCATGCGGTCGTGGCCCTCACAGAGGCCCTCTCGATCGAGCTCTCCCTCGCCGGGGGTGCTGTCGGGGCCTCCGTCCTCTGTCCGATGTGGGTGAGGACGAGGATCGCCGAGTCGGAGCGAAACGCCCCCGCCGAGGTGCTCGCCGCCGGGGAGCCCAAAAGTGCCGGCTCCGGCTCAGAGCTCGTCGCCGGGCTGGTGGCAGGCGGTATGGAGCCCGACGAGGTCGCTGCCAGGGTCGTGAGCGCCGTGACGGAGTCGAGGTTCTACGTCCTCCCCCATGACGAGGTGAAAGAGGGCGTCCGCCAAAGGGCCGAGAGGATCGGGCGGGAGGAGCCTCCCGTCCTCGAGTTTCCTTCGTAGCCGACAGGCTCTATCCGGTCAGCACCTCGGCGCCCTTTGCGGTGACCACCAGGGTGTGCTCGAACTGGGCGCTCCGCGAGCCGTCGGCGGTGACCGTCGTCCAGCCGTCCGACCAGGCACGCGCCCGCCAGGTCCCGACGTTGATCATCGGCTCGATGGTGAAGGTCATGCCCTCTTCCATCACGGTCTCGGCTCGCGGGTCGAAGTAGTGAGGGATGACGAGCTGGCTGTGGAAGACCTGGCCGATGCCGTGTCCGACGAAAGAGCGCACGACCGAGAAGCCGGCCGCCTCGGCATGGAGCTCGATCGCCTGGCCCATGTCCGAGATCGGCCGGCCCGGCCGGACGGCCGCCATGCCGAGCTCGAGGCACTGCCTCGTGACCGAGATGAGCCGGCGCGAGACCGGGTCGACGCGCCCGACAGGAAAGGTGGCGTTGGTGTCGCCGTGGACTCCGTCGAGGTAGACGGTGACGTCGATGTTGACGATGTCGCCGTCGCGCAGCTCCCTTTTGTCGGGGATGCCGTGGCAGATCACCTCGTTCACAGAGGTGCAGATCGACTTCGGGAAGCCCTTGTAGTTGAGCGGGCTCGGATAGGCGCCGAGCCGGACGCACTCGTCATGGGCGATGGCGTCGAGCTCGTCGGTGGTGATGCCCGGGCGGACGGCCGCGCCGGCCGTCGCCAGCACCTGAGCTGCCACCGCGCCGGCCCGTCTCATCGCCTCGATGAGCTCTGGCGGTCGGACAAGGGCTTCTTCTTCCGGCCCGGGATCGCCCGAGACGGCGTAGGCGGGTCTCGCTATCGAATCGGGGACAAGGCGCCTCTCCGAGAGCTGGTGCGGCCGGACCGGCTCGGTGCTCGGCCGGTGGCAGCGCTTGAACTTCCGCCCGCTCCCGCACCAGCAGGGATCGTTCGCCTTCAGGCTCGCAGCTGGCGGCGACTCGCCCACTCGATCACCTCCCCTCTCAGCCACAGCTTCGGCCGACCCGGGCCCAGGTCGAGAACGGGACGGGGCATGTCGCCGTAGCGGTGCTGGTAGGTGCTGACGCTGTTGGGCTGGGCAAGGGAGAGAAGCCGTGCCAGCTCGTGAGCGTCGGCCAGCTCGTCGGTGTTCACCATCGGTGTCACCCTTCTAGTCTAAACCGCTAGACCGAAGTTCCCCCCTGATCTGCTCGGATCCGGCCCCGAAAGGAACCAAGAGCTGGGGTTCTACGCCTTCAGGTAGCTCAGAGCGTAGTCATGTAGTATGAGAGATATTGGATCGATAGTGGCTCTAGAGCTTGATATGGCGTCCTCTATCGTGTACACTAGTAGACATGTACGTGGCGAGCGTACCGAATCGGAGCTCACCGCCGGCGATCCTGCTGCGCGAGAGCTTCCGCGAGGGTGGGAAGGTGAAGAACCGCACGCTCGCCAACTTGAGCCACTGGCCACAGGCCAAGGTCGACGCGCTTCGTGCGGTGTTGAAGGATGCCCCCACGACCGCTCTACTCCAAGACAGCTTCGACATCGTGCGCAGCCTGCCTCACGGGCACGTCGCAGCAGTGCTCGGAGCAGTGCGCGACCTCGGCCTCGACGCGCTCATCGACCCCGCTCCGTCGCGCTCGCGTGACTCGGTGGTAGCTATGATCGCCGCCCAGGTGATCGAGCCGTCCTCCAAGCTCGCCTGTGCGCGCGGGCTACGCGCCGAGACCGCGACCAGCTCGCTCGGCGAGGTGCTCTCGCTCAGCTGTGTCGACGAGGACGACCTCTACCAAGCGATGGACTGGCTGGGTCCTCGACAGTCCCGGATCGAAGGGGCGCTTGCAGCACGTCACCTAAAAGACGGCATGCTCGTGCTCTACGACATGTCCTCGGCCGCGTTCGAGGGGCGGACCTGCCCGCTCGGTGCACGCGGGCATCCAAAAGACGGCGTGCGAGGCCGGCTCCAGATCGTCTACGGCCTCCTCGCCACCAAAGAGGGTGTCCCGATTTCGATCGAGGTGTTCCCCGGCAACACCGGAGAGCCCAAGACCATAGCTGTGCAGGTGAAGAAGCTGAAGGAGCGCTTCGGGCTCTCGAGGGTCGTCTTGGTGGGAGACCGCGGGCTGCTGACCACCGCGCGCCTGAGAGACGACGTCGTCCCCCAACACCTCGACTTCATCACCGCGCTGCGTGCCCCACAGATAAAGGCCCTGGTGCAAAGCGATGCGATCCAGCTCTCCCTCTTCGACGAAACGGACCTGTTCGAGGTCGCCCACCCTGACTACCCAGGCGAGCGCCTCGTCGCCTGCAAGAACCCGCTCTTGGCCCAAGAGCGAACGATCAAGCGTCTGTCGTTGCTCGATGCGACCGAAGCAGAGCTCGACAAGATCGCCACCTCGGTGAAGCGAGAGAGCCGGGCTCTGCGCGGTAAGGACAAGATCGCACTTCGTGTCGGAAAGGTGATCAACAAGTTCAAGATGGCCAAGCACTTCATCATCGAGATCACCGACGACTCCATCACTTATCGGCGTGACGAGGACAAGATCGCCGCAGAAGCCTCCCTCGACGGGATCTACGTGCTACGCACGACCCTCGACCAAGAGGCGCTCGCAAGTGCAGAGGTGGTCTCGTCCTACAAGTCCTTGGCGTACGTCGAGCGGGTCTTTCGGGGCTTCAACACCGACCTCGACATCCGCCCCATTCGCCACCGCAGCGAAGAGCGCGTCCGTGCTCACGTCTTCTTGCGCATGCTCAGCTACTACGTCAGCTTCCACATGCAGCGCACCCTCGCGCCGATGCTGTTCAAAGACGACGACCCAGAGGGCGCAGAGGCCAAGCGCACGAGCCCGGTCGCCCCCGCAAAGCGGTCCAGCAGAGCGATCGCGAAGACCCAGACCAAGCGCACCGCCAACAATGATCCGGTGCACAGCTTCGCCACCTTGCTCAAGGACCTTGCGACCGTGACCGCCAACCGGGTCCAGCCGATCGACGGGGAGCTGGCGTCGTTCACGGTGGTCACCACGCCCACCCCGATCCAGCGACGGGCCTTCGATCTGCTCGGCGTCTCGCAGCGCCTCGGCTACGCGTAGTCAGTAGCTTCGCTGGCTGGCGACAGAAAAGTCCTGGTAGTCAGCGGTATGGGCCAAGATGCTGGGGGGAACTTCGGGCTAGACAGAAGCGCTGCAGCCGCCTCCGATCACCTCTGGCACCGGCCGGGCCTGCCGGTTGGGACGGCCGGATCGAGGCTCTCGTCCTCGAACCAGAGGATCTCGAAGCCTTCATCGCTGTCGCTGTCGGACTTCACGGGGTGGCGCACCCCAGCTCTGCTTGCGGAGGTCGGCCATGGCCAGCGGGGTCTTCCCCGGGTCGAGCGCCCAGCAGCCACAGGGCGGGAGGGCGGCCTTGAGATCCATCCCGGCCGCAGGCGAGCACCCTGGGGGCGGAAGCAGCTCGGAGAAGATGCCCCGGCCGCTTCGAGACGGTCCCGAAGCGGCCCGGGGGCAGAGAACGAACTGCCCGGGGCTCGCGGGGCGACGAGAGGCAGATCTCTCAGAGGGTGACGGGCACCGAGCGCCCGAGGCTGGAGCCGCTCGCGGAGAGCGCCTCGACCGCCACCACCTTCTGCGGGCTCTCGAGCTCCATCGTCGTCACGAAGCCGTCGAAGGAGAAGCTGTGGACTGGCTGCAGGCTGGACTCGCTCGCACCTGCGAGGACCAGCCAGTGGGCCACCTCGGTCGCCCCGTTCCAGCTGGCGGAGAGCTCGATCCTCCCCCGGCCGAGCGACTTGGCGGTGAGCTCCGGCGGGGTCGTCGGCCGGCCGGTCCACACGTAGCGATAGGCCCGGTAAGAGTGCGAGGGCGGAGGCAGCCGGGCGTTGTAGATGAGGGTGGCGTTGTGGAGGTACTCCGAGTAGTACGGGTAGGCGCCCCAACCCACGAAGACATGGCCGTCGGGCAGGATCTGGACGCTCCCCTGGCTCCCCGACAAGAGCCGCGGCGTCGGCAGGTACTGCTCGTTGAGGCTCGCCACCATCCTCGTCGTGTCGACGTTCAGGATGAGGCCGCGGGACTCCTTCTCGGTCGCTCGCGGCCCGGCCCCGTCGTCGAAGATGCTCATGGTGTGGTTCGCCTGGTGGCGCACCGTGTGCTGCCAGGAGAAGAAGGCGCCCTTTTCGATCTTGAAGTCGCTCCCCTTGCCGTTCAGGGTCCAGATCACCTTCCCGTTCGAGCGGTCGACCTTGAAGACGGACCAGAGGTGGCGAGAGGAGATGAGCAGGTTCCCGTCGGTGTCGACGTCGATCGAGTTGATGTGGAACCAGTCCCAGATGCCCCTTTTCGGACAGGCCACCTCCGAGTGTTCCATCGGCACGTGCTGGGCGGCGTCCCACTGGAAAAGGAGCTTGCCCGTCGCGATGTCCACCTCTTGCATGAGCGAGTTGAGGATCGTGCCGTGCCGCGAGCCGCCGTACTTCGAGAGGTCGGCCGGCTGGAGCCGGTAGCAGGTGAAAAGGGCAGTCCCCTCCGGGGTGATGAAGAACTCGTGCAGGTCGCCCTTGAGCCCGTTCTGGCCGTAGACCTCGGCCACCGGCCGGTAGGAGCTGTCGAGCATGATGTAGTGGCCCTGGCCGTATCCGGGCTTGATGTTGATCCCCTGCCACCAGGCGAGGACGGGCTCTCCTCGGTAGCTCTGCACCTGCAGGTTGGTCGAGATGAGGGGCGACTTCAAGGGCCAGAACCAGACGACCTCGCCGTTGTCGTCGACGATGAGCGGACCCTCCTGGCGGCCCCTCATCGGGCCGGGGGTCAAAAAGATGTAGCCCGGCGCGGTCTCGCCCGGCTGAAGGACGGTCACCGGCTCGGGGTCGATCCCGGCCTCGGTCGGCGGCCCGGCCGTCGCCGAGTCGGGCGGGAGCGTGGTGGCGGTGGTGCTGGTCGGCGACGAGCTCGGCCTCGGGCCGCTGGAGGTGCCGGTGGTGCTCGTCGCTCCCCCGCCAAGAGAAAGGCCCTTCTTCCCGGCCGCCTTCGCCGTCGAGCACCCTGCCGCCCCAAGGAGCGGCAGGGTGGCAGCCAGCTTGAGGAAGCGCCTCCTCGTGAAGAGACGCCGCTCGCCTCCCCGCTGCCGGCTCTCCTTCTCGTCTCGTTCACTCATCTGATCAGGGCGTCTCGCAGTCCTGCCCTCGACCGCCCCGGGGCCCGGACCAGCCGACCCTACACAATCACGCCGACAGGGTGATCCTCATCGCCGGTGCGCCTCGGCTGCCTGGACGGCGTTCGACAGCAGCATGGCCCTCGTCATCGGGCCCACCCCACCCAACCGAGGCGTCATCCAACCTGCCACCTCAGAGACCTCGTCGGCCACGTCGGAGAGGAGCCTTCGCCCCTCGAAGGTCGTGCCGGCCCCCACGACGGCGGCTCCCGGCTTCACCATCTCGGGCTGGACTATCCCCGGAGAGCCGGCTGCCGCCACGATCACGTCGGCCTGGCGGCAGATGGCCGCCATCTGCTCGCCGGGCACGCCGGTGTGGACGACGCTCACCGCCGCGTTGCACCGCGGCCTTTTCATCGTGAGGAGAAGAGAGAGAGGCCGCCCGATCGTGAGCCCCCGGCCGATGATGACGACGTGGCGCCCCTCCACCTGCACCTCGTGGGCGGCCAGCAGCTCGACGATCCCGAGCGGGGTGCAGGGAAGGGGTCCCTTCCCGCCCATCACCAGCCGGCCCAGGTTGACCGGGTGAAGGCCGTCGGCGTCCTTGTCCGGGTCTATCGCCCGCAGGGCCGCCTCCTCGTCGAGGCCCTTCGGGAGAGGCAGCTGGACGATGTAGGCGTCGACCCTCTCGTCGGCGTTGAAGCGGGCGATGACCGAGGCCAGCTCGACCGCGGAGACGTCGGCCGGCAGGTGCTCGTGGACGGACTCGATGCCGACCTTGGCGCAGTCCTCCCTCTTCATCTCGACATAGCGGGCGCTGGCGGGATTGTCGCCGACGAGCACGGTCCCGAGCCCGGCCGGCCGGCCGGCCCGGCGGAGCCGGCCGGCCCTCTCTGCCAGGTCGGCCATCACCCGCTCGGCCACGGCGTTGCCATCGAGCAGTCGAGCAGTCACGGTTTCCTCCAGGTAGGCGGTCAGTGCCGGAAGTGCCGCTGGCCGGTGAGGACCATGGCGATGCCACGTTCGTCGGCCGCCGCCACCACCTCGTCGTCGCGAAGCGAGCCGCCCGGCTGGACGACCACCCCGACGCCGGCGTCGGCGACGGCATCGAGGCCGTCCCGGAAGGGGAAGAAGGCGTCGCTCGCCCCCGCTCCCCCCTCGGCCCGCCCCCCCGCCTTGCGAGCCGCCAGGCCGGCGGCGTCGACCCGGTTCTGCTGGCCGCAGCCGACCCCGAGGAGCTGGCCCTCCTTGGCGAGCACGATGGCGTTCGACTGGGTGCGGCCGCAGACGAGCCAGGCGAGGGAGGCATCTCGCCACTGCTCGTCGGTCGGCTGGCGCCTCGTCACGACCCGCCAGGAGTCGTCCCTCCCGGCGACGAGGTCGGGCTCCTGCACGAGGTAGCCGCCGTCGATCTGCCGCAGGGCGAGCCCGAGCGGTCCCGGCTCGGGCGCCTCGAGGGGACGCATGTTCTTTCGCTTCTCGGCGAAAAGGGCGAGCGCCTCTTCGTCATAGCCACTCGCTATGAGGACGTCGGCGAGCGGGTTGGAGACGATCTGCTCGGCGAGGGGGCGGTCCACCCGGCCCGTCAGGGCGACGATGCCGCCGAAGGCCGAGACCGGGTCGGAGTCGAAGGCTCGCTGGTAGGCCTCGGCGAGACCCTCGCCCGGCCGGGCGAGGGCCGCCCCGCAGGCGTTGGCGTGCTTCACGATGACGGCGGCCGCCGTGGTCCCGAGGCCGAGCAGCTCGTGGGCGAGCCGCCAGGCGGCGTCGGCGTCGAAGAGGTTGAGATAGGAGAGCTCCCGCCCGCCGTGCTGGCTGGCGAAGGCCCAGAAGCCTCCCGCGCCCTTCACGGCTCCCGGTCCGCCGCCTGCGATCACCTCGTAGCGGGCCCCCCTCTGATGGGGGTTCTCGCCGTATCTGAGCTCCTCCCGCCGGCCAAGGGCGAGATGGAGAGTCGGGGGGAGGGGCTTCTCGGCCGCCTCCTTCTCGTCCATCCACGAGACGATGGCGGCGTCGTAGGCGGCGGTGTGGGCGAAGGCGGCCCGCCCCAGGCGGCGGCGGGTGGCGAGGCTCACCTCCCCCTCCCGCCGGAGCTCGTCGAGCACCGGACCGTACTCGGAGGGGTCGACGATGACGGTGACGTGCTCGTGGTTCTTGGCGGCCGCCCGCAGCATGGCCGGCCCGCCGATGTCGATCATCTCGATCGAGGGCTCGGCCTCAAAGGGATAGAGGTTGCCGGCCACGAGAGCGATCGGCTCGATCTGTAGGGCCGCCAGGTCCTCGAGGTGGGACTCGTCGTTCAGATTGGCGAGGATGCCGCCGTGGATGCGGGGATGGAGGGTCTTCACCCGGCCCCCGAGCATCTCAGGTGAGCCGGTCACCTCCTCGACGCTTCTGTGGGCGATGCCGGCCTCGGCGAGCGCCCGGGCGGTGTTGCCGCTCGCCACGAGCTCCCAGCCGAGCTCCGAGAGCCCGCTGGCAAAGGCCTCGAGGCCGCTCTTGTCGTAGACAGAGAGGAGAGCTCTCATCTTTTCTCCATCACCCTTCCTGGTCCTGGCTCCCGCCGGCCGGCGAGCCGTTTTTCAAGAGCCCCCAGAGCGCCTCGGGGTAGAGGCGCCGCTCGACCGCCTTGATCCGCTCGTGCAGGCTCTCGACGCTCTCTCCCTCCAGCACCGCCACCTCCTCCTGGGCGAGGATCGGCCCTTGGTCGACCTCCAGGGTGGCGATGTGGACCGTGCAGCCCGTCACCGCGACACCGGCCTCTAGGGCGGCCTCGACGGCGTGCCAGCCCTTGAAGGCCGGCAGCAGGGCCGGGTGGGTGTTCACGATCCGTCCGCCGTAGGCGTCGTGCATCGCCTGGCCGAGCACCGTCCCATAGCCCGCCATGGCGACGAAGTCGACCTCGTGGCCACCAAGCGCCTCGACCACCTGGACGGTGTAGGCCTCCCGGTCGAAGCCCGGACCGTAGGAGGTCCGGATAACCCGCTCCAGAGGGATGCCGGCGCGCCTGGCCACCTCTTCTGCCCGGCAGGGCCGGTCCACCAGCACGACCGAGATCGGCAGGCCGGCGTCGATGAGCGCCTCGAGGATGGTCCCGCTTCCCGAGGCCAAGACGGCCAGGCTAGCCATCTAGGAGCCTAAGAAGCCGAAGAGGGGGAAGGAAGAGAGGAGCTCGTCGACCCGCCGGGCCAGCTCGGCCGTCCGGCTGCCCGAGTGGTCCGCCAGGCCGTCTGCGAGCAGGTGGCCGACGGCCGTGAACTCCGCTCTTGCAAAGCCCCGGGTGGCAAGGGCGGTCGCCCCGAGCCTCAGGCCCGAGCCCCCCGGCGGCTCGGCCGGGTCGTAGGCGATCCTCATGGCATTGGCCGAGACGCCCGCCTCGTTCAGGCGGGCCATGGTGGCGTTCGCCTCGAGGCCGGCCGGCGAGAGGTCCACCAGCAGCTGGTGGACGTCTGTCCCGCCCGTCACGACCGGACAGCTCGTCTCGGGCTCTCGCTCGGCGATGGCGGCGGCCATCGCCTGGGCCCCTTCCACCACCCGCGCCATGCGGCTCCGGTAGGCCTGCGTGGCGGCCAGCTTGAAGGTGACGGCCTTGGCGGCGATGACGTGGGGAAGGGGGCAGCCCTGCTCGCCCGGGTAGACGCCGTCGTCGATCCGCTCGGCCAGCTCTTCCCGGGCAAGGATGGCCCCTCCCCTCGCCCCGCCGAGCGTCTTGTGGACCGTCATCGTGCAGGCATCCGCGTAGGGAACCGGGTCGGGGTGGACACCGGCGGCCACGAGACCGGCGAAGTGCGCCATGTCCACCACGAGATAGGCGCCCACCTCGTCGCAGATCTCCCGGAAGCGGCGGAAGTCCAAGAAACGGGGGTAGCAGGACCAGCCGGCGAAGATCACCCTCGGCCTGATCCGCTCGGCCATCTCTGCCACCTGGTCCATGTCGACCAGCCGGTCCTCCCGGCGCACCCCGTAGGCCGAGGCCCTGTAGAAGCGGCCGGCGAACGTGCCCGAGTAGTAGTGGGTCGGGTGGCCGCCGTGCTCGAAGTCCCATCCGAGCACGGGGTCGCCCGGCTCGCAGAGGGCGTGCAGCACCGACATGTTGGCGTTCGAGCCCGAGTAGGGCTGGACGTTGGCGTGCTCGGCGCAGAAGAGGGACTTGGCCCGCTCGATGGCGAGGCTCTCTATCTCGTCGACCCAGCCGCAGGTGTCGTAGTCCCGGCGGCCGGGATAGCCGTCGGCGTACTTGGCCGTGAGGATCGAGCCCTGCGCCTCGAGGACGGCCCGGGGCGGGACGCTCTCCGAGGCGACGAGGTCGAGGGTGCCGCGCTGGCGGGCGAGCTCGCCCGCCACGAGCGCTGAGAGCTCGGGGTCGAGCTCGGCGAGGCTCGTGCCGAGCAGCTCGGCTTCGGTCGGCTCCAGCTCCATCAGCTCACCTCGGCAGATCGGAGGAGTCGAAGCCGGCGGCCCGCCATCCGACGGGCGAGACCGAGTAGCCGTGGGCTCTGGCGGCCTGCAGGACGGCCGCCGCATGCTCCCGGTTGCGGGTCTCGAGCACGACGTGCAGGCCGGTCTCTCGCACGTGCAGGTCGTAGCCGTCCCGCAGGTGCTCGACGGTGACGACGTTGCCGCCCGCCTCTCCGAGCACCGTGAGCAGGCGCGCCAGTTGCCCGGGGCGGTCCGGCACGCGGGCGAAGACGACGAGGCGCCGGCCGGCGTTCGACTCGTGGCGGCGGATGGCCGGGGCGAGGAGCCCGGTGTCGACGTTGCCGCCCGACAGGACGAGGGCGGTCGCCCCGTCGGTCGGGAGCTCGATCGCCCTCGCCAGCAGGGCCGCCACCCCGACGGCGCCGGCTCCCTCGACGAGCAGCTTCGCCCGCTCCAAGAGAAGGACCATGGCGTCCGCGATGTCGTCCTCGTTCACCGTGACGACGTCGTCGATGAAGTCCTCGACGAGCGGGAGGGTTAGCTCGCCGGGGTGCTTGACGGCGATGCCGTCGGCCAGGGTGGGAAGGGTCGGCACCTCGACCGCCTTGCCCTGCTTCAAGGACTCGACGTAAGGGGCACAGGCGGCCGCCTGCACCCCTATGACATTTATCTCCGGGCGCTTTGACTTGAGGGCGAGCGCCACCCCGCCGGCCAGCCCTCCCCCGCCGAGGGGGATGACCACCAGGCGGAGCTCCTCCACCTGCTCGAGCAGCTCGAGGCCCAAGGTGCCCTGCCCGGCGATGATGGCCGGGTCGTTGAAGGGGTGGACGAGGATCTCGCCGCTCTTGGCGCAGCGCTCGGCCGCCAGCGCCAGGCAGGAGTCGACCGAGTCGCCCTCGAGGTGGATGCTCGCCCCGTAGGCCGCCGTGGCCTCGGCCTTGGCGATCGAAGCCTCGGCCGGCATGAAGACGTGGGCCGGCACGCCGTGGGTGGCGGCCCCGAAGGCGACCGCCTGGGCGTGGTTGCCGGCCGAGGCCGCCACGATCCCCCGCCGGGCGCTCTCGCCGAGCTCGGAGAGCTTGGCCGACACGCCCCGCACCTTGAACGAGCCGGTCCGCTGCAGGTTCTCCGCCTTCAGCACCACCCGCGAGCCCGGCACCATCTCGGTCAGCATGCGCGAGTTGAACACCGGGGTCCTGACTGCCACCTTCTCGACCGCCGGCCTCACCCGCTCTATGTCCTCAGGACCTATCGCGTGCGCCATCTCTCCCCGCCCTCTCGCTCAGGGGAGCGAGCGGACTATCTCCACCATCAGCTCGCCGGCCCGGGTCGGGTTCTCGGCGACGATGACGCCGGCGGCCGCGAGGGCCTCCATCTTCCCCTTGGCCGTCCCCTTCGAGCCAGAGACGATGGCTCCGGCATGGCCCATCTTCCGCCCGGTCGGAGCCGTCTGGCCGGCAATGTAGGCGACGACGGGCTTGGACATCTTGGTCTTGATGTACTCGGCCGCCAGCTCCTCGGCTTCGCCCCCGATCTCCCCGATCATCATGACCGCCCGCGTCTCGCTGTCGGCCTCGAAGGCCTCGAGCACGTCGACGAAGGTGGTGCCCGGCACCGGGTCGCCCCCGATCCCGACGCAGGTCGTCTGGCCGACGCCCTGCTGGGAGAGCTCGTGGAGAGCCTGGTAGGTGAGGGTGCCCGAGCGGCTCACGATCCCGACCGGGCCGCCCGGGAGCGCGATGTCACCGGCGGTGATGCCGATGTTGCACTTCCCGGGCGAGATGAGCCCGGGGCAGTTCGGCCCGATGAGGCGGGTCTTCGGGAAGTCCCGCTGCAGCTTGGCGGCGACGTAGGCCTCGTCCTTGGCGGGGATGTGCTCGGTGATGCAGACGACGAGCGGCACGCCGGCCTCGGCCGCCTGCAAGATGGCGGCCGGGGCCGCCCTCGGGGGCACCGCGACGAAGGTGGCGTCCACCCCTTGTGCCGCGACGGCCTCATCGATCGTGTCGTAGACGGGGATGCCCTCGACCTCGCTCCCGCCCTTTCCCGGCGTGACGCCAGCGACGACCTTCGTGCCGTAGGCCCTGTTCCGAAGGCCGTGGAAGCGGCCCTGGCTGCCGGTGAGGCCCTGGACGGCCACCTTTGTCTTCTCGTCTACGAAGATGCTCACTTTCCTCCTCCACTGCGGCTCTCGGCGAGCTCGACGGCCCGGCGGGCGGCCGACAGCATGGTCGGCTCGCTGATGACCTTCTCGCTCGAGGCCCCGGCGATGATCTGGCGGGCCTCGGTGGCGTTGGTGCCGTCCAGGCGGAGCACGATCGGCGAGGAGAGCTCGACCCGGTCGAGGGCGGTCAGGATGCCCCGGGCCACCTCGTCGCAGCGGACGATGCCGCCGAAGATGTTGACGAGGATGGCCTCCACCTTCTCGTCGGTGTTGATGACCTCGAGGGCGTTCGCCATCACGTCGGCGTTGGCCCCGCCCCCGATGTCCAAGAAGTTGGCCGCCGAGCCGCCCACCTGGTTGACCACGTCGAGGGTCGACATGGCGAGCCCGGCACCGTTGGCGATGATGCCGACAGTGCCGTCGAGGCCGATGTAGTTGAGGCCCTTCTCGTGCGCCAGGCGCTCCCGCTCGTCGATCTCGCCGATGCCGGCGAACTCCTCCCACTCGGGGTGGCGGAACGCGGCGTCGTCGTCGAGGGTCACCTTGGCGTCGAGGGCGTGCACCCTGTTGTCGGTGGTGAGGACGAGGGGGTTGATCTCGACCAGGTCGGCGTCGCCCTCGACATAGCAGCGGTAGAGGTCGACGAGGATGCGGGCCGCCTCGTCGCGGGCCGCCTCGTCGAGGCCGGCCTCGGTCACGAGCGCCCGGGCCTCCTCGATGGGAAGGCCGTCGAGCGGGTTGATGTGGCGCCGGGCGATGGCGCCCGGGTTCTCCTCCGCCACCTGCTCGATCTCGACGCCGCCCTCGGCCGAGACCATGGCGAGGTGGAGCTTGGCGGCCCGATCGAGGGTGAAGCTGGCGTAGTACTCCGCGGCGATGTCGGTGGCGTGCTCGACCCAGAGGCGCTTCACGACGTGGCCCTTTATGTCGAGGCCGAGGATGTTGGAGGCGTGCAGCTCGACCTCAAAGCGGTCGGCCGCCAGCTTCACGCCGCCCGCCTTGCCACGGCCGCCCACCTGCACCTGGGCCTTCACCACGACCGGGTAGCCGATCTTCTCGGCGACGGCCACGGCCTCAGAGACCGTGTCGGCCACACCCCCTTGCGAGACCGGGATGCCGTAGCGGGCAAAGTACTGCTTGCCCTGGTACTCAAAGAGATCCACTGCGAGCCTTTCTGTAGATGGTCAAAGGCGAGGGCTCAACTGCTGCTGCCCGCCCGCTCCCGCTCGTCCAGGGTTGCCTCCAGCCAGGAGGTGATCTCCGGGAGCGACGCACCGGGGGTGAAGACCCGGGCGACGCCGGCCTCTTCCAGGACGGGGATGTCGTCGTCTGGGATGATGCCGCCACAAAGGACGAGGACGTCCTCGAGGCCCTCCGACCTGAGCCCCTCGAGCACCTTCGGGACGAGGGTGAGGTGGGCGCCCGACAGCAGCGAGAGGCCGACGGCATCCGCGTCCTCCTGCACGACCGCCTCGACGACCTGCTCGGGGCTCTGGTGAAGGCCGGTGTAGATGACCTCGAAGCCGGCGTCGCGCAGGGCGCGGGCGATCACCTTGGCCCCACGGTCGTGACCGTCGAGGCCAGGCTTGGCGACCACGACTCTGTAGCGGCGTTCCATCCTGGCCGGATGCTACGGCCTTGCCTCGGGTGCCGTCACTTTCCGAAGTGGCGTGAGGGCGAGAAGGAAGCGCTTAGTGCCCCGCTCGGGGAAGCGGACCTCGGCGCGGGCCTCCTCGCCCTCTCCCTCGACGTAGGTGACGACTCCGGCTCCGAAGCGCTCGTGCACGACGGCGTCGCCCGCCTCCAGTCCGAGGGCCTCGGCCCCGGTCGAGGCGGCCGGGGCCGGAGCTGTGGGCGAGGCGAGGCGCTTTGTGTAAAGCGACGAGAACGAGGACCGGCCCGACCCGACGATCGAGCCGCCTCCCACCTCTTCGATCAGCTCGGCCGGGATCTCTTTCAGGAAGCGGCTCGGGATCGAGTCCTTCACCGAGCCGAACATGAGCCGCGTCCAGGTGTGGGTGAGATAGAGGCGCTCTCTCGCCCGCGTGATCCCGACGTAGCAAAGACGGCGCTCTTCTTCCATGTCGTCCGGCTCGCCGAGGGTCTGGGAGTGGGGGAAGAGCCCCTCTTCCATCCCCGTCAGAAAGACAGTCGAGAACTCGAGGCCCTTGGCGGCATGCAGCGTCATGAGAGAGACCGTCGGCCCGTCGTCGAGCTCGTCGGCGGCCGCCTGCAAGGTGGTGGTCTCCAAGAAGGCCTCGAGGTCGTCGAACTCCGAGGCGACCGAGACCAGCTCGGCCAGGTTCTCGAGGCGTCCCTCGGCCTCGATCGCCTTGGCGCCCCCGTTGAGCGCCTCGGCCTCGAGCATCTCACTGTAGCCGGTCCGCTCCAAGAGCAGCTCGGCGATCTCGGAGGGCCGCTTTCGAGCCAGGTCCTCTGCTGCCAGCTCGTCGAGGAGCAACAGAAGGCTCCTCAGGCCGTTCGCCGCCTTCGGCGAGGCTCCCGCCTCCTCTCCTCGCCTGAGAGCGGCGGCAAAAGAGATGCCCCGCTCCCTGGCGTAGGCGACCAGCCGGCCGACCGTGGTGTCGCCCACCCCGCGACGGGGCACGTTTAGCACCCGGCGCAGGGCGACCTCGTCCTCGGGGTTCACCACCAGCTTCAGGTAGGCGAGGAGGTCGCGGATCTCCCGGCGGTCGTAGAAGCGGGTGCCCCCGATGACCACGTAGGGGACCCCCCGTGACATGAGAGCCTCTTCGAGCGCCCGGCTCTGGGCGTTCGTGCGGTAGAAGACCGCCATCTCGTTGAAGGGGATGCCGCTTCGATAGAGCGAGCCGATCTCGTCCGCCACGAAGCTCGCCTCCTCCCGGTCGGTGCCGGCCCGGAAGAGCTTCACCCTCTCCCCCTCGCCGAGGGCCGACCAGAGGTCCTTTCTCTGGCGGACCAGGTTGTTGGCGATGACGGCGTTGGCAGCGTCGAGGATGTGCTGGGTCGAGCGGTAGTTCTGCTCCAGCAGGATGACCCGGGCGTCGGGGAAGGCGTGCTCGAAGTCGAGCAGGTTGCGCATCTCGGCCCCTCTGAAGCGGTAGATGCTCTGGTCGGTGTCGCCGACCACGCAGACGTTTCTGTGCGCCCGGCCGAGCAGCATGACGATCTCGTTCTGGGCGAGGTTGGTGTCCTGGTACTCGTCGACGAGCAGGTGCACGAAGCGCTCCTGGTAGCCCTGCAGGATGTCGGGGTTCTCCCTAAAGAGGCGCACCGTGCGAACGAGCAGGTCGTCGAAGTCCATGGCGTTCGCCTCGACGAGGCGCCGCTCGTAGGAGAGGTAGACCTCGGCGATCTTGCGCTCGTACAAGGTGGCGACCCGGGCGTCGTAGGCGTCGGCGTCGATGAGCTCGCTCTTCGCCTGGCCGATGGCACCGGCGACGGCCCGGGCGGGGAAGCGCTTCTGGTCGATCCCCCGGTCGTCGAGGATGTGCTCGACGAGCCGGCGGGAGTCGCCGTCGTCGTAGATGGTGAAATTGGAGCGGTACCCGATCGCCTCGGCGTTCCGCCGGAGGATGCGGACACAGGCCGAGTGGAAGGTCGAGACCCACATCCTCTTGGCGTCCTCGCCGACGAGGGCGGCCACCCGCTCGCGCATCTCGCCGGCCGCCTTGTTGGTGAAGGTGATGGCGAGGATCCGCCAAGGCGCCGTGCCGGTGGCGACCAGGCGGGCGATGCGCCTCGTGAGGACCCTCGTCTTGCCCGAGCCAGCTCCGGCCACGACCACGAGCGGGCCGTCCTGGTGCAGCACTGCCTCGCGCTGGACCTCGTTCAGATCCCCTAGCAGGGCCTCGTCGGAGAGGTCGTGGCTCTGCCCAGCTGGATCCTCGGCCAGAGCCGGAAGGACCGAGAAGTCACCGAAGAGATCCCACTCGTCGACTCGGCTCACCACTCAGCCGGCCCGTCGATCCGCAACACGTCGCGAGACTACCTGCCGGCTGCGGCCACCCGAGGGCCGGCGAGGCCCACCTGGCCGGCCCCCGCGCCGCCGGCCAGGTGGCCCGCCGGAGCCGTCGAGCCGTTCCTGACCGCCTCGGCCCCAGCGGAGCGACTGGCTCTCGGCGGCGCTTCGGGTGCCGGGGCCGGCCGTGCTTGTGCTTCACCGGCCTGTGCTTCGGCCCCTTGTGCTTGGGCTACAGCGGAGCAGTTGGCCGCCCCTGCCGGGCGCTGGCTGCCTGCGGGCCTTCAGGCACAACCTGACGAGCGCTCGGGCTGACGCGAGCCTGCCGCCAGGCTCATCGTGGCGCTCGGACGGAGCAAGCGGTGCTGGCCCGAGCGGCCCCTCCGGAGCCGACCGCCCGCGGTGATCAGGCCGGACCGCGCGCGGCCATTTCAGGCGGGCCCTTCTGCGGAGGGACAGCCGGGCCGGTGGCCCTCTGCCATGACGGCGTCGCACTCCGGGCAGAGCTGATGGGCCCAGCAGGCGGCCTCGCCCCCCAGGTCGGCCGGGTCATCGTCGGGGAGGCGATCGGGCAAAGAGTCCGTTGCCATCTGCTGGTCGAGCCTAGGCGCCGGCGGCGGTGCCGACCGGGCCGGTCCTGGGATGAGCTGCCGGCTCTCGCCGCCACCGGCTCCCGCAGCCTCTCCGCCCGGCTCGGCGCCATCGCTGTCGGCGTCGGGGTCTGGGGCGTTCCCGTGGGCCTCGTCCACCCGAGGGATCCGGCCGGCCCGCGGCCCCCGGGGTCGGCGCCGCCTGGCCGGAAAGAGCGCCGGCCTGAGGGTGGGAGCCTGCAGCTCGGACTCGGCCAGGCGGCGGCTCAGCACGTCGGAGATGACCGACCGGGTGATCACCCCGACCGGGCTGGCGTCCGCCGTGACGACGACCTCGTTCACCTCCCGCTCGGCGAGGAAGATCGCCAGGACGTCTCGCAGGTAGGAGGAGCGGTCGACGCTCGGAGCGCCGGGCGGGATCGAGCTCTCGGAGAGGGGGTCCATCGCCTGGCCGGCCACGGCGGTCCGGAAGGGGTCGACCTCGGTGTCGAACTCGACCCGAAAGCCGCGCCGGACGAGCTTGTCGGTCATCAGCCGCTCGCGAAGACCGAGCTCGGCCACCAGCTCTGCCAGGCCGAGGGCGAGCAGCATCGGGACGAGCAGATGGGTTGCCCCGGTCACCTCTATGGCGAAGACCGCCCCGGTGAGAGGGGCCCGGGCGGCGGCGCCGAAGGTCGCGCCCATGGCGACGAGGGCGAAGGCCGCCGGGGCGATGCTAAGCCCGGGGAGCAGGTGGGCAAAGCCGATGCCGATCATCTCGCCCATGGTCGCCCCGATGAGGAAGATGGGCGCCAGGGTCCCGCCCGAGGTGTTCGAGGCGAGGGCGATCCACCAGGAGAAGAGCTTCCCAAGAAAGAGGGCGGCGGCGGCCCCGAGGAGGAACTTGCCGTTCACCGCCCCCGAGATGGCCCAGTAGCCGACCGAGAGGGAGCCCGGGACGGCGAGGCCGATGGTCGTAAAGCCGATGGCTCCGATGATCGGATGGAGAGCCCCGGGCACCCGGAGGCGGGCAAAGCCCGCCTCGAAGGCGGCGAGCCCCTTGTTGAGAAGGATGGCGAGGAGCCCGGCGGCCAGGCCCAAGAGGCAGAAGAGCGGCAGCTGGGCTGCGGTGTATGTGAGCGGCAACCTGACCGCGAACAACGGGTTCGCCCCGATCAAAAGGACGTGGAGCTCGCTCGCGAGCCCGGTGGCGAGCACGAGCGGGAGCAGGGCGCGCAGCGAGCGCTCGAACAAGAGCAGCTCGAAGGCGAGGATGACGGCTGCGAGCGGGGTGTCGAAGACGCCGGCCATCCCGGCGACCGCTCCCGTCGCGAGCAGGATCCGCCGCTCCGAAGCCGAGACCCTGACCAGCTGGCCGAGCAGCGACCCGATGCAGCCCCCGGTCACGATGATGGGGCCCTCGGCGCCGAAGGGCCCTCCCGTGCCCATCGCCACTGCGGCCGAGAGCGGCTTGGCGACAAGGACCCGCGGCTCGATCCGGCTCTCGCGCAGCACGATCGCCGCGAGGGACTCGGGAATCCCGTGCCCTTTTATGACCGGGCTCCACAGCGCCAGGAGCACCACCACGAGAGCGCCGCCGACGCCGACGGCTATCAGATCGGGCCCGGGGTGGTAGTGACGGAGATCGGGTAGCCCGAAGCCGACCCGGTGGAGGAGGGCCAGGTTGCTTATCAGGCCGACCAGCCGGACGACGAGGAAGGCGGCCACCCCGCCCACACCGCCGAGCAGCACCCCGAACAGGGCGAGGAGCGCCATCCGGCGTCGCGGCTCTCCGAGGCTCACCTCCTCATCGGCGGGCGCCTCGAAGAAGCGGCCGAGGGCCGGCCTCACGCCGGCTCGCCGAGCTGGCGGCGTCGCTCCATGCGATCCGCGCGCCCGGGGGAGATCGCCATATCCATCGTTTAACGATGTTATCGTTACAAGAGTGACCCTGCCCAACTCCACCTACGCCCGCTTGCTGGCGCTGCGGACCGGGCTTCGCCACTTCGAGCGCTGGAGCGCCAAACAGGCGCGGGCAGCCGGCCTCACCCCGGCCCAGCACCAGCTGCTGCTGGCGATCAGAGGGCACCAAGGCGAGGAGCGACCCACCATCGGCGAGGTGGCCGACTACCTCTTTTTGCGCCACCACAGCACCGTCGAGCTGGTCGACCGGGCCGAAGCTGCCGGGTTGGTCGAGCGCCAGAGAAGCCTGACAGACCATCGGGTGGTGCGCCTCAGTCTCACCGCAGAGGGGGAGGCCCGCCTCGAGGCTCTCTCGGCCCTCCACCTCGAAGAGCTCGAACGGCTCGAGCTCGACCTGCCGCGGGCCTGGGACGGGCTGGCTCCCACCCAGCGCCACCACGGCTTCCCGGGCGAGCCCGTCGGGGCGGGTGGGCGGCGCGGGATCGCTGTGGCGCGCGTCTACGACAAGGACCGCCCCGAGGGCACCGGCGTGCTCGTCGACCGGCTCTGGCCCCGCGGGCTCTCGAAGGCGGAGGCCCCCTTCGAGCTGTGGGTGAAGGAGCTCGCCCCGAGCGCCGGCTTGCGCAAGTGGTACGGGCATCGCCCCGAGCGCTTCGAGGAGTTCTCCCGCCGTTACCGCGACGAGTTGGACTCTGAGGCCTCCAGCGGGGCCCTCGAGCGCCTGGATGACGCCAGGCGATCCTCACCGCTCGTCCTCATGACCGCCACGGGAGATCTCGAGCACTCCGGAGCGCTGGTGCTGAAAAAGGTGCTGGAAGCTCGCTGAGTGCCAACTAGGCGCCAGCCAGGCTGGCCCCCAGCACCTCGTCGCGCAGCTGGCGGAGCCGCTCGACCCTACCCGCTCCCATCAGCGGGAAGATGAAGCGGTCGATCCCGCTCGCTTTTAGCTCTGCCAGGCGGGCCGCACACTCGGAGGCCGGTCCGGCGATGGCGAGCACCTGGACAAGCTCGTCGCTGATGACGCCACGATGGGCGGCCCTGGTCGAGAGGTGCTCTCCGTAGTCGTAGCTCTCTTTCGCACGGACGAACTCTTCGTGGTAGGCCTGCAGGCCGGGCGGGAGATCTTTCGTACTCGCGAGCAGCCGGGCCTGGCCGGTCGCCCAAGAGGCCACGTCGTTGACGGCCGATGCGACCTCTCCGACAGAAAGGGTGGCGACGTAGGAGATGTCGACCTCCGACGGGTGTCGACCGGCCTCTTCCAGGCCGGCCCTCACCCACCCCACCTGGCGGGCGACCGCGTCCTTTTGCGCCGGGCCCATGACGATGGCTCCGTCGGCCAGGCGTCCCGCCAGGCGGCACATCCTCTCCTGGGTGACGGCGAGGTAGAGCTTCACCGGTGGCACCTCGTAAGGCAGCCGGAAGCTCCGGCCCTTCCATGTGCCCTCTCCCCCTCCGAGAACGGTACGGAAGAAGACGAGCGCCTCTGCCACCGCGGCCAGCTTCGAGGGGCTCTCTCCAAGACCGTAGACCGCCGAGTCGCCGGCTCCGAGGCCGAGCAGGGCCCTCCCGCCCGACAGCTCGGCAATGGCAGAGATCGAATTCGCCGTGACGGTGGGGTGCCTCGTCAACAAGTTCGTGACTCCGGTACCGAGCTCGAGGTGCTCGGTGTGCAGAGCAGCTGTCGCGAGGCCGACGTACACGTCCTTCATGGCGAGCTGGGAGTCGATGAGCCAGATGCGGTCTGCCCCCTCCCGTTCGAGCTCGGAGACAAACGTCATCCAGTCGGCCAAGGACTCCCGCGGGCTGATGCCGATGCTGATGTCTATACCCATTCTTGCCGGCTCCTCAGTGGTTTGTAGGGATCGATACCTTCGACACGAACAGCCCCGCTCATCTGCCGGTCCAACGGGGTGCACGCTTCTCGGCAAACGCCAGGGCTCCCTCCGACGCGTCCTCGCTCGCCAGCACCTCGCTCGCCAGCTGCCGGTTGAGCTCCCAACTGGCGTCGTCACCGCCGTCGAGGACGAAGCGCAAGAGGCGCTTCGAGGCTCGCACCGCCACCGGTGCATTGGCGGCCACCTGGGCCGCCAATGACATCGCCTCCGAAAAGACCTTGTGGCGCGGGACCACCTTGTTCACGAGCCCGAGCTCATAGGCACGGGCCGCATCGATCCGCTCGCCGGTGAGCGCCAGCTCGAGCGCCACCGGGGGTGCCAGGTGCTTGGTGAGGCGGACGAGTCCTCCTGAAGCGGCCATCAGGCCCTGGCGCACCTCAGGTAGCCCGAAGAGCGCCTCCTCGGCGGACACGACGATGTCGCAGGCGAGCATGATCTCGAAGCCCCCTCCGACGGCCGAGCCGTTGACGGCGGCGATCACCGGATGGGGAAAGTCCGAGCGCGAGACGATGCCGCCGAAGCCGCCGGGGACACCGTTTATCTGATCAGCCAACCCGGCCTTGACGGACTTGAGGTCCATGCCGGCGCAAAAGGCCCGCTCCCCGGCACCGGTGAGGACAACGGCGCGCACCTCGCTCTCCCCCGCAAGCTCGTCGAAGGCTTCGGCGAGAGCCTGCGAAGTCTCGAGATCTATCGAGTTCGCCGCCTCGGGCCGGTTGATGACCAGCACCTCGACGTGACCTTCACGACTCCTGTCGAGCGGCATCATGCTCCTTTTCCTCGCCTCTTCGAACCGAGATGTCCTCCAGAAGAAGCTCCCGGCGACCCGCTCCGGCTGCCCGGCTGAGCGCGCCGGGGCGGCGGAGGCGGCTGTTCACTCGAGTTGCCCGTCGGCCACTTCCTGGACGGACCGGCTCGAGGCTGCGGCCAGCGACGAGAAGATCCTGAAAGGTGTGGCCGGCAGCTCGTCGAGAGAGGCCCCGCGGCGCCAGAGGGCGTCCGCTGCGGCAGAGCCGATGGCAGCCACGGCTCCGATCGTCCCAGCCTCCCCGACTCCCTTCGCGCCGGACTCGCTCCGTCCGGTGAACAGCCGCTCCTCCTCGAAGAGCTCGATCTCGGCCTCGAAGGAGTCATCGAAGCTCGGAAGCAGGTAGTCCATGAACGAAGAGGTCAAGATCTCGCCGGCCTCGCTGTAGAGGTGCTCTTCCAAAAGGGCGTCGCCCACTCCCATCACAAGGCCGCCGCGCACCTGACCGACGACCGCGTCCCTATCGAGCACCTTGCCGCACTCCTCGACCGCGACGACCTTGCGTACCCGGGGGAACATCGTCTCCGGGTCGATCTCGACAGCCGCCAGCACCGCCCCGCAGGGAAGCGCCGGGCCGCCGTCCCAGTAGCCGAGCTCCTCGAAGGGGAGCTCGAGGATCTCTTCTGATCTGGCACCCTCGGGGTAGT
>JAJZLV010000036.1 GCA_021803215.1 Actinomycetes bacterium | reverse complement strand
TGGACAAATTCTCTCCCACCACGAGGGATTTCGCGAGCACTGCAACCACCAGAACGCGCTGGTCAGGGACCAGATTCGGAGATTCCATCTCCGAAACTCACGCTGGCCAGGTTGTGACCCACGCTCCTAGAGCCCTCGGCGGCCCTTGAGCAGGGCCAGCCGCGGCTCGGCGAGCGACGCCTCGGCCGCCTCGAAGTTCCGCTGGATCGCCGCCCGCAGCTCATCGGAGAGCGCGGTCGTCGCCTTTCGCGAGACGCGCCCTGCCTCCGAGGGCGGGGCGCCGGGCCCGATGGGAGCGCCGATGACGATGTCGATCCGTCTCGGGCGAGGAAGGACCGAGCCCCGCGGCATGGCCCGCTCCGCCCCGCCGATCCCGACCGGCACTATCGGCACACCGGCTCGAAGGGCCAGATAGGCGACTCCCTCGCGCAGCTCGGCGACGGAGGCCCCGGAGCGCCGGGTGCCCTCGGGAAACATCACGAGGGGCTCTCCGCCGGCCAGCACGGCCCGGCTCCGCTCGAGCGCCTCCCGGTCGGCGCCGGAGCGGTTGACGGGAAAGGCTCCGAGCGCCTCGACTAGTCGACCTACGATCTTCGACCCCCAGATCTCCGCCTTGGCCATGTAGCGAAGGCGTCTTTTGGTCACGCGGGCCACGAGCATCCAGTCGAGGTAGGAGCGGTGGACAGGGGCGAGGACGTAAGGACCTGTCTCCGGCAGGTTCTCCGCTCCGATGACCCGACCCGGGAAGAAGGTCCTCGAGACGCCGACGACTATCGCCCGGCAGGCCCGATAGAAGGCGATCTCCCCGACAGTCGGGGGGCGGGACGGGATCGGCCGGCGCCGGCCGGTCCTTGCAGCCTTTGTCTCGGACGTCTTCTCGGGCCCGTTCGTCATAGGTGGGAGAGCACCTCCTCGACAACATCATCGACCGACAGATGCGTCGAGTCCACGACCACGGCGTCCTCGGCGACGAGGAGCGGCGAAGCGGCCCGGCTCGAGTCCAGGCTGTCCCGCCGGGAGAGCTCGGCAGCCACCGCCTGAGAGGACAGCTGCTCGTCCCCGACGCTGAGCTGAGCCTCCCGCCTGCGCGCTCGCTCGAGCGGATCTGCCGTCAGGTAGACCTTCAAGTCGGCGCCGGGGAAGACCACCGTCCCGATGTCTCTCCCCTCGACCACGCCTCCACCGTGGACTCTGCCCCACTCCCGTTGGCGGGCGACGAGCTCGCGACGGACCGCCGGGTGGGCCGCCACCCGCGAGACCGCCCCGTCGACGGCTGGTGTCCGGATCTCGGCCGTCACGTCCCGCCCGTTCACCACCACCCTCTCGTTGCACTCGAGATCCATCTCCCTGGCCAGCCGCGCGGCTCCCTCGCCGTCGTCGAGCGCTAGGGCCGCCTCGAGCACCAGGAGGGTGACCGCCCGGTACATGGCGCCGGTGTCGAGGTGGGAGAGGCCGAGGCGGGTGGCGACGGCTCTGGCGATGGTCGACTTTCCCGAACCGGCCGGGCCGTCGATGGCTATGAGCGGGTTCATGTCGACGAGCTCACCTGGAAGCCCGCCCCTCTCAGCGCCTCGGCCAGGCGCTCGAGCGGCTCGCTCGCAAGGGAGAGCACGAGGACCCCGCGGGTTCCCTCTGCCGAGTGGGCGATCTCGATGTCGTAGATGTTGACGCCGAGGCGGGCCGCCACGGCGGTCACCTCGGCGAGCACGCCGGGGCGGTCAGGGACGAGAACCCTGAGCTCACGGCTCTCGACGGGCTGGGATCCACGAGCCGGCAGATTACGCCGGGCGGCCCGGGCCGACTCGAGGAGGGAGCTCAGCTCCTCCCGGTCCTCGGCCCAGACGATCTGGCGCACCCGCGAGAGCTCTGACTGCAGGCGGTCGAGGGTCTCGAGGATCGCCTCCTTGTTGTCGGCACAGATGTCTGGCCAGATGGACGCGCTGCCGGCCGCGATCCGTGTCATGTCGCGAAAGCCACCGGCCGCCAGGCGCATGAGCGCCTCCCGGTCGACCGGGGAGGAGGCCGCCAGCCCCATCAAGGTGGCCGCCGTCAGGTGGGGGACGTGGGAGACGACCGCCACGAGCTCGTCGTGGCGCTCCGGCGGGAGCACCACGACCTCGGCCCCCAGCTCCGAGACGGCCCCCTTCACGACCGAGAAGGCCGCCTCGGTCGTCTCGGGCCCGGGAGTGAGCACCCAGGTGGCGCCGACGAAGAGGTCGGGCGCCGCCCCGTCGGGGCCCTCCTGCTCGGAGCCGGCCATCGGGTGGCCGGCCACGAAGCGGGGATGGGCCAGCTCGGTTGCGATCTGGCGCTTCACCGAGGCGACGTCGGTGACGACGAGCGAGTCTTGCTGGGGCGGCGAGAGGAGCGCCCGGGCGCTCTCGACCACCGAGGCGGCCGGGGTGCAGACGAAGCAGAGCTCAGCCCGCTCCCTCCCGCCGATCTCGTCGATGACGCCTAGCTGGCGGGCCCGCAGGGCTCTCCTCTCGTCGAGGTCCTCCCCGCTCACCTCGTGGCCCGCTTGCCTCAATCCGGCGCCGATCGAAGAGCCGATCAGGCCGAGTCCGACCAGGTGGATCCTCACTCCGGCAGGTCGTCTCGAAGGCCGCGGGCGCCTTCCAGGTAGACGTGGTGCAGCGAGGAGGTGGCCCTGTCGGTGTAGAGGTGCATCATCACCCGGACACAGCGGGGGGTGGCACCGAGGATGTCGAGCTCGCGGGCACAGATGAGCGGCACGTCACCGAGCCCGATCGTCCGGGCCGCCGTCGCCGGGAAGACCGAGTGGATGTCGTCGGTGGCGGTGAACAGGATCGAGACGAGCTCGTCGTGACTGACCCCGTTTCGCGAGAGCATCTCGCGCACGAGCGCCACCACCCGTTCGGTGACGTGCTCGGCTCTGTCCTCCTCGACGGTCGTCGCCCCCCGCAGGGCCCGCAGCCTGGCCGCCATCTGGCGGAGCCTACTTAGCGCGGCGCCCCCCTCTGGCAGAAGGAGTATGTGCCCGGGCAGCCCGGGCGAGGGCGAGCACCTCGGCCGCCTCCAGCGGCCGGAAGCTGCCCGGGCGCAGAGAGCGGTCGGAGAGGGGACCGATGCGGGTTCGCACCAGGCGGACCACCGGGTGGCCGATCGCCTCGCACATCCGGCGCACCTGGCGGTTCCTCCCCTCGTGGATGGTGATGCGGATCACCCCGGGTGAGACGACCGAGACCTTGGCCGGGCTCGTGAGGCCGTCCTCCAGCATGACCCCCTCTCGCAGCGAGCGGATGCCTGCCGGCGACGGGTTGCCCCGCAGCTCGGCCAGGTACTCCTTCTCGACGCCGTGGCTCGGATGGGCGACGGCCTGGGCGAGCTCCCCGTCGTTGGTGAGCACCAAGAGCCCCTCGGTCGCCACGTCGAGGCGCCCGACCGGAAAGACGCGAGGCACCGAAGGGACGAGCTCCACCACCGTTGGGCGGCCGTCGGGATCAGAGGCGGTGGTCACCACGCCGGCCGGCTTGTTCAACAGGTAGTAGACGAGCCCGGGCATGACGCCGACGGGCACCGTGTCCACCTCGACCCGGTCCTGAGCGATGTCGACTCGCCGGCCGAGCTGGGCCACCTCACCGTTCACCGTCACCCGCCCGTCGGCTATCAGCTCCTCGCAGGCCCGCCGGCTCCCGAAGCCGACCCGGGCGAGAACCTTCTGGAGCCGCTCGCCGCCGGCCTCGTCGACCGATCGGCCCGTCATCTCTCCTGGTCGGGCCGGAGGGCGCTCTCGAGCATCTCGACGGTGCTCGCCGGAGGGACGAACTCGACGAGGCGGGGCAGCTCCTCCAGCGAGTCGAGGCCGAGCTTCTCCAAGAAGAGTCTCGTCGTCCCGAACAGGACAGGCTGGCCGGGCCCTGGGTCGCGGCCCACCTCCTCGACGTAGCCGCGAGAGACGAGCAGCCGGAGGACCCCGTCGGCGTTCACGCCCCGGATGGCTGCGATCTGGGCTCGAGAGACCGGCTGCTTGTAGGCCACGACCGCCAGGGTCTCGAGGGCTGCCCCGGAGAGCTTCTGGGGCGTCCCATCGAGCACGAAGCGCTCCACGTAGCCGGCGTACTCCTCGGCGCTCTGCAGTCGGTAGCCGCCGGCCACCCGCACCAGGCGGAAGCCGCGTCCCTCCTCCTCGTAGCCGGCCGCCAGCGAGGAGCAGAGCTCTTCAACGGCCTCGACCGACACCTCCAAGAGCTCGGCCAGCAGGCCGGGCGGCACAGGCTCGGTGGCGACGGTGAGGACAGCCTCGACGGCTCCGAGGTCCTCGCTCATCCGTTGTACTCCGCCTCGGTGAGGCTCTCTCGGATGCGCCGGGCGGTCTCGGGCGACAGCTCCAGCACCTCGTCGGGGTCGAGCTCGTCCTCGGGTCCTCCCGTCCAGGTGACGACGAGCTCGCCGAAGAGGGTCGCCTGCTCGAGGTCGACGAGCGACTGCTTGTAGAGCTCGAGGAGCGAGAGGAACTGCACCACGACCTCGATCCGGCTCTTCGCCTCGGCGGTGAGCTCCCGGAAGGTGCACGGGGCACGGCCCGGCAGGTCATGCACCAGGCGTTCGACCACCTCGGCCACGGTCACCTCGTCGACGAGCACGTGGTCGACCCGCACCTCGGGCCTGGGGTGCTCGGCAAGAGCCCTCCCGGCCGCCTCGGCCAGGCGGGCCGGGGTGATCCCGGCCAGCAGGTCGGGTGCCACGTTGGCGAAGCGGTCGTCCGGTCCGGCAAGCCGGGCGAAGGAGCGGGCCGCTGCCCTCTCGAGCTCGGCGATCCGCTGGCCGGCGGCCGAGAACGTGGTGCACTCGACCAGGCGAGCGAGCAGGTAGTCGCGCTCCTCGAGGAGGGCGAGGTCCTCTTCTGAGACCTCGCCATCCCGCTCGGGCAGGAGGCGTCGCGACTTGAGCTCGACGAGGACGGCTGCGATGAGGAGGAACTCGGTCGCCACCTCGAGGTCGAGGTGCTCCAGGGCGGCCAGCTCGGCCAGGAAGGCGTCGACTATGTCGGAGAGCCGCACCTCGTAGAGGTCGACCTGCTGCTCTGTTATCAGGCGAAGCAAGAGGTCGAAGGGACCCTCGAAGATCTCCGTGCGAACCTCATAGGACACCCGGCCAACGATACCGGCGGGCCCCCTCGCAGCGGGGGATGGGCAAGAGACGGGCCTTCTCAAGAGCCGAGCTTCCGGCCACGTATCATCGTTCGGTGGCCCGCGTCTTCTCAGGAGTCCAGCCCTCTGGCAGCTTGCACCTCGGCAACTACCTCGGGGCCTTCCGCCAGTGGGTCGCCATGCAGGAGGAGTTCGACTGCTTCTACTGCGTCGTCGACCTGCACAGCCTGACGGTCGAGCACGACCCAGCCGAGCTGCGTCGGAAGACGATCGAGACGGCGGCTGGCTTCCTGGCGGCCGGGGTGGACCCAGAGCGCTCGACCCTTTTCGTGCAAAGCCACGTCCACGAGCACGCCGAGCTTGCCTGGCTGATGGAGTCGACCATCGCCTTCGGCGAGCTCTCGCGGATGATCCAGTTCAAGGAGAAGTCGGCCGGCAAGAGCTCGATCCGGGCGAGCCTTTTCACCTACCCGGCTCTCATGGCCTCCGACATCCTGCTCTACGACACCGACCGGGTACCGGTCGGAGAGGACCAGCGCCAGCACATCGAGCTCACCCGCGATGCCGCCATCCGGTTCAACGGTCGCTACGGCGAGACCTTCGTGGTGCCCGAGGCGGTCCTCGCCCGCCACGCGGCTCGCGTGATGGACCTGCAGCAGCCGAGCAACAAGATGTCGAAGTCCGAGAGCTCCCCGCAGGGGACGATCGAGCTCCTCGACCCGCCGGAGGCCGTCACGCAAAAGGTCCGCCGGGCCGTCACCGACACCGACGGCGAGGTGCGCTACGACCCGAAGCGCAAACCCGGCCTCTCGAACCTGATCGAGCTGATGGCCTCGGTGACGGGCCGCTCGATTGAGGAGATCACCTCCTCCTACAGCCAGTACGGCCCCCTGAAGGCCGATCTGGCCGAGGCGCTCGTGGCCGCCCTCGACCCGGTGCGCCAGCGTTACGCCGCACTCATGGGCGACCCGGACGAGCTGGCCTTTCTTCTTGAGCAGGGGGCCGAGAAGGCCGCCGGCATCGCCTCGAAGACCCTCGCACGGGCGAAGGAGGCCATCGGCCTGCTGCCGCCGAGCTAGCTCCGGTCACCGCCGGCGGGCCCGGTCGACCTCAGATGCCGCCTGGGGTGACGAGACCCATGTACCAGGTCGTCAGGTGGAAGTAGATCGTCTCGAGCAGCCCCTGGTCGAAAAAGACGAGGAGGAACACGAGCACCAGAAACCCGATCCGGAAGCGGTAGTAGGTGGGAAGGGCCTGCACCGGGATGAAGCGCTCGAGAAGGGCCGACCCGTCGAGCGGCGGGATCGGGATCAGGTTGAAGGCCCCGATGAAGACGTTCACGATCCCGAGGAAGCCGAGGATGGTCGCCCCCCAGTAGACGGCACCGTGGCCGGCATAGGCCGTGGTGTTGAGCGCGGCTATCGAAAAGGCGATGCGATACCGCTGGGAGAGGTCGCTCAGCATGAGGAAGTGGACGCCGAGGCCGGCGATCGTCGCCAGCAGGGCGTTGGCTGCCGGGCCGGCCAACCCGGTCAGCACCGCCTGGTTGCGCGGGTGGCGCAGGCGGTTCAAGGCCACCGGGACCGGCTTCGCCCAGCCGAAGACGGGGGCGTGCAGGAGCACGAGCACGATCGGGACGATGATCGTCCCGATGGGGTCGATGTGGCGGACCGGGTTGGCAGAGAGCCGCCCGGCCCGCCTGGCGGTGTCGTCGCCGCACCAGTAGGCGACGATGCCATGGCTCACCTCGTGGAAGATGATCGACGGGACAGCCACCGCGAACAGGATGACGACGGCCAGCGAGATCTTGCCGGCGCGGACGGCCTCTGTCGTTGCGACCACGATTATCGCCACGACGAGAAGGGCGATTATGACGTTGACGGGCTGAGGCTTGCTGCGGACCCGGCCGCCGCCCCAGGGTGAGCGCACGACTATCTCCTTGGGGTGGACTTCCTCAGCGCTTCACGAGCGAGGCGCACTCGATGCAGTAGGCGCTCGCCGGCTTGGCCTCCAAGCGAGCCGGCGAGATCGGCTTCCCGCAGCGCTCGCAAGTGCCGTAGCTTCCCTTCTCGAGCTTTCCGAGTGCCTTCTCGACGTCGGCCAGGGCCTCTCGCAGCTGGGTGGCCAGCGCCTCGGCCTCGCCTCGCTCGGCGGTCACCTGGGAGGTGTCGGCGAAGTTCGAGTCGTACTCGAGACCTCCCTCCTCCCCGTAGCCGAGCTCCGCCAGTTGGGCGCGAAGCGACGACCGTTCCGCCTCGAGCAAGGCGCGGTAGTCGACGGCTGCATCATCTGCCACGCCACGAGACTAGTTGGCCTTGGCCGCCTCCGATACCGCCGCGGGCTGCGGGTGCCTGGCGCGGGGGTGGGCGGCATCGAAGGCCCGCCGCAAGAGATCGCCCGACACCTTGGTGTAGATCTGGGTCGTCGTGATGGCGGCGTGCCCGAGCAGCTCCTGCACGACTCGGATGTCGGCCCCGTGCTCCAGCAGGTGGGTGGCACAGGAGTGGCGAAGGACATGGGGCGTCACGACCGCTTCGAGCCCCACCCGCTCGGCCGCCTTTCGGACGACGACCCAGACGCCCTGGCGTCCGAGGCGCCGGCCGCGAGAGGAGATGAAAAGGGCCTCGGAATCTCCCCGCTTCTGCCAGCGCTCGGGGCAGAGAGCCGGCCGGCCCCGCTCGAGCCACTCGGCCAGGGCGACCGCAGCCGGCCGGCCGAAGGGGACGATGCGCTCTTTCGAGCCCTTGCCGAGGACGCGGGCCAGGCGGGCCTCGAGGTCGAGGTCGCGAAGCTCCAGGCCGCACAGCTCGGAGATGCGGACGCCGCTCGCGTACATGAGCTCGAGGATCGCCCGATCCCGCCAGGCCACCGGGTCCTCGCCGGCGACCGCCCCGAGCAGAGCGGCCACCTGCTCTTCTGTGAGCGCCTTTGGTATCGGAGAGGGCCGTCGCGGCCCCGCGAGGCGCGCGGTCGGGTCCGGCTGACCCCCCCGCTCGTCCTCGCAGAAGCGGTGGAGGCCTCTGATGGCCGCCAGGGCCCGGGCGATCGAGGTGGCCTTCTTCCCGCTCGCCGCCAAGAAGGCCATGTAGTCCTCCACGACGTTCGGCGTCACCTCGAAAAGGCTCACCCGTCTTGCCTGGAGGAACTCCTCGTAGGCGGCCAGGTCGCCCCGGTAGGAGCTGAGCGAGGCTTCGGCCCGGCCCTTCTCGACCGCCAGGTAGGAGATGTACTCCTCGGCGTCCCGCCCGAGCGCTCGCGCCACCGCCCTAGAGGCTGGAGGAGGGTCGCCGGGCCTTCAGCCTGGCGCGGGCGGCATGAAGGGCGATGATGGACTTGGCGTCGATCAGCTCTCCGGAGGCGATCAGCTCATCGATCTCCTCGAGCGCGACGCGCTCGAGGGTCATGTGCTCTTCTTCGATGCCGTGGGCTTGCCTCTCGCACTCGACGAGCTCTTCCGCGAGGTAGCAGAGCGTCTCCTCGTCGGAGATGCCGGGCGAGTTCACGAAACGGGCGATCTCGGTGAGCCGGCCGGCCTGCCGCCCGATCTCCTCCACGAGCTCACGGGCGATGCACACCTTCGGGTCCTCACCCTCCAGATCCCGCTTGCCGGCCGGCAGCTCGAGGATGGGCTCTTCGAGGGCGGCCCGGTACTGACGCACCATGAGGACGTGCCGCCCGTCTGACTCGAGCGGCACTGCGCAGACCGCTCCGGGGTGCCGGATGATCGTCCGCTCGAAGGTGAAGCCGGTCGGGGCGACGAAGGTGCCGGTGACGAGCTGGAAGAAGCCACCGTCGAAGCGAGGGCGCTCCCCGATCCGGCGGAAGCTCTCCGGCCCCTCCTCAGCCGACGGCATCGAGGTCGAGCAGGCGGGGCGTCCGCGACTCGGCCCGCTCGAGGGCGGCCGCCACGAGCCCTCGGAAGAGCGGATGCGGGCGATCGGGGCGGCTCTTGAACTCCGGGTGGGCCTGGGTGGCGAGCCAGAAGGGATGGGTGGGCAGCTCGATGAACTCGACGAGGCGGTTGTCCTTCGACTCGACGCCGGAGCAGACGAGCCCGCCCTCCTCGAGCCGCCCCCGATAGCGGGGGTTGAGCTCGTAGCGGTGCCGATGGCGCTCGGAGACCGTCACCTCCCCGTAGAGGTTGGCGACCTGGGAGCCGGGCACGAGCCGGGCGACGTAGGCGCCGAGGCGCATGGTGCCACCCTTTTCCACCACGTCCGCCTGGTCGTTCATGAGGTCGATGACCGCGTGCGGCGTAGTCGGGTCGACCTCGCGCGAGTTGGCCCGCTCGAGGCCGACGACGTTGCGGGCGAAGTCGACCACCATGGCGTGCAGCCCGAGGCAGAGGCCGAGACAGGGGATGTCGTGCTCACGGGCGTAGCCGGCCGCCGTGATCTTCCCCTCGACTCCCCGTTCCCCGAAGCCGCCGGGGATGACGATGCCGTCGAGGCCGTCGAGACGGGCGCCGGCCAGCATGCCGGTCACCTCTTCGGCCTGCACCCACTCGATCTCGACCCTCGTCTCGAGCCCGAAGCCGCCGTGGCGGAGCGCCTCGACGACCGAGAGGTAGGCGTCGGGCAGGTTGACGTACTTGCCGATGATGCCGACCCGCACCTCGTGTCGAGCCGCCTCCACCCTCGCCGCCACCGACTCCCAACCCGAGAGGTCGATCGGGTGCTCAGGGCCGTCGAGCTCGAGGATCTGGCAGACGATCTCGTCCAGCCCCTCCTCGTGCAAGACGAGAGGGATCTCGTAGATGGATGGCGCGTCGACGGCGGCCACGACGGCCTTCTGGTCGACGTCGCAAAGCAGCGAGATCTTCCTCTTAAGCGACTCCGGGAAGCCCCGTTCGCTCCGGCAGACGATGACGTCGGGCTGGATGCCGCGGCTCCGAAGCTCGGTCACCGAGTGCTGGGTCGGCTTTGTCTTGTGCTCGCCGGCGGTCGGCAGGTAGGGGACCAGGGTGAGGTGGAGATAGCAGATGTTCTCCCGACCGACCTCGCGGCGGAACTGCCGGAGCGCCTCCAGGAAGGGCACGATCTCGATGTCGCCGACCGTGCCGCCCACCTCGACGATCACCACGTCGACGTCCTCGCGCCCGAGGCGGCGCACCCGCTCTTTGATCTCGTCGGTGATGTGAGGGATCACCTGGACGGTCTTGCCGAGGTAGTCGCCCCGGCGCTCCTTGGCGATGACGGCGGAGTAGATCTGACCTGTGGTGGCGTTCGAGTCCCGGTGGAGGTTCTCGTCGATGAACCGCTCGTAGTGGCCGAGGTCGAGGTCGGTCTCTCCCCCGTCATCGGTCACGAAGACCTCTCCGTGCTCGAAGGGGTTCATCGTGCCGGGATCCACGTTGATGTAGGGGTCGAGCTTGCACATGGTG
>JAJZLV010000102.1 GCA_021803215.1 Actinomycetes bacterium | reverse complement strand
GAGAGGGGCTCTACATGGCGCCTCTCGTGGCCGTCATCGTCTTCCTCGGCGTCTACCCGGGCCCGGTCCTCAACCGGATCACCCCCTCGGTCGACCGCATCGTGACCCACATAGAGCAGGTGGCCCACCCGAAGATCCCGGCGAACGGCCGCCCGATCTACACGGCGGCCGCCCACCGGGCCGGCAGCGGAGGTGCCAAGTGAGCGGGCTTCTGGCGGCGGCCGGCCTGGTGATCCCGCACATCGACTACACCGCCATCTACCCCGAGCTGATCATGATCGGCGGGGCGATCCTCCTCCTCGGCGTCGGGGCCATGCGGGTGCGCCAGCTGCCGCCCCGGGTCTACTCCGTGCTGACCGGGGCGATCGGGGTCGCCTCGCTCGTCTGCGGCATCGTTTTGTGGGACAAGGTGCACGGGGCCGGCCACCCCTTCGCCGCCGTCGCCAAGTCGCTCGCCATCGACGGCTTTTCGACCGCCTTCGTGATACTGGCCTCGGCGATCATCATCGTCTCGTCCTTCCTCTCGAACGACTACCTCGAGCGCGAGGGCATCATCGGCCCGGAGTACCACGCCCTGGCGCTCTTGTCGGCCTCGGGCGCCATGCTGATGGCGGCCGCCAACGACTTCATCGTCATCTTCCTCGGCCTCGAGATCCTCTCGATCCCGCTCTACATCCTGGCCGCCCTCGACCAGCGGAGGGCCGAGTCGGGCGAGGCCGGCATGAAGTACTTCGTGCTCGGGGCCTTCTCCTCTGCCATCTTCGTCTACGGCATCGCCCTCACCTACGGGGCGACCGGCTCGACCAACCTCGCCCAGGTGGCCGCCTACCTCGCCCACAACGTCTCGACGAACGACGGCCTCTTGCTGGCGGGCGCCGGGCTGTTACTGGTCGGCTTCCTCTTCAAGGTGGCCGCCGTCCCGTTCCACATGTGGACGCCCGACGTCTACCAGGGCTCTCCGACACCGGCGACCGGCTTCATGGCCTCGATCGCCAAGGTGGGAGGCTTCGCCGCCCTCCTCAGGGTCTTCTTCACCTCCTTCCACTCCCTGGCCGCCTCCTGGCAACCGATCATCTGGGTCGTGGCCATCCTCACCCTTGTCGTGGGCGCCGTGCTCGGCCTCGTGCAGCGTGACATAAAGAGGATGCTCGCCTACTCCTCGATAAACCAGGCCGGTTTCATCCTGCTCGGCCTGCAGGCGGCCTCGACGGAGGGGATCGCCGCCAGCCTCTACTACGTCTTCATCTACGCCTTTTTGGTCCTCGGCTCCTTCGCCGTCGTCATGCTGGTCGGCGGCCGGGGTGACAGGGAGCACTCGATCGAGTCCTTCCGCGGCCTCGGCCGGCGCCAGCCGCTGCTCGCACTCGGCTTCGCCATCCTCCTCCTCGCCCAGGCGGGCGCCCCCTTCACGACCGGCTTCCTCGGGAAGCTCTACGTCGTCGAGGCGGCTGTCTCGGCCCACTCCTACGCGCTCGCCGTGATCGCCATGCTGACCGGCGCCATCGCGGCCGCCTTTTACCTTCGGGTCGTCTTCGTCATGTACGGCTCGCGCCAGGCGGCCCCGAGCCAGGCGGCGCCGGCGCTTCCAGCCGAGGGGCCGGGGGGCGAGGGCCTCGCTTTCGCCGGCGCCTCCTCTGAGATCGGCTCGCCGGCCGGAGCCTCCCACTCGCCGCTCCCGGCGGCCACCCTCCTTGCTCTCGAGCCGGCCGCTCTCGAGACGGCGGCTGTCGAGCCGGCCCCGGCCGAGCGGATCCACCTCTCGCCCGCCACCGCCTTCGGGCTCTTGCTCACGGTCGGGTTCACGGTCGTCTTCGGCATCTGGCCGGCACCGATCTTCTCCCTCGCCCACGCCGCCGGCCTCTTGTTCGTGTAAGGCTCGCCGGCCGCGACCGGCGGTCCCGCCCAGCGAGGGTGAGGGCCGGCCCCTGCCCGCCTAGGAGTCGCGGGGGCTTCGGGTCGCCGGGCCGGGAGGGGGGCGAGAAGAGCCGGTTCCCGGCTGCGACCCGCTGGGAGAAGGCTGGGCTGGGACACGGCTGGGCTGGGAGAAGGCTGGGCTGTGACAACGCTGGGCGTGGCCGGTAGGTTACAGAGCCTGGGCCAGGTGGCTCAGTTGCTGTCCAAAGGTGGGGGCATGTTCTCTCGAAGGCTTCGTCGTCTGCTCGTGGCAGGCGCCGCCTCGTGCGCGGCGCTCACGCTGGCCCTGCCCGGGGCGAGCGCGATGGCGGCCCCGGTGGCCCGAGCAACGGCGCCTCGTGCGGCGCTGCCGGCGCTCCGCGGGGCGAGAAGGAAGATGATCGTCATCTTTAAGGACCAGTTCGGGGCGCTTCACAGCCTGCCGGCCAGGGCGCGGGCCGAGCGGTCGGTGCAGCGGCCGGTCGTCTCGGCGCTGAAGGCGGCCGGCGTGCGGGGCGCCACCTCGCTTGCTCTCGTGAACGCCGTGGCCGCCTCGCTCTCGGCTGACCAGGTGGCGGCCCTTCGCCACGATCCGGCCGTCTCCGCGGTGGTGCCGAACGGCACCATCACCGGCCCGAGCCTGGCATCGGTCGCCCCGCGCGGCTCCCGCCTGGGCGCCCTGGGCGGCTCCCGCCTGGCGCAGAGCACCGGCGGCGCCTCCACCTCGTTCTGCTCGTCGACCAGCCCCTCGGCGCCAGAGCTCGACCCCCAGGCGCTCAGCAACATAAACGCCGTGGCTGAGACGAACGGCACGGCCACGGTGAACGGCGTCCCCATCGACGGGAGCGGCGTCACCGTCGCCTATCTGGCCGACGGCATCGACACCTCCAGCCTGGACTTCCTGCGCAACCCGGCCTACGCCTCGCCGGCCTCGCCGGCCTCCGCCCCGGTCGTCAAGCAGGTGGACTTCTCCTCCGACGGTCCGAGCGCCCCCACCGGAGGCGGCGAGGCCTTCTTGGACGCCAGCTCGATCGCGGCCCAGGGCAACAATGTCTACAACCTCAACTCGGAGTTCAACACCGTCCCGAGCTCGCCCGACTGCTACATCAAGATCGTCGGGGCGGCTCCGGGCGCCAGCGTGCTCGGCCTCAAGGTCTTCGCCCAGACGAACACCACCACCAACTCGGCCTTCGTGCAGGCGATCCAGTACGCCGTCAGCCAGAAGGTGAAGGTGCTCGACGAGTCCTTCGGGGCCACCGAGATGCCCGAGACGACGGCCGACCTCGTCAAGCAGGCCGACAACGCCGCGGTGGCGGCCGGCGTCACCGTGGTCGTGAGCGCCGGCGACGGCGGCTTTCGCAGCACCCAGGGCTCGCCGGCCACCGACCCGAACGTCATCGACGTCGGCGCCAGCACCACCTTCCGGGCTTACGAGCAGAACGACTTCGGCGGGGCCGGCTGGCCGGGCGCCAGCGGGGGCTACAGCGACAACAACATCTCCTCGCTCTCCTCGGGCGGCTACTCGCAGCTGAACGCCCGCACCGTCGACCTCGTCGCCCCGGGCGACCTGAACTGGGCCGTGTGCAGCACCTCGTCGAGCTTCGCCGACTGCGGCGGCAAGCCGATCCAGCTCACCGGGGGGACGAGCGAGGCGGCTCCCCTCACCGCGGCAGCGGCCGCCGACGTCATTCAGGCCTACGCGGCCACTCACGGCGGCACCGACCCGAGCCCGGCCATGGTGAAGGAGATCCTCATGTCCACGGCCCGGAACATCGGCGCGACCGCCGTCGAGCAGGGTGCCGGTCTGCTCGACGTGAGCGCCGCCGTGTCCGCGGCCGAGGCGATGCCCGGTAGCACCACCGGCGCGAGCGCCGGCCTCGTGGTGACCTCGGCGCCCCAGGTGAACATCACCCAGGCGGCCGGAGCCACCAGCACCGTCCCGATCACGATCGAGAACACGAGCGGCTCCAGCCAAAGCGTCAAGCTGCAGGCGACCACCCGCTCCGAGACGCCGCTTCTCAGCCAGAGCGGGAGCTTTTGCATGCAGCCCTCGCCCTCGAGCGCCACGAGCGGCTGCCCGGCCAACACCGGGACGATGACGATCTGGAGCGGGGTGACGGAGGTCTACCAGAACGAGACCTTCACGGTCCCCTCGAGCGGCGCCAACCAGCTCGTGTTCCGGGCCGACTACCAGAACACGGGCCAGAGCTCTCCTTTGCACGTCTCGCTGTTCGACCCGAGCGGCAACCTGGCCGGCTACAGCCTCCCGCAGGGGGTGGGCGACTACGCCCAGGTGGAGGTGAACAACCCGGCTCCGGGCCCCTGGACGGCGGTCTTTTTCACCATCGACCAGGACACCACGCCCGGACAGACCGGCACGAGCGGCAACGTCCAGTGGCAGGCTGACTCCTACGGGTACACGACGCCGAGCTCGACGAGCTTCTCGCCCCAGGCGCTCACGATCCCGGCCGGCTCCTCGGGCACCTTCACCATGAGCGTCACGAGCTCGCAGTACGCCGGCGACACGAACCAGCTCGTGCAGGCGGTCGACGCGAGCAGCCCGAGCGCCAACAGCCCGAACATCCCGGTCACGGTGCGCACCCTCGTGCCGGCCGACGGCGTCTTCTCGGGCCTGCTCACAGGCGGGAACGGGCGGGCCGGCAGCCCGGCCCAGACGAACACCTACCAGTTCGAGGTGCCGGCGGGCGAGTCGAACCTCGACGTCTACCTGCACTTCAACGACCCGAAGGACGCGCTGGTGGCCACCCTCACGAACCCGAGCGGCCAGGTGGTGTCGACCGACGTCAACCGGGCGGGCTACTCGGTGATAAACGCCTACCACCTCGATCCGCAGGCCGGACTGTGGACGCTCAGCCTCTTCTGGCAGAACCCTGTCAGTGGGGACGAGCTCAGCCAGCGCTTCGACGGCGTGGTCACCTACAACCAGGTGAACGACAGCGCCAGCCTGCCCACCAGCTCGGCGACGACGCTCGTCGAGGGGAGGACGACGAGCTACCCGGTGAGGGTGACCAACAACGGCACCTCGCCCGAGTCCTACTTCGTCGACCCGCGGCTCACGACGAAGGCGACCTATGCCGTGACCGACCTGTCCGGCAGCAACGACCGGGCGACCCTGCCGAAGGACAACGGCTTTATCTACGCGGTGCCGCCCTTCACGAGCAACATAAGCGCCGGGCTCGTCTCCACGCCGGCGAGCGGCGCCAGCGCGGCTCTGCCGGTCACCTTCGACACCGGTCTTTACCTCGGGGACCCGGACTACGAGGCGACCAGCAACTGCGCCAGCAGCGACACCGCATCGCTCGACATCAGCCAGCCGACCGGCTCGGGAGCGGCCTACGGGCTCTGGTTCCTGCAGCCGGCCGAGTGCGGCCCCTTCTCGGCCCCGGCCGGCAGCACCAACGTGACGGCCAGCTTCGAGGTCACGACCAACGCCTTCGACCCGAGCGTCAGCTCGAGCACCGGCAACCTCTGGTCCGACCTGGTGGGCCTCACGAGCAGCTTCTCGGGCGGGCTGACCCTCAACCCGGGCCAGAGCGGGACGATCACCGTCGCGATCACCCCGCAGGGGCCGCCCGGGGTCCATTCGGGCACCCTCTACCTCGACGACCAGTCGCAGGCGGAGTTCGGGCTCACCGGCGACACGCTGCAGGCCTTCCCCTACAGCTACGACGAGATAGCACCGGCCGCCGCCCCGACCCATGTGTCGGCCAAGGCCGGTCACCGCTCGGCGAGGGTGAGCTGGACGGCTCCGAGCAACACCGGCGGGTCGGCCATAACCGGCTACCAGGTGACCGCCGAGCCGGCTGCCGGCAACCCGATCGTGAGGACCTACAAGACCCCGGCCACCGCCGAGACGTTCACCGGCCTCACGAACGGGACGAGCTACAGCTTCACGGTGGCCGCAATCTCAGCGGCCGGCACCGGGGCCACCTCGGCTCGCTCGAATGCCGTCACGCCGCGGGCGCTCTCTCACGCAAAGCTCTCGCGCTCGAGGCCGCGGGTGATCTTCGGCCAGGAGGGGGCCGAGCACTTCTACGTCGCCGTCACGCCGCCCGGCGCCACCGGCAGGGTGGTCGTGAAGTTCTTCTCCGGGCGGCGGCTCTGCCTGCGCACCCTCTCGAGAGGAAGGGCCAGCTGCCGGCTCGGGAGGCGAGAGCTCAAGCCGGGCCGTTACACCCTGAAGGCGCTCTACGAGGGAAACCGCTCTGTCGCCGGCTCGGTCTCGCTCAAGGTCGTGCTCGTGGTCGCAAGGGCCCGTCGCCTCGTCAGGCAAAGGCGCCGATGAGAGAGCCCAGCAGCCGGCTGAGACCGAGCCCGCGCCGGGCCGCCCGGCCAGGGCCTACCGAAATGGGCTAGGGGGCGCCCGCCTCCTTCTGGTCGACCGCGAGGCTCCTTCAAGACCTCCGGCGGCAAACGAGCTCTCCCTTGCCGATGGGGACCACGAGGGCGTCGACCCGCTCGTCGCCGAGGGCGGCGTCGATCATCTCCTGGAGGGTCTCGCGGTGGTTGATGGCGTTGTCCGCCACCAGAAGACCGCCCGGGACGAGGAGTGGCACGACGGCGTCGTAACAGGCGGCGTATGCCTCCTTCTCGGCGTCGAGGAAGCAGAAGCCGACCGGGCCGATCCTCTCTGCATGATCGAGGAAGTCGCCTTCGACGAGCGTCACCAGGTCGTCGACGCCCGCTCGTGAGAAGGTCTGACGCGCCATGGCCGCCTTGTTCGCCAGGAGCTCGAAGGTCGTGAGCCTGCGGCCCGTGGCCCGGCAGGCGAGCGAGAGCCAGAGAGCCGAGTAGCCCGCACTGGTCCCTATCTCGATCACGGCGCCCTCGGGGGCCGAGGCTGCCCAGAGTGCGATGAAGCGCCCGGTCTCCTCGGGGATCTGGCGGAGCCGTTCGAGGCGCGGGGTGCCGTCGGTGCGGTCGGCCTCGTCGCGGCGTTCGAGCTCGTGCATTCGCTCGAGGATCTCCGGTGCGATGGCGTGGAACATGAGCTCTCCGGGTCGTCGGCGGGCGGCGGCCCATCGTAGGCCAGCGACCCGGCCGGCTCTTGTGGCGGCCCCGGCCCGAGGCGAGCTGCGAGGCCGAAAAGCGGCTCAGGCCTGGCGCACAGGCGGCTCGGGCTCGGCCGGGACGAGGAAGCGCCCGATGACGGGCAGCTCCCAGATGCTCTCGGCCCGGGCTATGGCGAGGGCGGCCGCCAGCGACTGCTCGGCCGAGTCCCAGACGACGAAGCGGGGCAGCCAGCGGGGATCGAACTTGGCATTGAAGCGCCAGAGGGACTCGATCTGCATCGAGTCGGAGATCCTTTTCAGCACGAAGCGCTCCAGGCGGGTGGCGATTCCGTCGCCTGCCTCGCCCGCCATGACCGCCCGCATCATGGCGAAGTTGAGCCCGAGTCCCTGGTAGCCCTCATCGGCCAGGTGCTCCATGGTCTTCACCAGCACGAAGTCCGAGAGGCCGTTCGGGTGGTCGTCCGGGTCGCGACGCATGAGGTCGAGCGAGTAGCCGCCGACCCCGGGCGCCGGGACGAACTGGCAGAAGGCGACCGGCCCCTTGTCTCCCGGCGCGTGGGCGACCGCCAGGAGGAGCCCCTTGTCGGCCGGGTCGAAGATGCGCCCGAGCGTCATGGAAAAGCCCCGTTCGACGCCGCCCCGGCGGCTCTTTCGCATCAGAGCGGCCAGCTCCTCCGCCAGCTCGGGCTCGACCTCGGCCGGGTCGTGGAACGAGATCGTGTAGCCGTAGCGGGCGATCCGGTTCACGGCCTGGCGGAGGCCCTTCTTCTGGCCGCCCGAGAGGTCCAGGGCGGCCACGTCGACGACTGCCTCGTCTCCTATGTAGAGCTCCCGCATCCCGGTCGCCTGGTAGACCGCGAGCCACTCCTCGCCGGCCCCGAGGACGGCCACGGCCCAACCCTGGGAGTCGGCGAACGACCTGAAGGCGGTCCAGAGCGAGCTCCTCTCCTCGGGCGGGCAGATCGGGTCGGGAGAGACGAGGGCGATGCCGTTGCGGACGGCATAGGCGACGAGCCCGTCCCGGTCGAAGAAGTACTGCTTGTCGCTCCTCAAGGCGAAGTAGTCGAGCGTGCCGGCCCCCCGCCGGGCGACGATCTCGCGGGCCCGCTCGGCCGGGGCCGCCTCGCTCGTGCTCCTGGCCGCCAGGCGCCGGGCGGCCACCGGGCGAAAGCCGATCACGAGGGCGATCACCACGAGAGCGATCGTGACGGCCAGCTCGGCCGGGTTGAGGAAGACCGCCACCTTGTGTGGCAGGGCGACGGTGTCGATGCCGACCAGGCGCTCGAGGGCCGCCAGGAAGGCGGTCGGGAGGGGAAGGGGATGGGGGTTGTGGTCGCGGTCGACCCGGACGGCGATCTCGAGCCCGACCGTCGCCACGAGAGGGACGGCGACGGCCCCGGCGAGAAGGGTCAACAGGGCGGTGCGCACCGCCGTGGGCTCGTAGCGGGCCTTGAAGGAGTCCCGTGCCCACCAGAGAGCCGCCATCACCACGAGCGAGGCGAGGCTCGAGAGGATCTGGCCGTCGCGGACGATGTGGAGCACGGCCGTGAACCCGATCGTCACGAGGGCGATCGTCCAGGCGAGGCGCTGTCCCTTGCGAAGCCCCCGGGCGAGCAGGACGAGCATCACGCCGGCGAGGGCGACGAGCGTGCCGGCGGCGGCGCTCACCCCGAGGGGCACGTAGCCGAGATAGGGGTGGAGGCGCCCCCGCACCTGGGGGGGCACGAGGGCTGAGACCACGTCGAAGATCCCGATGAGCCCGACGAGGGCGGCGACGAGCCGCCGGATGAGCCGGCGCTGGCGGGACAGGTCGGCCACCGGCGGCCAGCTCTGGCCCGGGTAGGAGCCGACGACCCTCGGAGCGAGCCGGCTCCGACGGGGTCCCGTCGCCAGGCGCTCGAGGCGGGTGGCCGCCGGGCTCGGGTCGCTCGAGAGGGTGAGCCGGGCGTGCAGGTCGGCTCCGCCCTCGACAGTCACCATCGACACCTGCGTGCTCGGGGCGAAGACGGGCGGGAGGCCGACGAGGCCGGGCCGCTCCTCGACGACCTCCGAGGAGGCGCCCGTGTTGGCGAAGAAGCCTCCGCCGACGTCGCCGATCTCCGCCTGCAGGCTGTGGCCGGTCACGAAGCCGGCCCCGCCGCCGGCCACGTAGCTGCGAGCCGCCTCCCTGGCGGCGTCGTTCGCCCGCGCGGCCGACTGTCCGAGGAGGGCCCGACCGGCCCCTCGCCAGAGCCAGCGGCTGGCGTAGGCGAGCAGCCCGGCCACGACTGTCAGCTCGAGGAGGAAGGTGACCACGATGTCGATGAAAAGGTGGCTGAGGCCCCGGAGCCTGCTCGGCGCGCCGTAGAGCCAGAAGCCGGGCAGGTGTCCCAGGACTATGGCCGCCAGGGGCAGCAAGGCCAGCCAGGCCCAGCGGCTCGTCATGCGGTAGAAGATCCGAGAGGCGATGAAGCGGGGGAGGCCGGCCGGGTCCTGCAGCCGCTCGATGCCCGCCAGCCAGCCCCGCCGGGCCGGCTCGACGAGCGGGAAGATCTCGGTCAGCATGTGCTCGGCGAGCGGCGTGTCGTGGGGGTCCTCTGGTTTGGCGAAGGCCGAGCGTGAGTCGTACCGCCACCCCGGTTCGACGCGCACCGGCCGGGGTCCGGCGCCGGTCTCGACGGTGATCTCGGCCGCCAGCGCCACCTCGGCTCCGAGAGGACCTAGGCAGGCCGCCTCGTCGGCGTCGTGATAGATGGCCCTGTCCCTCAGGCCGGGAAGGAAGATCACCCGGCGGCAAAGTCCGGGCTCGGAGGTGAAAGAGGAGAGGGCCGCCGCCAGGCTCGGGTGGGCAGCCAGGGCGGCGGCCACGCCGGACGGCTCGGGCTTCTCCCCGAGCAGGTCGAAGGCGTTCCCGGCCACGACGAGCACGCCGTCGGCCGGCACGGCCGAGAGGGCCGCCACGAGGGCAGCCACGGCGTTCTTCGAGGCGGGGGTCTCGACGCCTTGCAGGAACAGGTCGCTCACGACGAGCGCTCTCCCGCCGATCGGCAGGGCCACCGTCGCCTCGTCACAGGCCGTCCTCACCGCTGGCATCGGATCACAAGTCTGCCAGGCGACCTCGTTACCATGACCACATGTCTGGTGACGAGAGGGCGGCGATCGCGGACTTCTTCGCCGAAGAGAGGAGATCTCCCCCCGATGGACGCATAAAGGGCGGGGCCCTCGTCACCCTCGAGCCCGGCTCTGCCACCTTCCCGCTGCCCGGGATCGAAGCCGAGGCGGCGGACGACGCCGAAAGGCCGGTCGGACGGGGTGGCGGCCGGCTCACCGTGACCCGCCCCTGGCCCGCCATGGCGCGGGGGAGCTACCGCGACCCCGAGCGCTGCCAGGAGAGCTACTGGAGCCGCTTTCCCGCTCGCTGCTCCGCCGGCGACGGTGCCAAGGACGCCCCGAGCGGCCAGGCGGTCGTCGCCTACCTCACGGTGAGCTCGGGCGTGGCGGCCGACGCCGCCCACGGCGAGGCGCGGCGCGAGCACGGGGCCGCCCGCATCGGCCCGATCACCCGGCCGGAGACGGCCATCTTCACAGAAGACCTCCCGAAGACCCGCTCGGGCAAGAGAGCGGGCCGCCTGCTTCGCGACGTCGCCGAGGGTCGAGACCTCGGCGACACGACGACCCTGGCGGGCCCGGGCGTCGTAGGAGAGCTGCGCAGACGGTCGGCCTTCCAGCCGGGTGAGGGGTGAGCCCGACCGGCTCACCCCTCCACTGGCACTGGCCGGCCGGGCCGGTCGCGCCCGGCCCGGCCGTCGTCTTCGACCTCGACGGGGTGCTCTCCGACGCCTCGGGCCGCCAGCACCACCTGGCGGGCTTGCGAAGGGACTGGGACGCCTTCTTCGAGGCGGCCGGGGGCGACCCGCTCATCCCGGAGGTGGCCCGCCTGCTCGAGCTCCTCGATCGCTCGCTCCAGGTGGTGCTGCTGACAGCCCGGCCTGCCTCCATAAAAGAGACGACCCGGGAGTGGCTCGAGCGCTTCGAGCTTCGCCACGACCTGCTCGTGATGCGCTCGGGCGGCGACTATCTGAAGGCGGTCGACTTCAAGCGCAAGGAGGTGAAGGCGCTGCGGAGCTATGGCTTCGAGCTCCGTTTGGCGCTCGAGGACGATCCCGTCAACCTGCAGATGTTCGAGGACGAGGGCGTTCCCTGCCTGTACGTCCACTCCGGCTACTACGGCTGAGGCCTCCCCGACCGCCACGACCCGGGCCCACGAGCCGATGGACCGCCGGGGATCGCTGCCACTCGGCGCGCCGGAGCTGGCAGCCAGCACCGGGTGGAGAAGGTCCGTCCGGCCCGAGCTCTCGGAGGAAAAGGCCGCAGGTGGCCCGGCGCCCGAGCCGCCGAGGCTCCATCCCTCGGCTCACGCGATTCACGAGGAGCGACCGCTGGTGGTCGCCGGGCGGGGGCCGGGGTCAGTCGCGGAAGTTGCCGAACTGGAGCGGGATGTCGAAGTCGGCGGCCTTCAAGGCCGCGATGACCGCCTGCAGGTCATCGCGCTTCTTCCCTGTCACTCGGACCTGGTCGCCCTGTGTCTGAGAGCTGACGCCCTTGAGGTTGAGCTCCTTCACCTTCTTGTTGATCGCCTTCGCCTTCTCCGAGGAGATGCCGGCATTCAAGGTGGCCACCTGACGGACGGCGCCCTTGGAGGCCTCCTCGATCCTGCCGTAGCTGAGCGCCTTCAAGGAGACCTGTCGGCGGACGAGCTTTTCTTCGAGAACCTGGCTGAGCGCCCGCAGCCGGTCCTCCGTCGGCGCGTTGAGGGTTATCTCGTTCTCGCCGAGCTCGAGGCTGGAGCCGGTGTTCTTGAAGTCGAATCGGGTGGCGACCTCACGGCTCGCCTGGTCGACGGCGTTTCTCACCTCTTGCAGGTCGATCTCTGATGTGACGTCGAAAGACGGCATGCCCGAAAGCTACCTCGCCCGCCTGGTTGCTGGTCCAGTCGAAGGCTCCTGGCCGGCTGGACACCGGGGGCAGCGCTCTCGCAGCCCTGCCGTGCGACGGCGCGACGCCAGCAGGATCGCGGATCGAGGATTCCGAAGCTTCGGCTATCTTGATCGGCCGCGGGTCGGTACCCAAGTGGACAAAGGGAGCAGACTGTAAATCTGTCGCGAAAGCTTCGTAGGTTCGAATCCTACCCGGCCCACCCGCTCAATCTGCCAGAGCATATGGCATACTGCTCGGAGAACGACCCTTGAGCTCAGTTCGGCTTGATCGTCTCCCAGGTCAATCCCTCTGCACCGAGCACATGGGGCAGCATTCCCGTTGCTCCCCTGGGCGAGAGCCAGACGGTTGCGTGAAGCAAGTGTGCGGTCGCGACCGCCTCGAGGTTGAGCACGTTGAGCGCGGGATGCCGACCGGCCACCCTCACCATGATCGGAACGACGTCGCGCGGTCGCGGCAGGCCGATCTCCTCGGGAAGCTGCAGCATCGAAGCAATAGCCCGTCCCTGCTCGGCTGGCGGCAGTTCCCGAAACGGCCCGGAGAGATGGCCGCCGGCTCCAGCCACCGCGGCCCGGCAGGCGCGGTAGTACCAGTACGACGTCGTGTGCAGCTGAGCGTTTCGGCGATCGAGGCCGACCAGAAGCTCCTCGATCAACAGTCGATCGTCGAGGACGACATCCACTACTGGTCGGCGAGGTCAGGATCGGCGATGGCCGCGAGTCCGGCGTCGTAACGCTGGGCCAGGACGCGCTTCAGCTCGGCCTTGGCTTGAGCCATCCCGCCGGGCAATATCAGCGCCGCGTTCCCGAGGTCGACGAACGCGACATCGCCCCCGGCCTCGATGCCCCAGCGATGCCGCAGCTCCGCGGGAAGGCTGGTCTGACCCCTCTTTGACACCTTCGCATGAACGACCCGGGAGGACACGCGTGCATTGTAATACGGGGTGACTTACAAAGCGCGATGACCGGGTCTCGCTCGAGCGCGTCGAGCTTGACATTGACATCCGACCAGTTCGAATGCGACTGCCTCGGCCCGCCCGCCCGGCTCCGGCGAATTCTCCGGCCGAGCGGGGAGGTAAGCCTTTCGCGGGGCTGAGGAGTTATCTACCTGTGAGCCAAGACGAGGAGGCCTTCGCCGCATTCTTCGAGGCGAGCTGGGATCCGTGCACCCGGGCTGTCCTTGCCACCACTGGCGATCTGTCGCTCGCCGAGGAGCAGGTGGCCGAGGCGTTTGCCCGCGCCTGGTCGTCGTGGCCGAAGCTCCGCAATCATCCGGCCCTGCCGGCCTGGATAGTGCGCACGGCCCTCAACGTCGGCGCCTCGCGATGGCGCAAGCGGCGGAGGGAGCTGCCGCTGGCCGGTCAGCAGCTGGCGGCCGAACAAAAGAGCGAGCCTGGAGCCGTCGACCCGTCCCTGCTCGGGGCGCTCGGGCGGCTGCCCCGGCGACAGAGGGAGGTGGTCGTGCTGCGCTTGATCCTCGACCTCGACGTCGAGACGACGGCTGATCAGCTCGGCCTGGCGCCCGGGACCGTGCGGGCCCACCTTTCGCGGGCCATCGCGGCGCTGCGGGGCGAGATTGCGAAGTTCGAGGCGACCAAGGAGGAGAGATGCTCGAAGGCGATCAGCTGATCGAGGAGCCCGAGGGTGACGACCTGAGGGAGCAGCTCTCTCGGATGGCGGTGCCGCCGAGGCCGCCCATCGGGCAGGTGACAGCTCGGGGAAGACGGCTCAGCCGCCGGAGGAGAGGTACGGCGGGCGCCGCGGGCGCCCTCGGGGGCGCCCTGGCGATCGGCCTCCCACTCGCCCTCAGCTCGGCCCCGATCCCTCACAGCCTCCAATCGAGGGGCTTCGAGCTCACGAGCAACGAGAACGGAACGGACACCCTTACCCTCAGCCCGGCCGCGACGTTCGACTCTGTCGCTTTGCAGCAGGAGCTCTCAGACCACAGCATCCCGGCCAAGGTGACAGTCGGGAGCTTCTGCTCCTCGCAACCTTCGCCGAGCGGTTTCGACCAGGCAGTCTCGGTCTCGCCGGCGGGGCCGAGCACCGTGATCGTCGGCTCCGGCGTGGTGCCGACGATCACAATCAACCCCGCCGAGCTGCCGGTTGGCACTGAGCTCAGCTTCGGCATCTTCCAACTGAGCTCCGGGCAACGCCAGATGGTGGCGGCGCTTATCAGGCAGAGCTCGTATTCGTGTTCACCGACCTCGCCGCCCCCCGGTGAAGCCGACTTCGGAGTGACCCTCGGTCCGCCGGGCTGATCGCCCCGCCAGCCGAAGTTCATGGCCTGAACGGCGCCGGCCGAAGGCGCTGGCGGTGGCTGATCACAGCGCCAACGGGCAGCGCGCCCCAAACGTGAGAACCACAACCACAACCACAACCACAACCACAACAGCCCAGTCGCAGGTGCTGGCTCGCCCGAGCTCCCGGCGCCGCAGGTGTGGTTGACGGCCGGCTAACTCTGGCGAGCCACGAAGGCGTGCATGCCTGGAACGGTGAATGCCAGAAGGCCTCGCTCGGGAGCGTAGACGAGGCCCTTCTTGATGAGTTCGACGCGAGCAACCGAGATGTCCGAGGTCCTCGCCTTGCCTGCTGCGATGGCGATGTCGGCGACGGGTGCTGGCTCCTCGCCACCGAGCTGGGCGAGCGCCCGCATCACGTCGCGTTGAGCGGGAGTCGCGCGTTCCCATCGAGATCGATAGAGGCCGTCGTCGACCTCTCGTCTTGCGCCCTCGAGGCCGACTTCCACGTCGTCGGGATCGATGAGGTCGGTCCGAGCGGCGTCCCATACGTGCTTGCCGACTGCTTGCAGGAAGTATGGATAGCCGCGAGCAACATCGAGTGCCATCTCCAGCGCATCGGAGCTCCACTCGACGTCCAGATCGTGAGCGGGAACGACGAGTGCCTCTCTGGCGGCGTCCGGATCGAGGAGGCCGATGTTTCGAAATTCGTACAGCCGTTCGGCATAGCTCGTGGCGTCCGCAAGTTGAGCCGGCAAAGAAGGCAATCCGGCCCCGACGAAGAGAACCGGGGGTACTGGGTCGAGCTGGCCGAGATGGTGGACAGCGGCGTTGATCGCCGCCAGGGATTCTCGGGGTGCCTCCTGGAGCTCATCTATGAGGATGAGCACGCCGATCCCGAGGTCGCGGGCAGTCTCGGACATGACTTCAAGCAAGCTGGAAAGGTCGTCTCCGAGTCGCCCGCTGTCGGCGATGCCACGCATGGCGTCGATGTCGACCCCTACCGAGAAAGCACCGGTCGGGTCGACCCGCAGGCTGAAACCCTTGAGCACTCCGAGCAGTCGTCGCAGGCGAGCCTCTGGATGCTGACCCGTTGCTCGTCGCATACTGGCCGTGAGCGCCCGGCTGAGAGCGGCCGGTAGCGGTCCGCTCGCACCCAGCTCGATCTTCGCCGTGATCCATTGACGTGTCGTCGCCCGAGCGAACAGCTCGCCGAGGAGCACCGTCTTTCCTACTCCCCGGAGACCGTTGAGGACCCAGCTTCGATCACCTTCTCCCTTGGTTTCGACTCGAGCTTCGAGCACCCGGAAGCTCTCCAGGAGAGCGCCCCGACCGGCGAGGAGGGGGGGCCGTCGTCCGGCTCCGGGTCGGTACGGGTTGTCGACCGGGTTCACAGCGCGAGCGTATCAGGATTTGTAGCTATATGTAAGGTTATTCATTACTCGATCTTAGAAAGCGTTATACTCTGTAAGAGGAGGCACCGAGAGACCGAGTCCGACGGGCCGTTCTCGCAAGTCGCTGAAGTTCGAACACGAGCCTTTACGGCCCACCACGGCGGCCTTCAACGGCGTGGAGCGTTGGCAGCCCCCTTCACCTCTGGGTGCCGCCACCGCCCGAGGTTTGCTCGTCACCCGGGTCACCTCTGGCGCCGGCCGAGGGCCCCCGCCGGGCGCGCCGATGCGCCGGCCGCCGAGCTTCGCACAAGAACGCCTGAGTACCACGGCGCTGCGCCCGTCGCGCCGACGAGGTCGCCGAGCGTGGTCCGCCGAGGGCACCGGCTTCGTGGAGCAGGCCTTACTTACGCGCTGGCGATGGCCCTTGCGGCCGGCCCGTCGCGCCTCGAAGGCGTCGGCGACAGCGAGCTTGCCGATGGCGAGGGCCGCGGCGAGCAGCAGCCTCGGTCCGACCAGGCCCATCAGCCGGCAGCAACCTTTCCCGCTGTCGATCGTCGCCAGATCTTCACCCGGGAGCTCGAGCGCTCGACGCCGGTGCGACGAGCGAAAGAGCGGCGTGCGCAGCCCGATACCTCGCAGTTGAAGCGGCCGGCCTCGGCGAGAGCCTCGACAAGCATCGGCTGATGGTCGTAAGCCTCGGCCTGCCTCGGGCCCGGTGACTTGGAGACGGTTTGCGAGCTCGGGCTGTTCTTTCCGGGCCGGCGTGGGCCTTTCCAGGTCGACCTGGGCCGCAGCCGACGGCGCCGTCCGCCCCTACGGCGCCTGCGGGAGACTCTCCCGCGCCGGCGGGGCCTGCGACGCCAGCGCTGTCACCCGCGGCGCGGGCTCGAGCTGAGCGGCGTCGGCCTCCCCGAAGTGGCGCCAGCTCGACTGCGTGAGGCCGCCGAGCACCGCGACCGCCAGGATGCTGGCAGAGAGAGGGAAGAACGCGGCGGCACCGAGCGAGCGCACGACGACACCACCGAGCAGCACCGAGACCGGGAAGATGCCGAAGCTCCCGAGCATGATGAACCCCATCAGGCGGCCGAGCAGCGCGCGGGGAGCCCATCGTTGAAACGCGGTGATCGTCACGACGTTACCGAGACCGTTCAGCGCACCGAAGCCAGCGAGCGCCGCGCCGGCAGGGAGCGCGCCTCCGAGATAGGGCACGAGCGCCATGAGCACGGCCTCGGCGAGGAAGACGAGCGACGCGAGCACCGCCGGGTGGCGGGCGCGCCGTGCCTGCGCCGCGAGCAGGGTCCCGACCAGGGCGCCCCCACCCATGGCGGCGATGAGGGCGCCGTATCCGCTGGCGCCGACATGGAACGGGCCGCGGGCGAGCGACGGTAGCGCCACCTCTCCCATACCGCCCGAGCCGAGGTTGGCGGCGATGGTCACGACGAAGATCACCTGGAGCACGCGCTCGGAGCGCACCATTCGCCAGAGGCTCGCGGGTGTGTCGGCCTGGGCGGCGGGCGAGGGGAGAGGGGATGCGACTGTGCCATGGCCGGGAGCAGCGCCGGCCTTTAGATCGAGCACCCCGGCCGAGCCGACGGCCGCCGAGTCGGCTACGGGATCCCCGGCGCCCGATGCGCCCGGAACGGGACGTCGCTGGAAAGCCCGGACGCCGAAGAGCGTGAGCGCAGAGATGAAGAACGTGAAGGCGTCGACTCCGAACGCGGAGGCTGGCCCGACGACTGCCACGACCGCGCCGCCGACGGCCGGCCCGACCAGCATGGCTAACTGGGTGCCCCCCGAAGTAAGCGCGTTACCTGCTTGGAGATCCTCATCGGGCACGAGCGACGGTACGATCGCGATGGAGGCGGGAACGAAGAGCCCCTCTCCCGCGCCGAGGACGGCGGCCACCGGCACGAGGAGGGCTGCGCTCGCGGGGCCGAGCACGGCCAGCACGGCGAGCGCACCGACGGCGAGGGCGCGCACCGTGTCGGCGACCATCATCACAGTCCATGGCCTCCAGCGATCGGAGGCATGGCCGCCGACCGCGACGAGCGCGGTCCGGGGCACGCCATAGCTTGCGAGCACCGCCCCGAGAAGGAGCGGCCCGCCGTGGTCGGCTAAGACGTACCACGGGAGCGCCACCGCGTAGAAGGCGTCGCCGACGTTGGACGCCAGCTGGCCGCCGGCGAGGAGGCGGAACGCTCGGTGGCGCAGCGGCGCCAGCCCCCGCGGGAGCGCCACCTCTCAGGCCTCGGGCCCGGGCGCGATCGGATAGGTGTAGAGCAGCAGCTCGACGGGGATCGCCCCCGCAGGGCGCGTCGAAGCGTCGGTGAGTCGCTCTCTGAAGCGGCTCGTGAGGAGCAGGTGAAGCTCTTCGTTCAGAGCCTCGAATTCCTCAAGCGTCACGTAGAAGACGTGCTCGCTCTCCGTCGCTGCTGTCCGCCACCGCTGGGGGAACATCGAACGGGTCTCGAGCCAGGTCTGGTACCTCGCGAGCTGGCGCTCTCTCAGCAACCGGGCCAAGGTGGCGGCGGCGAGCTCGCTCTCCGCGTCGTCACCGCCGTGGATGCTCAGGCCGATTGAGGTCATCTTCCAGGGGCGCGCCCGGCCCGTCCCGCCGCCGGCCTCTTCCACGAAGCCGTACTTGGCAAGTTGGCGGAGATGGAACGAGCAGGTCGTCGGCGACTCTCCGATGCGCTCCCCTGCTTCCGTTGCGGTCTGCGGGCCGTGCAGGCTGAGCGTCTCGATGAGCGCGATGCGGACAGGGTGGGCGAGCGCCCGGATCGCGCGGACGTCGGAGACCTGTCGCAGCTCGGGCGTCACCGACCTGGCGGAGGCCGCCGGGCCCTGCTTGACATTACGAGACATGTCTCGATTGTTATCTCTCGATAGATTCCTGTCAATAGGTGCCGGGCCGGCTCGAGTCCGGAGCCTTCCTCTCGGGTCGAACCCGAGCGACTAGCCCACCACAGCTCTCGCGGAGGCCCTCGCCGGGCAGTCGTGCCAGGTGCGGGCCGGCCGGGTCGACAACCAGAGGCCGACGAGGACGGCTCCAAGTGTCGGTCCTCGCGGCCGGCTCTCGTGGCCGGGGGAGCGGCAGGCATGAAGACTCGCCGCCGTGGTTCAGCCGGAGATGAGCCAGGCGGGTCGATGGAACCTCCGGGCTCGCCGCCGGGCAGCGTTGAAGTGTCCGGTCGGGCCGACTCGGCGGCTCTCTTGGGATTAGGCTCGCCGGCTCAAGGGGTGCACGAGAGGTTCCATGCTCACATCCACGCGGCGAGAATCCCCGTTCTTCTCCGAAGGTCTGACCGGCTGGCCAGGGCGCCTCTGGCGCCCCGTGGCCGGCGGCTTCGACCGGCTCGAGGCGAAGGTTGCTCCATTTCGTGACCCGCTAGGGGCCCCGAAGCCCTACGTACCGCACGACCCCGTCTTCCGGCGCCGCTACCTCACCAACGCCGTCATCGGCTTTGTCGGGAGCCTCGGGATCTTCTGGGGAGCCTCCCAGCCGACCTCGCCCTTCCCGGGCTTCTCCCGCCAGGCGATCGCCATCACCCCGACCACCCCGCCCGTCTGGTTCTTCGGGGTGCCTGGGCGCTCGGTGGTGCCGAACCTGCATGTGGCGCCCTCCCCGAGCTTCTACCTGGCCCTCTTCGCCTTCTACTGCGGGATGGTCCTTCTCATGCGCTCCTGGATCCGCCTCGGGCGCCTCGCCCGGGAGTATCCCGGCATCCCGGTTCGGCTCTACGCCTGCGTGATGGTCGCCTGGACCCTCCCGATGCTCTTCGTCGTCCCGCTCCTCTCCAAAGACGCCTACTCCTACGTCGCCCAGGGCGAGATGATGAGCCGGCACATCAGCCCGTACGTCTACGGGCCTTCCGTCCTCGGGACCGGGGGCAACAGCTACACGGTCCTCACCGACAAGCTCTGGTGGAACGTCACCTCTCCCTACGGGCCGATCTTCCTCGCCATGGCAGGCGGGATCCAGAACCTCGTCGGCCACAGCGAGCTCGGCGGTCTGGTGATGTTCCGCCTGGTGGCCGTCTTCGGGGTGAGCCTCATCGGGTTCTCCATCCCCCGACTCGCGAGAGGAGTAGGGCGGGACGCTTCGACCGCATTCGCCTACTCGGTGATGAATCCGATAATCCTCATCCACCTGATCGGCGGCGAGCACAACGACGCTCTCATGCTCGGCCTCATGCTCGTCGGCCTCGTCCTCGCCAAGGAGGGCCACCCGGTGCTCGGCACGGTGCTCGTGACGGCGGCGGCTCTGGTGAAGGTCCCCGCCATGGTGGGGGTGATCTACATAGGCTGGGACTGGCTCGGCTCGTCGGCCAGCTGGAGAGAGCGGGTCCGCTACGTCTTCTACGCCGGGGCGATAGCCCTCGTCGTCATGGTGGCAGTCACCCAGGCCGTCGGCATCGGCTGGGGCTGGGTGGCGGCCCTCACCAACGCCGATGCCATCCGCTCCTACCTCGACCCGGTGACGGCGATCGGCCTCGGCCTGGCCAAGATCGTGGCGGCGATCGGCCTCGGCAACCACCCCGACACCTTCCTCTTCCTCTTCCGAGCGGCTGGGGCGGTGGCGGCGGTCTCGATCGGCCTCGTCCTGCTCTGGCGCTCGAGGGGAGGGCTCTCGGGCCTGCGGGCCATCGGGCTGACGATGCTGGCCGTCGTCATCCTCGGACCGGTCATGCAGCCGTGGTACCTCGCCTGGGGGGTGGTGCTGCTCGGCATCGTGGCAGAGGGTCGCCTGAGAGGCTGGATCATCTGGCTCACCGTGGCGGTCACCTTCCTCGGCGTCGGCGACGCCACCTACTTCGTCTCGGCTCTCCGCTCGGTCAACCTGGCCGTCTTCGGTGCGGTGGTGGCGGCGGCGCTCGTCGTCCTCATCTGGCCCTGCTGGTCGCGGCTTCGCCGTGGCCTCGCAGCCCTGAGGAGGAGAGAGGAGCTCAGGCCGGCCCCGTTCCCCGAAGAGGCGGGGGCGGGGCTGTGACGGCCGGGCTGCGGCCCACCGTCGCGACGCGGCGGGAGGGCGCCGTCCTCATCGTCGAGATCGACCGTCCCGAGGTGAGGAACGCCGTCGACCGCCCGACGGGCGCCGCCCTCGTCGAGGCCTTCAGGGGCTTCGAGGGCGACGATGACCTGGCGGTCGCCGTCCTCGGCGGCCGAGGCGGCAACTTCTCGGCCGGAGCCGACCTGAAGGCGATCGCGAACGGGCGGGGAAACCGGGTGGAGAGAGAGGGAGAGGGCCCGATGGGTCCGACCCGGATGCGCCTCTCGAAGCCCGTCATAGCGGCGATCGAGGGCTATGCCGTCGCCGGCGGTCTCGAGCTCGCCCTCTGGTGCGACCTGCGGATCGCCTCTCGAACGGCGGTCTTCGGCGTCTTCTGCCGCCGCTTCGGAGTCCCGCTCGTCGACGGCGGGACGGTGCGCCTGCCGCGCCTCATCGGGCTGAGCCGGGCGATGGACCTCGTCCTCACCGGCCGCCAGGTGGGGGCGGAGGAGGCTCTTTCCATCGGCCTCGCCAACCGCCTCGTGGCGGCGGGCGAGGCTCTCGCCGAGGCGGTCGCCTTGGGCGAGGAGCTGGCTCGTCTGCCGCAAGCCTGTCTCAGAAGCGACCGGCTGAGCCTCCTCGAGCAGGAGGGGCTCTCGGAGGAGGCAGCGATGGCGAACGAGCTGGAAAGGGGCCTCGGCACCATCGCCTCGGGCGAGACGAGGGCCGGGGCGGCGCGCTTCACGGCGGGGGCCGGCCGGCACGGCAACGGCTCTGGATAGCTACAAGAGGAGCTGGACGATGGCGACGTCGATGAAGCGACCGAACTTGCGGGCCACCTGCCTCTCGACTCCGACGTAGGTGAAGCCGCAGGCCTCGTGGAGCTTGATGGAGGCCTCCTGCTCGGCGCTTATCCGGCCGATCACCGAGTGGAAGCCGTGCTGGCGCGCCGCCTCGACGATGGCGCCGAGCAGGGCCCGGCCGACGCCTTTTCTCCGGGCCGCAGCGGCCACGTAGATCGAGTCCTCGACGGCCGTCGAGTAGCCGGGACGGGGCCGGTAGGGGGAGAGCGAGGAGAAGCCGAGGACAGAGAGGCCCTCTGTCGCCACGAGGACCGGGTAGACGCCCGAGTGGGCCGCCATCCAGGCCTGGTGCTCGGTCGGGCTGCGGGGCACGAGGTCGAGGGTGGCCGTCGAGGTCAGCACCTCGGCGTTGTAGATCTGCCGGATGGCCTCGCCGTCCAGCTCGCTCGCCCGCCGGATCTCCATCGATCGATCCTAGACGGAAGTGCCATTTGCCACCGGATACACTTTGGTCGAGAGGGCGGCCTGCTCGCCCGGCCGGCCCCCTTAGCTCAGTCGGCAGAGCACAGCCATGGTAAGGCTGGTGTCGTCGGTTCGATTCCGACAGGGGGCTCCCTGGCGGCGTAGCTCAGTTGGTAAGAGCGCACGGCTCATAATCGTGAGGTCCCGGGTTCGAGCCCCGGCGCCGCTACCAGGAACGAAGGACGCGAGGAAGAAGACCAATGGCCAAGAACGAGAAGCGGGTCCAGGTGACGCTCGCCTGCGAGGTCTGCAAGCGGCGCAACTACATAACCACCAAGAACAAGGTCAACGACCGTGAGCGGATCGAGATGAAGAAGTACTGCCGCTTCGACCGCCAGCACACCCTCCACAAAGAGACTCGCTGACCCGCTCTTGAGCGCTCTGGGCCTCGAACGGCACCAGCTGGGCGGGGGCAGGCTCGGCCAGGGCGAGCTCGACGAGCTGGCCCGGCGAGCCCGGGAGGGAGACCGGGAAGCCTTCGGGCAGCTGGTCGTGGCGACCTCGGCGGCCTGCTACCAGCTCGCCTACCGCTTGGTCGGCAACGAGCACGACGCCCGCGACGTGGTGCAGGAGGCCTATCTCCGCGCCTACCGGGGGCTCCGGCGCTTCCGGGGGGAGGCGGCCGTCACCACCTGGCTCTATCGCATCACCGCCAACGTGGCGGCCCGCCACCTGGAGCGGAGGAGCCGCTCGCGCACCACCGAGCTCGGGGAGTCGGTCGACTTCGCCCACGAGGGACCGACCGGCGACCCGGAGGCCGCCATCTGGGCGGCCGACGAGCGGAGCCGGCTCGTGAAGGCGCTCGAGGGGCTGCCGGACGGCCTGCGGGCCGTCGTGGTGCTGCGAGACGTCTACGACCTCCCCCACAAGGAGATCGCCCACCAGCTCGGCATCTCCCAGTCGGCTGCCAAGGTACGGCTCCACCGGGGGCGGCGCCTTCTGCGAGAGCGCTTCTTCCCCGGCCGGCGCCCGAGCGAGCTCGGGAGCGCCGTCGACGCGGGCGACGAGGTGGCGCTTTGAGCTCTCTTCGCCTCGAGACCGAGCGTTTGCGAGCAAGGAGCTGGCTTCGCCCGAAAAGGAGCAGCTCCCCGATCTCCTGCGAGCAGGCGGCCGCCTACCTGGCCGAGATGGCAGAGGGAGCGGCCGCCCTTCCAGAGGTCGTCGGCCACGTGGAGTGCTGTCTTTCCTGCCAGGCCGAGCTGGCCCGCTACCACAAGCTGCTGCGCCACCTGCACCAGCTCCGCACGTGCGAGGTGGCGCTGCCCGAGGGCGTGGTGGCCGAGGTCCTCTCCGCCCTCGAGAAGGCGGCCGCCCGTTCGGCCGTCCGCTCCGTCCTCACCGGGCGCAGGGTCGCCTACGGGGGGGCGGTCGTGGCGGCCGGCGGGGCGGCGGCTGCCCTCGTCATGCTTACGAGGGCGAAAAGGGCCGCCGGCGAGGCCGCCTGCTGAGAGGTCGGGGTCGGCTGGGCCGTCGGGGCCGCCGGGCGCCCGGACGAGGGCCCTCTCGCCGGTGGTAAGTTTGACGTGCCCAGGTCATCGGTGCTCCGCCTCGCGCGGATCCGGTGGCCGAGCGGAGGGCAGTAGCTCAATTGGCAGAGCACCGGTCTCCAAAACCGGCGGTTGGGGGTTCAAGTCCCTCCTGCCCTGCTCCTAGCTCCAAGCATTCCGAGCCGGAGAAGACGTGAACCGACAGTCGAAGCGATTGCTGCAGCGCCAGGGTGCGCTCGGGCCCGACGGGAGCCCGAGCGGGGCCAGGCGGGGCCGGGTCGCGGGCGAGGCCGGCCGGCGCCGCCAGGCGGGCCCGAAGGAGCCGATCGCCGCCCGTTCTGTCGAGTACATGCGCGAGGTGCGCTCCGAGCTGCAAAGAGTCGCCTGGCCCGGGCGGAGCGAGGTAGCCAACTACACCGTCGTCGTGTTCCTGGCGGTCGTCTTGCTGACGGCCTTCATCTACGGGCTCGACTACGGCTTCGCCAAGGGCATCATCTACCTCTTCCGTTGACAAGCGGAGCCGAGAGAAGTGAGTGACGAGGCAATGGCCTTCGACCGAGAGACAACTGATCACACGAGCGGGGCCGGCCAGGCCATCGGCGGCGACGAGGCGGGCGCCGACGCGCCCGAGCTCGGGGCCGACGGGGCGGGCTCGGACGGCGGTCCCGGCGACGAGATCGACGGCGACGCCCTCGAGGAGCTCTTGGGGGAGGAGGGCGAAGAAGAGGAGGAGGAGCCGGTCGAGCGTCCACCCTCTCCCTACGACCGTCCCGGCAGCTGGTACGTGGTCCACACCTACGCCGGCTACGAGAACAAGGTGAAGTCGAACCTCGAGAGCCGTATCCAGTCGATGAACATGGAGGACCGCATCTACGAGGTCGTCATCCCCATGGAAGAGGTCATGGAGGTGAAGAACGGCAAGCGGGTCTCGGTGCAGCGCAAGGTCTACCCCGGCTACCTGCTCTGCCGGGCCGACCTCGACGACGACTCCTGGTCGGTCATCCGTCAGACCCCCGGCGTCACGAGCTTCGTCGGCCCGGGCACCCGGCCGACCCCGCTCTCCCGCGCGGAGATAGAGGGCATCCTGCAGGTCCGCCCCGAGGGCACCGCCGAGGCGCCGCGGAGGGCCCGTGCTCGCCTCGAGCACGAGCTCGGCGAGACCGTGCGGGTGAAAGAGGGCCCCTTCGCCGACTTCTCGGGCCAGATCGCCGAGATCAACGAGGACCAGCTGAAGCTCAAGGTCCTCGTCAACATCTTCGGCCGGGAGACCCCGGTCGAGCTCGAATTCAGCCAGGTCGCCAAGCTCTAAGGCGAGAGAGAGAAAGAGGAAGGGCGCCCGAATGGCACGCCGCCGCGTCGTTGCAGTCGTGAAGATCCAGCTCCCAGCCGGGGCAGCCACCCCGGCTCCCCCGGTCGGGACCGCGCTCGGTCCCCACGGCGTGCAGACGATGGAGTTCTGCAAGCAGTACAACGCCGCCACCGAGGACCAGCGGGGGACGATCGTCCCGGTCGAGATCACCATCTACGAGGACCGCTCGTTCTCGTTCATCCTGAAGACTCCGCCCACAACGGTGCTCTTGCGCGAGGCGGCCGGGATCGAGAAGGGCTCAGCCGCCACCGGCCGGGAGGGCGCCGGCACCATCAGCGACGCCCAGCTCGAGGAGATCGCCCGCAAGAAGATGCCAGACCTGAACGCCAACGACATCGAGGCCGCCAAGGCCCAGGTGGCCGGGACCGCCCGCTCCATGGGCATCCAGGTCGCCTGAGAGGGGACGAGATGAGCAAGGGAAAGCGCTACGACGACGCGGCGGCCCGCTTCGACCGCCAGCAGCTCCACACCCCGGCCGAGGCGATCGACCTCGTGAAGTCGCTGGCGACCGCCAAGTTCGACGAGACGATCGAGCTGGCGGTGCGACTGGGCGTCGACCCGCGGCGGGCCGACCAGATCGTGCGGGGCTCGCTCGCCCTGCCCTCCGGCACCGGCCGGACGCTGCGGGTGGCGGTCTTCGCCTCGGGCGAGGCAGCCGCCGAGGCCCGGGCGGCCGGTGCCGAGGTGGTCGGGGCCGACGACCTCGTGGCGAGGATCGAGAAGGAAGGCTTCTTGGGCTTCGACGTGGCGATCGCCACGCCCGACCTGATGGCCCAGGTGGGCCGGCTCGGCCGGCTGCTGGGCCCCCGCGGACTCATGCCCAACCCGAAGACCGGCACCGTCACGACCGACGTCGGCCGGGCGGTCACCGAGTTCCAGGGCGGGCGGGTCGAGTACCGCACCGACCGGGTCGGCAACGTCCACGTGCCGATCGGCAAGGCCTCCTTCACCCGCCAGCAGCTGCTCGACAACTACCGGGCCGTCATCGACGAGCTCATCCGGGTGAAGCCGGCCGCCGCCAAGGGCCGCTACGTGCGCTCGGTGACGCTCTCTTCCACCATGGGCCCGGGCATCCCGATCGACCCGGCGAAGGCCCGGGTGACCGACGAGGAGCTGGCCGTACCGGCCTAGCGGCAGAGCGGCGGGAGGCCCCGGTCCCGTCGGCTAGCATCTCGGGGCCACAACAGAGCAACTGCTCGCCGTAGACATCCGGTGCACGCGAGTGCCTAAGGGGCCACCGGCCCGCCCGACGAGGCGAAGTCGAGCCCGGCTTCCACTCGTCCTCTTGCGCCGCTTGGCCGTCTACGGCGACGAGATCGCCAAGAGCAAGACCGGACGAGAGGAGCCGAGGTGCCTGGGCCAAGAGCCGAGAAGGTCGCCGCCGTCGAGGAGGCGAAGGGGCGCCTCGAGCGCGCCGAGGCGGCCATCCTGACCGAGTACCGCGGCCTCAAGGTGGCGGACCTCGCCACCTTGCGCCGGTCGCTCAGGAGCGCCGGGGCCGAGTACAAGATCTTCAAGAACACCCTGGTGCGCCGGGCGACCGCCGAGACCGGCACGGCCGAGATCGACTCCTTGCTCGCCGGGCCGACCGCCATCGCCTTCGTGGAGACCGACGTGGCGGCGGCCGCCAAGGTGCTGCGGGACTTCGCCCGCACCAACCCGGCCCTCGTCGTGAAGGGGAGCCTCGTCGGCGGCAGCCTGCTCGATGCCGCCACCACCGGGCGCCTCGCCGAGCTGGCCTCGCGCGAGGCCCTCCTCGCCCAGCTGGCCGGCGCCCTGGCGGCTCCCCTCCGGCAGATGGCCGGCCTCTTGAAGGCGCTGCCCCAGAACCTCGCCTACGGCCTTGCCGCCCTCATCGACCAGAAAGAGGCGGCCGGCGGCACCTCCGGGACCGAGGCGGCGCCGGCGGCCTCCGGGGCCGAGGAGCCGGCGGCGGGGGAGTCCGGCACCCCGCTGCCAGAAGGAGCGGCGCCGGAAGTGGCAGCCGAGGTGCCCGAGCCGAGCGCCGAGGCCGGCGAGAGCGCCGAGTCCTGACAGATCGATCGAGACCGAGAGAACAGGAGCAATCCAATGGCAACCAAAGAAGAGATCCTCGACGGCATCTCTCAGATGACGGTCCTCGAGCTCTCCGAGCTCTTGAAGGAGTTCGAGGAGCGCTTCGGCGTCAGCGCGGCCGCCCCGGTGAGCGTGGCGGCGCCCCTCCCGGGTGCCGCCGGCGGCGGCGAGGCGGCGGCCGAGGTCGAGGAGCAGGACGAGTTCGACGTCATCTTGACCTCGGCCGGCGACAAGAAGATCCAGGTCATAAAGGAGGTGCGGGCGCTCACGAGCCTCGGGCTGAAAGAGGCCAAGGACCTCGTGGACGGAGCACCCAAGCCGGTGCTCGAGAAGGTCTCCAAGGAGGAGGCCGAGAAGGCGAAGGCGCAGCTCGAGGGCGCCGGCGCTGCGGTCGAGCTCAAGTAGAGCCCTTCCAGGCGGGCGGCGGGCGCCCGGCGTCAGGCGAGAAGCCTTGACGCCGAGCCCCCGTTCCCGTACCCTTCCCCGGGGCAAGAGCGCCGGGGTGTTGCTCGCGCGTCGACGCGCGGGTAAGCTATCTCGTTGCCGTGCCCTTCCCGCGTCTTGACGTGACTCTCCCAGCGCCTTGACGCGCGCCCAGACACGGTCTGCCCTCTTCCGGTCCAACTGCTTTCCCGAGGAGTAGACCCTTGCCCTCTCGTCCCCGCACGCCGGAGCGTTACTCGTTCGCCAACCTGAACGAGGTCCTTCCCCTTCCAGATCTGATCTCAGTCCAGCGGGACTCCTTCCAGTGGTTCTTGGAGCACGGCCTCGCCGAGACCTTCGCCGACATCAGCCCGATCTCCGACTTCACCGACCAGCTGCGCCTGGAGCTCGAGTTCGACCCCGACGACCCCGACCTGCGGCCGCCGCCGAAGTTCTCGATCGACGAGTGCAAGGCGAAGGACATCACCTACGCGGCGCCGATCTTCGTGCGGGCCCGCTTCATGAACGCCTCGACCGGCGAGATCAAAGAGCAGACCGTCTTCATGGGCGACTTCCCCATGATGACGAACCGGGGCACCTTCATCATCAACGGGACCGAGCGGGTGGTCGTCTCCCAGCTCGTGCGGTCGCCCGGCGTCATCTTCCAGCCGGGCCGCGACCAGAAGACGATCGTGACCGGCACCATCCACCCCTACCGGGGCGAGTGGATCGAGTTCGACGTCGAGGCGAAGCCCAACCGCGACGTGACGGCCGGCACCCGGGTCGCGAGGAAGCGCCGTCTCTCCCTCTTTGTGGTGCTGCGCGCCCTCAACTACGAGGACGAGGGGCTCTTGAACCGCTTCGTGCGCCACTTCGACTTCCTCGAGGGCCAGTGGGAGCGCGAGCGCGAGCTCGTCCCGACCCGTGACGAGGCCCTCCTCGAGATCTACAAGCGGGCCCGGCCCGGTGAGCCGCTCTCGCTCGAGGCCGCCCGCGCCTACTTCGAGAACGCCTTTTTCAACCCCCGCCGCTACGACCTCACCCGGGTCGGCCGCTACAAGCTCAACCGCAAGCTCGGGCCGGAGATCGACCGGCTGGAGGAGATCCTCGGGACCTCCCTCGAGCGCCCCGACCCCGACCAGGGGGTCCTCTCGCCCTCCGAGGTGCTGGCGGCCGCCACCTACATGCTCCACCTCGCCAACGGAGAGCCCGGCTACCGCCTCGACGACCAGGACCACTTCGCCAACCGCCGGGTCCGCTCGGTCGGCGAGCTCATCCAGAACCAGGTCCGCATCGGCCTCTCGCGCATGGAGAGGGTCGTGCGCGAGCGGATGACGACCCAGGACGTCGAGGCGATCACGCCCCAGACGCTCATCAACATCCGTCCGGTCGTGGCGGCCATCAAGGAGTTCTTCGGCACGAGCCAGCTCTCGCAGTTCATGGACCAGCACAACCCGCTCTCTGGCCTCGCCCACAAGCGGCGCCTCTCGGCTCTCGGCCCGGGCGGCCTCAGCCGGGAGCGGGCCGGCTTCGAGGTTCGTGACGTCCACACCTCCCACTACGGGCGGATGTGCCCGATCGAGACCCCCGAGGGCCCGAACATCGGCCTCATCGGCCACCTCGCCACCTACGCCCGGGTGAACCAGCACGGCTTCATCGAGACCCCCTACCGCAAGGTGGAAGAGGGCCGGGTGACCGACGAGATCGTCTACCTCGCAGCCGACGAGGAGGAGGAGTACGTCATCGCCCAGGCCTCCGCCAGCCTCGACGACGCCGGCCGCTTCGTCGGCGACCGCGTCCTCGTGCGCCGCGGGCCGCAGGGAGCCGGCGTCAGGGTCGGTGCCACCTCGACCTCCTACGGGACCACCTCGGAGGTCGACTTCGTGCCGCCGGCCGAGGTGGACCTGATGGACGTCTCGCCGAAGCAGATCCTCTCGGTCTCGACGGCCCTCATCCCCTTCGTCGAGCACGACGACGCCAACCGCGCCCTCATGGGCGCCAACATGCAAAAGCAGGCGGTGCCCCTCATGGTGCCGGAGGCCCCCTACATCGGGACCGGCATCGAGGCGAGGGCCGCCCGCGACGCCGGCGAGGTCATCCTCGCCGAGGGCCCGGGGACGGTGAGCGAGATCTCGGGCGACCACATCACGGTCGAGTACAAGTCCGGCAAGGACCGCAACGGCGGCGAGCTCGGCCGGCGGGTCTACCCGCTCTGGAAGTTCCGCCGCTCGAACCAGAACACGTGCATCAACCAGAAGGTGCTGGTCGACGAGGGCCAGAGCGTCCAGGCGGGCGACGTCATGGCCGACGGCCCCTCGACCCACAACGGTGAGCTGGCGCTCGGCAAGAACCTCCTCGTGGCCTTCATGCCGTGGGAGGGCTTCAACTACGAAGACGCCATCATCTTGTCCGAGCGGCTCGTGCGCGACGACGTCCTCACCTCGATCCACATCGAGGAGCACGAGGTCGACGCCCGTGACACCAAGCTCGGAGCCGAGGAGATCACGCGGGACATCCCGAACCTCTCCGACGACATCCTGGCGGACCTGGACGAGCGAGGCATCATCCGCATCGGCGCCGAGGTCGGCCCGGGCGACGTCCTCGTCGGCAAGGTCACCCCGAAGGGGGAGACCGAGCTCACCCCCGAGGAGCGCCTCTTGCGGGCGATCTTCGGCGAGAAGGCCCGTGACGTCCGCGACACGAGCCTCAAGGTGCCCCACGGCGAGTACGGCAAGGTGATCGACGTCCGGGTCTTCTCGCGGGACGACTCCCACGAGCTGCCGCCCGGCGTCAACCAGCTGGTGCGGGTCTACGTCGCCCAGAAGAGGAAGATCTCCGAGGGAGACAAGCTGGCCGGGCGCCACGGCAACAAGGGCGTCATCTCCCGCATCCTCCCCCTCGAGGACATGCCTCACCTGGCGGACGGGACCCCGGTCGACATCATCTTGAACCCCCTCGGCGTGCCGAGCCGCATGAACGTCGGCCAGGTCCTCGAGGCCCATCTCGGCTACGCCGCCCGCTGGGGCTGGGAGGGCCTGGAGGTCGAGGGCGAGGTCGTGCGGGGGACCGAGACGAAGACCCGGCCGAGGACCGACCCGGCGACTTGGATCTCGACCCCGGTCTTCGACGGCGCCCACTGGGACGAAGAGGCCCAGTCCCGCCGCCACCCGACCATAAGAAGGCTCTTCGAGACCTTGAACCCCGAGTCGCCCGAGACCGGCCGGCGCCTCATCGGCCCCGACGGCAAGGCGACCCTCTACAACGGCCGCACGGGCGAGCCCTACGACAACCCGGTCATGGTCGGCTACATGTACATCTTGAAGCTGGCCCACCTGGTCGACGACAAGATCCACGCCCGCTCGACCGGCCCGTACTCGATGATCACCCAGCAGCCCCTCGGCGGCAAGGCCCAGTTCGGCGGCCAGCGCTTCGGGGAGATGGAGGTGTGGGCCCTCGAGGCCTACGGCGCCGCCTATGCGCTGCAGGAGCTGCTCACGATCAAGTCCGACGACGTCCTTGGCCGGGTGAAGGTCTACGAGGCGATCGTGAAGGGGGAGAACATCCCCGAGCCAGGCATCCCGGAGAGCTTCAAGGTTCTCATCAAGGAGATGCAGTCACTCTGCCTGGACGTCGAGGTCCTCTCGACCACAGGCGAGGAGATCGAGATGCGAGAGCTCGACGAGGACGTCTACCGGACGGCCGAGGAGCTCGGGATCGACATCAGCCGCCCCGAGCGTGGCTCCGACGAGGAGGACGCTCGCCGCGCCGCGGAGAGGAGCTTTTAAGTGCTCGACGTCAACGACTTCGATCAGCTGAGGATCGGCCTCGCGACGGCCGACGACATAAGGACCTGGTCGCACGGGGAGGTCCGCAAGCCGGAGACGATCAACTACCGCACGCTTCGTCCCGAGAAGGACGGCCTTTTCTGCGAGAAGATCTTCGGTCCGACCAAGGACTGGGAGTGCTACTGCGGCAAGTACAAGAGGGTGCGCTTCCGGGGCATCATCTGTGAGCGCTGCGGGGTGGAGGTCACCCGCTCGAAGGTCCGCCGCGAGCGGATGGGCCACATCGAGCTCGCCGCCCCCGTCGTGCACATCTGGTACCTGCGGGGCACCCGCTCGTGGCTGGCCTACCTCCTCATGGGGACCGAGGCCCGCGAGGAGCTGAAGGCCAAGCAGCTCGAGAAGGTCATCTACTTCGCCGCCTACCTCGTCACCTTCGTCGACGAGGAGAAGCGCCACGCCGATCTGCCGAGCCTCGAGGCCGAGCTGCAGACAGAGATCGGCGAGATCGAGCGGGCCCGCGACCTCGCGGCCGAGCGGCGCCTCTCCGAGCTCGAAAAGGAGCTCGCCGGGCTCGAGAAGGAAGGCGCCAAGGAGTCCGAGCTGCGGGCCCGCCAGCGGGCCGTCGAGCGCGAGGTCGCCGCGATAAGAGAGCGGGCGGCCGGCGAGGTCGAGCTGGCGAGAAAGGCCCTCTCCGAGCTGGCCGACCTCCACCCGCGGAAGATCATCGAGGACGAGCTGTTGTGGCGGGAGCTCAAGAGCCGCTACGGCGCCTACTTCGAGGGCGGCATGGGGGCCGAGACGATCGCCTCTTTGATCAACCGCCTCGACCTCGTCGAGGAGGAGCAGAAGCTCCGCGACGCCATCGACCCGGCGGACGGCCGTCGGCCTCTGTCGGCCCAGCGCAAGCAGAAGGCAATCAAGCGGCTGAGGATCGTCTCGGCCTTCAACCGCTCAGACCAGCAGGGCCGGCGTGTCAACGATCCCCGCGCCATGATCCTCGAGGCCGTCCCGGTCATCCCGCCCGACCTCCGCCCGATGGTGCAGCTCGACGGCGGCCGCTTCGCCACCTCGGACCTGAACGACCTCTACCGCCGGGTGATCAACCGGAACAACCGGCTGAAGAGGCTGCTCGACCTCGGGGCTCCCGAGATCATCATCAACAACGAGAAGCGGATGCTGCAAGAGGCCGTCGACGCCCTCTTCGACAACGGCCGCCGGGGCCGCCCGGTGACCGGGCCGGGCAACCGCCCGCTCAAGTCGCTCTCGGACATGCTGAAGGGCAAGCAGGGTCGCTTCCGCCAGAACCTGCTAGGCAAGCGGGTCGACTACTCGGGCCGCTCGGTCATCGTGGTCGGCCCGAAGCTGAAGCTGCACCAGTGCGGCCTGCCCAAGCTCATGGCCCTCGAGCTGTTCAAGCCCTTCGTCATGAAGCGGCTCGTCGACACCGAGATCGCCCAGAACATCAAGTCGGCCAAGCGGATGGTCGAGCGGCGCCGCACCCAGGTGTGGGACGTCCTCGACGAGGTGATCAAGGAGCACCCGGTCCTGTTGAACAGAGCCCCGACGCTCCACCGCCTCGGCATCCAGGCCTTCGAGCCGGTGCTGGTCGAGGGCAAGGCCATCCAGATCCATCCCCTCGTCTGCGCCGCCTTCAACGCCGACTTCGACGGCGACCAGATGGCGGTCCACCTGCCGCTCTCGGCCGAGGCGCAGGCAGAGGCCCGCATCCTCATGCTCTCGGCCAACAACATCCTGTCGCCGGCCCACGGCCGGCCGATGACCGTCCCCTCCCAGGACATGGTCTTCGGCGCCTACTACCTCACCTTGATGGCCGACGGCCGGAGAGGCGAGGGCCGGGTCTTCCGCAACCTCTACGAGGTCGAGCAGGCCTACGAGACGGGCGAGATCGAGCTGCACGCCAAGATCCAGCTGCGGAGAGGTGCAAGCGGCTGGGTCTTCCCGCTCGTCGGGCGGCGCCACGGCGTCGACCCGGCCGAGGCCGCCGAGAGCGAGGACGAGCCGACCTCGATCGAGACGACAGCCGGGCGGCTCATCTTCAACGCCGCCCTGCCGGCCGACTTCGGCTTCGTGAACGAGGTCGTCGGCCGCCGGGCCGTCCCGATCGCCTCGATCGTCGAGCAGATCGCCGCCAACTACCCGAAGGCGACGGTCTCGGAGACCCTCGACCGCATAAAGGACCTGGGCTTCCGCTACGCCACCCGCTCGGGGCTCACCATCTCGATCGACGACGTCAAGACCCCGCCCACCAAGGCGGAGATCCTCGACCGTTACGAGAAGGAGGCCGAGAAGGCCGAGACCCAGTTCAAGCGGGGCATCATCACCGACGACGAGCGGCGCCAGAAGGAGATCGAGATCTGGACCTCGGCCAACTCCGAGGTCGGACGGGCGATGGAGCAGACGCTCGCCACGATCGACTTCAACCCGCTCGACATGATGGTGGACTCGGGCGCCCGGGGCAACGCCCAGCAGATGCGCCAGATCGCCGGGATGAAAGGTCTCGTCTCCAACCCACGGGGCGAGATGATCCCCCGGCCGATCAAGTCCTCCTTCCGAGAGGGCCTCTCGGTGCTCGAGTACTTCATCTCGACCCACGGCGCCAGGAAGGGCCTGGCCGACACCGCGCTCAGGACGGCCGACTCCGGCTACCTCACCCGGCGGCTCGTCGACGTCGCCCAGGAGCTCATCATAAGGATCGAGGACTGCGGCACGACCCGGGGCGTCTGGCTCGACAACGTCGTGCCCGACCAGGCCGGGAAGCGCTCCTACCTCGAGACCCGGGCCTACGGCCGCATCCTGCTCGAGCCGGTGACGCTCTCCGACGGGCGGAGCTTCGAGGCCGGCCACATGCTCGGCGACGCCGAGGTGGCCGCCCTCGTGGCCGACGAGGCCGTCGAGCGGATAAGGGTCCGCTCGGTGCTCACCTGCGAGAGCGAGCACGGCGTCTGCGCCCTTTGCTACGGCCAGTCGCTCGCCACCGGGAAGCTGATAGAGCTCGGCGAGGCGGTCGGGGTCATCGCGGCCCAGTCGATCGGCGAGCCGGGCACCCAGCTCACCATGCGCACCTTCCACGCCGGTGGCGTGGTCGGCGAGGACATCACCCACGGACTTCCCCGGGTGGTCGAGCTCTTCGAGGCCCGCACCCCGAAGGGGGCGGCGGTCCTGGTCCGCGAGCCCGGGGTCGTCCGGGTCGAGGAGGACGAGACCGGGCGGCGGGTGACAGTCGTCGCCGAGGACGGCACCGAGCAGGTCGTTACGGTCTCTGCCCGGGCCCATCTCGAGGTGGGCGACGGTGAGGAGGTCCACCCCGGTGACGCCCTCATCGAGGGGCCGAAGGACCCCAAGGAGCTCCTCGAGATCAAGGGGATCCGGGAGACCCAGCAGTACCTCGTCGAAGAGGTGCAGAAGGTCTACCGCGACCAGGGCGTCTCGATCCACGACAAGCACATCGAGCTCATCGTGCGCCAGATGCTGCGCCGGGTGCTCGTGGCCGAGCCGGGTGACGCCGACTTCCTGCCAGGTGAGCGGGTCGACTCGCAGCGCTACGCGGCGGTCAACCGGGAGCTGGTCCGAGCCGGGGGCCGCCCGGCCGAGGGCCGCCCGGAGCTGATGGGCATCACGAAGGCCTCCCTCGCCACCGACTCGTGGCTCTCGGCCGCCTCCTTCCAGGAGACGACGAGAGTCCTCACCGAGGCCGCCATCGAGGGACGCTCCGACCAGCTGTTCGGGCTGAAGGAGAACATCATCATCGGAAAGCTCATCCCGGCCGGCACCGGGATGGATCGCTACCGGGCCTTCGAGATCGAGACCCCCGAAGCCCAGCGGATGTCGTTCTGGTCCTCGGACCTCGACGGCGAAGCCAACATCTTGGACGGATCGCCCGAGGACCTGGCGGCCTGGCTGCGAGATGTCGGCCGGACCACCCTCGGCGACGGCGACAGCTTCGACCCCTACGGCACGGTCTCCGACACCGAGAGCTACGGCAGCTTCGGACCGGGCGAGGGCGGGGAGGACCCGTACTCGGCCGAGGGCGACGCCTACGGAGCGGCCGACGAGGGCTCTGCCTGAGCCGAGGCCGAAGCGATCCGACAAAGCGCCGCCGGCTTGGCCGGCGGCGCTTTCGCGTCACCGGCCGGGAGGTCGCAGGCCGGCTGGCTGGTCTGCCGAGCCCGGCCGGCCCGGCCCGGCCGGGCGCGGCTAGGAGGAGGAGACGAGATGAGAGAGCGAGGCTACGAGCTTGTCGGCGCGCTCTCTCATCGGGAGCGCCCCGATGCGGGCGAAGGCCTCGGCGGCGCCGGCGGCCTCCTCGTGGGCTTGCTCTGTCCGTCCCTGCCTGCTCAGGTGCTCGGCGAGGTCGAGGGCGGTCCGGGCTCTCCAGTACTCGTATCCGAGCTCCGCGAAGCCCGCCTCGACCTGGCGCAGCTCTTGTTCGATCCCCTCTGTCTCACCGGCGGCGGCCCGCAAAAGCGCCCACCCTCTTCTCAGCTGCAGCTTGACCGAGGGAGGGAGCACGCCGGGCGGGTGCTGTCCGACCTCGGCCAAGAGGGGCTCGGCCCGCTCGGGGGTCCCGAGGGCTATCGCGGCCTCGACGGCGACCGGGATGGCCTCGCGCATGTCCTCGCCCAGGTTGCCCTCGAGCCTGGCCACCTCCCGGAAGTCGTCGACCGACTCGAGGGCGGCGGCGGCTTCGCCCCCCGCCAGGCGGACCAGCGCCTCGATCCACAGGTAGGCCGAGCGGTTCTGCAGCTCGTCTGACTCCCGCTCCCGGGCGGACTCCACCAGCAGCTGCCTCGCGCCATCGGTCTCTCCGTAGATCGCCTTCAAGCTCGCGAGGCGCATCTTGGTCCAGTTCCCGAAGCGCCCTTGCGGGGCGACGTCGATCACCTCGTCTATGAGGGCGGCCGCCTCGGCGAAGCTGCCCTTGGCCATCAGCACCGAGATGAGGCTGTCCGCCGAAGCCGCCTCGGCCATGCGCGAGCCACGCCGCCGGGCGATGGCGAGCGCCTTCCTCAGGTGCTCCTCGGCGGCCGGCAGGTCCCGCCCGGCATAGCTCCAGCCGAGGTTGTTCTCCAGGATCGCCCCGAGGCGGCTTCCCTCCTCGACGGCGGCGACGCTTGCTTCGAGGTAGAGGCGCGCCTCTGTGTGGCGGCCCTCGGCCCGCAGCACCATGGAGCGGAAGTTGAGCGCTATCACGAGCTCCTCTTCGAGCTCGTGCTGCTGGGCGAGCAGGAGAGCCCTGTCGAGCGCCTGGCGGCTCTCCTCGTAGCGCCCGGTGAAGGCGCAGGCGGCGCCGTGGTAGGTGTACAGCTCGGCCTCGAGGAGGGGGTCCAGCTCGACGCTCTCTGTCAGGTCGATGGCGGCCCGGATTATCTGGCTGGCCTCCTCGAAGCTGCCCGAGAAGTAGACGCCGAGCGCCCTCGCCAGCTCGGCGGCGGCGATCCCGGGCTTCTCGCCGATCGCCTCGAAGAGCTGGCGGGCGCGATTGGCGTGGGCGATGGTGGCGGCGTGGTCCTCCATCTCGTTCGACATGCGGGCGGCCTTCACGAGATGCTCGCCCCGGTCCTTGTCCACAGCCGCCAGGTCGGCCGCCCGCAGGTAGGCGGCCGCCGCCCGCTCGTTGGCGCCGACCTTGCCGGCCCGCTCGGCGGCCGCCACCGCCGCCCGCTCGGCCCGCCGGCGGATCTCCTCGGCGTCGGGGTCGCTCCCGGCCGCCAGGTAGGCGTCGTGCAGGTGGGAGGCGATGACCTCGGCGGCCTCGATCCCCTCGGAGGCGAAGGACTGCTCGAGGTGCTGGGCCGTGCGGAGGTGCCTCGCCTTGCGCTCGGCGGTCGTGAGCATCTCGTAGGCGACCTGGCGGATGAGAGACTGGGTGAAGGCGTACTGGCCCCGCTCGGGTGAGAGCTTGTCGGCCCGGACCGTGAGCACCTCCCGGCGGACCAAGGTGGCGAGGAGGCTGTCTATCTCGGAGGCCTCGAGGTCGCTCACCGCCTCGACGGCATGGCGGGGGAAGGCGTCGCCGAGGACGGCGCACTCCTTCACGAGCTGCCTTTCTTTTGGTGCCAAGGTGTCGAGGCGCGAGGAGATGAGAGCCGTCAGCTCGGGCGGGACGTCGAGGGTGCCGATCTCGTCGGTCACCCGGAGGCCGGCCTCTCCCCGGGCGATGGCCCCGCGGTCGATGAGGGCTCGGATCGTCTCGAGCGCATAGAGCGGGATCCCCTCGGCCCGCTCGACTATGCGGGCCCGGGCGTCGGCCGGCAGGTTCTCGACCAGGCTGTCGAGCAGCCTTGCGACCACCTCGTCTGGGAGCGGGTCGAGCGAGAGGTTCGTCGTGTTGCGGCGAGAGAGCATCGAGGCCGCCCGGTCGATCCCTTCCGGCCGGGTGAGCACGAGCAGGAAGATGGCGTGATCGGCCGACCAGTCGAGCAGCTGGTCGAGGAACTCGACCAGGCCGGGATCGGCCCACTGCAGGTCCTCGAGGACCATTACGACCGGGAGGTGCTCGGCGAGGCGCTCGAAAAAGAGCCGCCAGCCGGCGAAGAGCTCCTGGCGCATCAGGTTGTGATCGGTCGGTATCCCGAGCAGCTGGGCGAGGCGAGGAGCGATGAACTCCCGGTCCTCTGGAGACTGGATCCAGCGCTCGAGGCCGGTCTTCAGCCGCTCGGCCGCCACCTCGTGCGAGTCCTCCTCGCCGATCTGGAGGCGGGCCCGCACCATCTCCGAGAGCGCCCGGTAGCTGACGCCGTCTCCGTAGGAGAGGCAGTGCCCCGTGTGCCACAAGAGCTCCTGGGCGATGCCGTCGACGTACTTGAACAGCTCCCAGGCGAGGCGGCTCTTGCCGATGCCGGCCACGCCCGACACGAGGGCCAGCCGGGCGGAGGAGCGCTCGATCGAGGCGTGCAGCAGCTCTTTCAACAGCCGCAGCTCGTACTCCCGGCCGGTGAAGGGAGCCTCTATGACGCTCGGGCGCTGCGAGCCGGCGATCGCCGCCTCGACCCTGAGCGCCCGGTAGAGGTGGGCCGGCTCGGCCTTTCCCTTCAACTGGTGGCTGCCGGCGTCCTCGTAGGCGATGGCGGCCGAGGTGGCGGACCGAGTGGTCTCGTCGACGTAGCAGGAGCCCGCAGGGGCGACCGACTGGATGCGGGCCGCCGTGTTCACCCGGTCGCCGACGACGAGGCCCTCCGACTGGCTGGCGGCGGTGGCCGCCCGGCCGGTCACGATGCCGACCCGGCCCTGCAGGGCCGTCCCGAGGCTCTCGCCGTACTCGGCGATGCCGTCGAGCAGCTCGAGGCCGGCTCGCACGGCCCTCTCGGCGTCGTCCTCGTTGGCGACCGGCACGCCCCAGACGGCCATGACGGCGTCCCCGATGAACTTCTCGATCACCCCGCCGTAGCGGCCGACGACCGAGCGGGCCATCTCGAAGTAGCCCGAGAGGAACTCCCGCATGTCGGCCGGGTCTCGCGACTCAGAAAGCGGCGTGAAGTCCACCAGGTCGCAGAAGAGGACCGAGACGTGGCGCATCTCTGCCTTGAGACCGGCCGCCGGCGCCGGCTCGGTCCGGCTCTCGCTCGGCGCGGAGCCCGGGGCGGCGGCCTCCTCGAGCGGGGTGCCGCAGTCGGCGCAGAAACGGCTGGCCGGGATGGTCTCGGCGCCGCAGCCGGGACAGCGGGTCCCGAGGGGCGCCCCGCAGTCCTTGCAAAAGCGCTTCCCCTCCGGTGTCCTGCCCCCACAGCGGCTGCAGATCATCTCCCCCCCTCCCGAGATCCACCAGGCTAGGCGGTCGATCGCCCTCGAGTCGCCGGTACCCTCAGGGCTGGCGCCGGCCGATCAGAAGAAGTGCTCGAGCTTCCAGAAAAAGCCCGGGCCGGGCAGCGCCTTGGCCCGTCCGACGGCTCTGGCGAGAGGCGAGCCGGGCGTCTCGCCTCGCACGATGGCGCTCTCGCCCTTGCCGGGGTTCTTCGTGTCGAAGCGCACCGAGATGGCGACCTTGGCGCCCGGCAGGCTCAAGACCCGGAGGGGAGACCTGAGCGTCATGAACACCGTCCGGCCGGCCCGGCTGAGGCGGGCGACGACGGTTCCGGCCGGCAGGGCGGTCCGCCAGCCGAGCCGGGAGTAGTAGCCGTCGACCAGGCTGAGGGCCGAGCTGAGGGCGCCGCCGACGATCCCCGGGCCGTGCTGCTCGAGGACGTCTCCGAGGAGGGAGACCTCCCGGCCCTTCACCTTCCGGTGGACCGAGAACAACAGGGCCTGGCCGGCCTGGGGGGTCGAGCCGGTCTTGATCCCGGTGAAGCCGTAGGAGCCGACGAGGCCGTTGTAGTTGGTGAACTTGATCGGCTTGGCGCCCGGCACCCCGTTGGGGAGGTAGACGGTGTAGGTGCCGACTATCTGGGCGAAGGTCGGGTTCTCCATGGCGATCCGGCCGAGCTTTATGAGGTCGGTCGAGTTGGAGCGGCTGCCCGGGGCGTAGCCGCTGGCGTCGGTGAAGTGGGTGTGGTCGAGCCCGAGCGCTCGGGCCGTGGCGTTCATCTTGGCGACGAAGGCCCGCACGCTCGGCCCGACGTAGGCGGCCAGGAAGGCGGCGATGTTGTCGGCCGAGGGGATCAGCATGGCCTCGAGGGCCTGGCGCTCGGTGAGGGTCTCTCCCTGGTAGACGCCGATCATCGACTGTCCCTCTGCCTCTCTTTGGGCCATCGAGGCGAAGTCCGAGGCCGTCACCGTCATCGTGAAGCCCGCCTGCCCCTTTGCGAGCGGGTACTTCTTCAAAACGAGGTAGGCGGTCATGATCTTTGCCAGCGAGCCGATCGGCACCGAGCGGGTCGGGCCGTGAGTGCCGATGAGCTGGCCGGTGCTCGAGGCGAGGGCGGCCTCGCCGGAAGGGGGCCAGGGCGGGGAGACGGCCTTGCCGGCGGCGTCGACCCGGCCCGTAATGAGGCTGGTCAGCTTTATCGGCGGGCTGGCCTCCAAGAGGGTGCCGACGAGGATGCTGAGGGCGAAGCAGATGAGCAGGAGCGGGAGAAAGACGTTCACCAACCGGCGAAAGCGCCTCTTGGGCGTCCGCCCGTAAAGGGTGCTGTAGCGGCCGGGGGCGAACGAGGGCGTCCGGCGGCGCGCATGGCTTCTCGATTGCACCCGCCAAGTATCGGCCGCGCGCCAGGCGCGTGCACACCGCCTGGCAGGGGCCCTGGGGTCGAGCCGGCCTTCCTCAAGGCGGGCCGGGCCAACCGCTAGCCTGCGGTCGATGGCTGGCGAGGAGGGGGAGGGCCTCGAGCACCTGAGGGCCTCCGACGGCGAGCGCGAGCAGGTGGTCGAGCGGCTGAGCCTCGCCTGCGCCGAGGGGCGGCTGACCCTCGAGGAGCTCGGAGCCCGGATCGAGGCCGCCTACAGCGCCAGGGCGAGAGGCGAGCTCGGCCCGCTCCTGGCCGACCTGCCCGAGCCGGCGGCCGGCCCGGCCCGCCCGGCGCCGGAGAAGAAGAGAGAGCCATCGAGCTGGATCGTCTCGGTCATGGGCGAGACCACGCGCCGCGGCCACTGGCGGCTTCCTTCCCGGGCGAAGGTGGTGACAGTGATGGGCGAGACCCTCTTGGACCTCGGCCAGGCCGTCATCGAGGGGAACGAGATCGAGATCTCGATCTTCCTCCTCATGGGAAAGCAGGAGGTCATCGTCCCCGAGGGGGTCGAGGTAGAGGTGACCGGGCTCGTCGTCATGGGGAGCCGGCGGCTCGAGGTGAAGCCGGTCCAGCCCCGCCCCGGGGTGCCGCGCCTTCGCCTGCGGGTCGGCGGTCTGATGGGCGAGCTGAACGTCCGGACCGGCTGAACGCCTGGTGGCGAGGCGATTTCGCCCTGGTATAGTTGTCAGGCTGCATTGGCGCGGCTTTTGGCGCCGGCGGCTCTAAGCGAAGTACGTCTCGAGAGGTAGCGCGTGCCCACAATCGCTCAGCTCGTCCGGAACGGACGAGAGACCAAGCGGACGAAGACGAAGACGCCGGCGCTGAAGGGCGCCCCACAGCGTCGCGGCGTCTGCACGAGGGTCTACACGACGACCCCGAAGAAGCCGAACTCCGCTCTCCGCAAGGTCGCCCGCGTGCGCCTGACGAGTGGCCACGAGGTCACCGCCTACATACCCGGGGTCGGGCACAACCTGCAGGAGCACTCGATCGTCCTCGTCCGGGGCGGCCGGGTGAAGGACCTGCCGGGTGTGCGCTACAAGATCGTCCGCGGCACGCTCGACACCTCCGGCGTGCGGGACCGTGCCCAGGCCCGCAGCCGCTACGGCGCGAAGAAGGAAGGCTGACGTGCCCCGCAACGGCCCCCCGGCCCGCAGGGAGCTCGTCCCGGACCCTGTCTACCGCTCGGTCATCGTGACCCAGCTGGTGAACAAGATCCTCTCGCGGGGCAAGCGCTCGCTCGCCGAGCGGATCGTCTACGAGGCGCTCGGCATCGTGGCCGAGAAGACCGGCTCCGAGCCGATCGCCACCTTGAAGCGGGCCCTCGACAACACCCGGCCGGAGCTCGAGGTCAAGAGCCGTAGAGTTGGTGGGGCCACCTACCAGGTGCCGGTCGACGTCCGGCCCCGCCGGGCGACCACCCTCTCGATCCGCTGGCTCGTCACCTACTCCCGCCAGCGCCGTGAGCGCACGATGGCCCAACGTCTCGCGAACGAGATCCTCGATGCTTCGAACGGTCTCGGCGCCGCCGTGAAGCGCCGCGAGGACATGCACAAGATGGCCGAGTCGAACAAGGCGTTCGCCCACTACCGCTGGTGAGCGGGGCCGGGCCGGCCCCCCGGTCCGGCCGGCCACCCAGCCGGTCGAGAGAGCTCTCGGCGCTCTGGACACTTGGCCGGCCCGCTGCCGAGAGCCGTCCAGAAGACAGCGCCGTCCACAAGACAGAGAAGAAACCCGAAGAAGAGCTGCCCAATGTCCCCCCCACTCCGTGAGTTCCCCCTAGCCAGGACCCGCAACATCGGGATCATGGCCCACATCGACGCCGGCAAGACGACGACGACCGAGCGGATCTTGTACTACACGGGCCGCAACTACAAGATCGGCGAGGTCCACGAGGGCGCCGCCACCATGGACTGGATGGTCCAGGAGCAGGAGCGGGGGATCACCATCACCTCCGCCGCCACGACCTGCAACTGGCGGGACAACTGGATCAACATCATCGACACCCCCGGTCACGTCGACTTCACCGTCGAGGTGGAGCGCTCGCTGCGGGTCCTCGACGGCGCCGTCGCCGTCTTCGACGCCGTCGCCGGCGTCGAGCCCCAGACCGAGACCGTCTGGCGCCAGGCGAACAAGTACCACGTCCCGCGCATCTGCTTCATCAACAAGATGGACCGGGTGGGCGCCAACTTCGAGCGCACGGTCGAGATGATCAAGGACCGCCTCGAGGCCCTGCCGGCCGTCGTCCAGCTGCCGATCGGCGCCGAGGGCGACTTCGCCGGCGTCATCGACCTCACGGCGATGAAGGCCCTCATCTGGGAAGAGGGCATGGGCGAGAAGTGGTCCGAGGAGGAGATCCCGGCCGAGCTCCAGCCCGCCGCCGAGGCGGCCCGCCACGACCTGATCGACGTCCTGTCGAACTTCGACGACACGATCATGGAGAAGTACGTCGGCGAGGAGGAGATCACCGCCGACGACCTGAAGAGCGCCCTTCGCAAGGCGACCATCGCGAGCGTGGCCGTCCCGGTCCTTTGCGGCTCGGCCTTCAAGAACAAAGGCGTCCAGCCGATGCTGGACGCCGTCGTCGAGTACCTGCCGAGCCCGCTCGACGTGCCGCCGACGACCGGTACCGACGTGAAGAGCGGCGAGCCGATCATCCGGGAGGCCCGTGACGACGAGCCCTTCTCGGCCCTCGCCTTCAAGATCATGTCCGACCCCTTCGTCGGCAAGCTCACCTACCTGCGGGTCTACTCGGGCACCCTCGAGAAGGGCACCACGGTGCTCAACTCGACCAAGGACCGCACCGAGCGGATCGGGCGCATCCTCCAGATGCACGCCAACCACCGGGAGGACAAGGACCACATCCACACCGGCGACATCGTGGCTGTGGTGGGCCTCAAGTCGACCACGACGGGCGACACCCTCTGCGACCCGAGCCACAAGATCCTCCTCGAGACGCTCGAGTTCCCCGACCCGGTCATCCACGTCGCCGTCGAGCCGAAGACCAAGGCCGACCAGGACAAGCTCGGCAAGGCGCTGCACGCCCTGAGCGAGGAGGACCCGACCTTCCGGGTCCGCACCGACGAGGAGACCGGCCAGACGGTCATCTCCGGCATGGGCGAGCTCCACCTCGAGGTGCTGGTCGACCGGATGCTCAGAGAGTTCAAGGTCGACGCCCATGTCGGAAAGCCCCAGGTCGCCTACCGCGAGACGGTGAGAGACGCCGTCACCAAGATCGAGGAGCGCTACGTCCGCCAGACCGGCGGCCGGGGCCAGTACGGCCACGTCGTCATCGACCTCGAGCCGACCGGGCCGGGCGGCGGCTACGAGTTCGTCGACAAGATCACCGGCGGGGTCATCCCGAAGGAGTACATCCCGTCGGTCGACGCGGGAATCCAGGAGGCCATGAACTCCGGTGTGCTCGCCGGCTTCCCGGTCGTCGACCTGCGGGTGACCCTCACCTACGGCTCCTATCACGACGTCGACTCCTCCGAGATGGCCTTCAAGATCGCCGGCTCGCTCGCCTTCAAGAAGGCCTGCCGGGCCGCCCGCCCCGTGCTGCTCGAGCCGATCATGGCGGTCGAGGTGGTGACGCCCGACGACTACCTGGGCGACGTCATCGGCGACCTCTCCTCCCGTCGCGGCCGGGTCGAGGGCATGGAGCAGAGAGGCTCGTCACACGTCGTGTCGGCGCAGGTCCCGCTGTCGGATATGTTCGGCTACGCTACTGACCTGCGTTCGCGCACTCAGGGTCGCGCCACGTACACGATGCAGTTCGACTCGTACCAAGAAGTCCCTGAGTCGGTGTCTCGGGAGATCGTCGCCCGGGTCACCGGCGAGTGACCAAGCCGGCGACCTCGTCGGCGAAGTGATCAACAAGACCAGAAGCAACTACGACGCGACGCCAAGGGGGCGTCGCCCGGACACCAAACGGAGCGGTCGGCACCAATGGCCAAGCAGAAGTTCGAGCGGACCAAGCCGCATATCAACATCGGCACGATGGGTCACATCGACCACGGGAAGACGACGCTGACTGCGGCCATAACCAAGGTCCTTCACGACCACAACCCGAACGTCGCCTTCACGGCCTTCGACGAGATCGACAAGGCCCCCGAGGAGAAGGCCCGTGGCATAACCATCTCGATCGCCCACGTGGAGTACGAGACGGACAAGCGTCACTACGCCCACGTCGACATGCCTGGCCACGCCGACTACATCAAGAACATGATCACCGGCGCCGCCCAGGTCGACGGGGCCATCCTCGTCGTCTCGGCCGCCGACGGCCCGATGCCTCAGACTCGCGAGCACGTGCTGCTCGCCCGCCAGGTGGGCGTCCCCTCGATAGTGGTGGCCCTCAACAAGGCCGACATGGTCGACGACGAGGAGCTGCTCGACCTGGTCGAGCTGGAGGTCCGTGAGCTCCTGAACGAGTACGAGTTCCCCGGCGACGACACCCCGGTCGTCCGGGTGAGCGCCCTCAAGGCGCTCGAGGGCGACGCGGAGGCCGCTCAGGGCATCCTCAACCTCATGGAGGCCGTGGACGACTACATCCCCGAGCCGGTCCGTGAGATCGACAAGCCCTTCCTCATGTCGGTCGAGGACGTCATGACCATCACCGGGCGTGGCACCGTCGTGACCGGCCGGGTGGAGCAGGGCGTCTTGAAGGTGGGCGACGATGTCGAGGTCGTCGGCCTCCGCCCGACCCAGAAGACGGTCTGCACCGGCGTCGAGATGTTCCGCAAGCTCCTCGACCAGGCCCAGGCCGGCGACAACATCGGCGCGCTGCTCCGTGGGACGAAGAAGGAGGACGTCGAGCGGGGTCAGGTGCTCTGCAAGCCGGGCTCCATCACGCCCCACACGAACTTCGAGGCGAACGTCTACGTGCTCACCAAGGAGGAAGGTGGCCGCCACAAGCCGTTCTTCTCCAACTACCGCCCGCAGTTCTACTTCCGGACGACCGACGTCACCGGGACGATCCAGCTGGCCGAGGGCACCGAGATGGTCATGCCGGGCGACAACACGACGATGACCGTCGAGCTGCAAAAGCCGATCGCCATGGACGAGGGTCTCCGTTTCGCCATCCGGGAAGGTGGCCGCACCGTCGGCGCCGGCCGGGTCACGAAGATCATCAAGTAGGAGAGGGCAGGCGAGCAGATGGCTGCCCAGCGGATCCGGATCAGGCTCAAGGCCTACGACCACGAGATCATCGACCAGTCGACGAAGAAGATCGTCGAGACGGTGCTCCGCACCCAGGCGAAGATCCGGGGCCCGGTGCCTTTGCCGACCGAGAAGCACCGCTACACGGTCATCCGGTCCCCGCACAAGTACAAGGACAGCCGCGAGCACTTCGAGATGCGGATCCACAAGCGTCTCGTGGACATCGTCGAGCACTCGCCGAAGACCGTCGACTCCCTCCAGCGCCTCGACCTGCCGGCCGGAGTAGACATCGAGATCAAGATAACCGCCTGACAACGCCCCTACCAGGGCAATCAGGCGGCAGCGCCACCGACCTCATCGCAGAGCTCGCCCGGCGCTGGCAGAGCGGAGGAAGCTGCAGAGCCGCGACGACGACTCCGGCTCTGTCGCCTGTAGCCAGAAGCGTCCAGCCGGATGCACTGAGGATCATTGACAAGATGCGCTGGAGTCCTTCCAGACGGCCGGGAACGGTGATTGACCCGGCAGATTCGAGGAGGTCCGAGGCTCTCTCCGAAGGCTTTCGTGCAACTACGCGAGCGCGCTCGAAAGAGCTGCCGGCACGAGGGATCGCTCTGGTCGCCGGCAAGCTGCACCCGAGGTCCACCACCCGTGGCCGGCCCGCCAGGGCGGGCGTCAGCGGGCGCTGGCCGACCAGCCCGTCCAGCGCAGCACCGTGACGGCCAGCACCGGCCCGGCCGGCCGCTGCCGGCCGTACTGGGCGTAGCGGGCCACCAGCAGGTCGACGGCTCGTTCGGCGGAGCTCGAGCCGGCTTCTAGGATCGCCGCCCGGCCGTCGGCCCGGACCCACCACAGCTGCTCCCAGTCCTCGCTGTAGTGGTCGACCAGCAGCGCCACCGACGGGTTGACGGCGACGTTGGCCAGCCGCCGTAGCGCCGTTGTGCGCTTGGCCTTGTGGTCCACGGCGCTGACCACGCTCTCGCCGTCGACGGCGAACACCAGCGGCACGAGGTGGGGGCGGCCGTCCCGGTCGGCGGTGGCCAGATGGGCCACCCGGCCGGTGGCGAAGCGGCCTTTGGCCTCGGCCGGGGTCACTCTCCGTGGAGCTCGGCCACCGCCGCCTCGAAGCGGTCGAGGGCGGCCTCGACCGGACCCTGGGGGGCCGACGGCAGCCAGTGGACGGCCCGCCGGAAGCCGGCCTGCTCGAAGCGGGCCAGCACCCCGGCATCGGCCGGTACGCCCATCACCATCAGGTCTATGGGGCGTTCGGCCCGGTTCTGCAGCTGCGCGGCCCGCTCCAAGATGCCGTCCTCGCGGGCGTAGTTGGGCATCCAGGCGTCGCCGAAGGCCAGCACCCGGTCGGTGACGGTCGGGCCGTTGCCGCCGACCAGCACCGGCGGGTGGGGGCGTTGCGCCGGCTTCGGCCACGACCAGATCCGGTCGAAGTGGACGTGGGCGCCGTGGTAGCTGGCCTCGTCTTCGCTCCAGATCGCCTTCATCGCCTCCACCCGCTCGCGCAGGACG